>JAEZDJ010000037.1 GCA_023429565.1 Actinomycetes bacterium
CTCCCGACTCGGTCACAATGACGTAATCTGGCATGAGCATTCCTATCTTTCCATGAGTTTGGCTCGATCCCTCCGAGAACGACCCTCAGACACTTCCCGACAGCCTCGTCGGCATTCACACACACCCTACCATGAACGGAGTGGCGAAAAGAGCTTCCCATCCCAAACAGCATGCCGTCCACTTCACAAACAGAAGATGACCAAATCGGCCCCGACCACCACGGGCCCGTCGTGCTCCCTGAATTGCAGCGCGCGCCGGCCCCCATCCGCAGGTAAGCATGTTTGGAACTCCCCTGTCGACCGCAGACGGCCCAGCGACGCACAGCCTAAAACGACTGTTCTCCCCCGCCTCGCCTCAGCCGATTTCGCCATCGCGACGATAGGCTATGTACTCATCGCCCCACTCTTCCAGGCTGTCAAGCACCGGCTTGAACCGCTCGCCTATCGGGCTGAGAGAGTACTCCACTTTCGGAGGAATCTGAGGATGCTCGGTACGAACAATGAGGTCATGTCCCTCAAGAATCTTCAACTGCTTCGAAAGGGTGGCATGGGTCATCTGAGGCAGACGACGCAACAGCTCGTTAAACCGAATGGGGCCTTCGCTCACGTGATGGAGGATGATGATGGACCATTTTCCGGCCAAGAGCTTCTGCGCGGTGACATAGGGACATCTGCCGTAGAGGTCTTCCTTCATGTCGTGCACCTCGATATCAAGCATGGTACTAGGTATCCAAAAAAATCGTACTTCATTTATCTGTACCAGTATAGATAATTGAACCGTAAAGTTCAAACCGACGAAAGGGAACTTCCATGAGCGAGACGCAAGAACTGCATGACTACCTTGATGGCTGCGGCACCTTCTATCTGACCACCGTTGACGGAGACCGGCCTGCCTGCCGCCCCGTCTCCTTTCACATGGACTTCAAGGGAAAGGAATATTTCGGCGTCGGAACCTTCAAGGACGTTTACAAACAAATCGTCGCGAACCCCCATGTGCAGATTGTCGGGTGCAAGGGAGCTGACTGGATTCGCATCAGCGGCACCGTTGACCTCGAAGATGATCCTGAGCTTTTTGAACAGGCGGTGACACTCATGCCGTTCCTGAAAAGCATCTACAACGAGGAAACCGGCAACACCATGGGCATCTTCTCGTTGAAGGATGCGAATGCGGAATACATCGAGCGCATGATGAACGTGACCAAGACCGTGACTTTTTAGCCTGCGCTGCATCACCCCTCTCCGACCGCTCTTTCGCTGTGGCCTTCCTTTCCGAGAAGCCCGCTTGCCATCGCGCCCCGTCCGAAGACGGGGCGCGATGGCTCTCTCCATCCGAATTTTATGCGATCAGGGATTCGGCCCATGCCTCAATCGCCTCGCGAGGCGTTTTCATGATCGTTCCTTCAAGCTCCACATTGAGCCCGCGATGGAGGACCGCACCGTCGCAGCATTCTTTATAATCCTCAAAAACATGCCCGAGCCATCCCCCGTTTGTCGCAAACGGATAAACGGTTTTGCCCTCCCAAGCATAAGCCTGCAGGAACGACCTCATTGCAGGAGCCAGGGTGTACCACCAGACGGGAGTTCCCAAGACAATCGCGTCATAGCCCTCCAGGGATTCCCCCACCCCTTTGATCTCGGGCAGATACCCCTGGTCGACCTCTTTCTTCCCCCGGTCCACAATCTCGTCGTATGTTCCCCCGTAGGGTTGGCGCGTCTCGATTCTCATGGCATTCGCACCAGTCACATCGCGGATCGCCCTTGCAACCTTTTCCGTGTTGCCGCCAAGCGAGTAGTACACAAGCGCTATGCTCAAACCGTCCTCCTCCACGTTGTTGATCATCGGGCAGCGTCCTTTCACTCAGCGCCGCCTTCGCACGATTCTGCAACTTGAACCAAGATTCAAGTCAAGAATTATTTTCCTGAAATCGCCTTCGTCCGATTGGGCGAGCAAGCTTCTTCTCGGGGACCTTTGTTCAGTGCTCTAAGAAACCCTCGATTTAGCAATTCCTTAACACCAGCTTGGCACTTCGCCAACACCTCGCGTGCATCCTAATGCCAGCAAGACAAACCCGATTCAAGGAGCGTTCATGGATACCGCAACAGATCGAACGGCCGAACATGTCAAGGATTTCATAGCCTATGAATACAAAGCCGTCACCACCGACCGAGATCAAGCATCCCTCTATGCCGACTGCCTTCCACAATTCGGATGGACGCTTGAGGACAACTCGTTCAGCAACCGGCTGAACAGCGTCTCGCTGACTTTCAAGCGCAACCGGCAGCTCAAGAACAAACTCGAGCTCAACAAGCTCCAACGTCGTTTCGAGGAGAGCGTCAGCACCTTGGCGCATCTTGAGCGATCAAAGACCACTCGGGCAAGCATCGTCGCGTACACGGTCGGATTGCTTGCCACCGCCTTCATGGCCGGAGCAACGTTTTCCTTCATTGGAGGCAACCTCATCGCATGCATCATCTTGGCCATTCCCGGCTTCATTGGCTGGGGACTGTCATACGTCTTCTACCGAAACCTGACGCAAAAATACTCCGCCCGGATCATCCCGGAGATCGATCGAGAACTTGACGCCCTGTATGCAACCTGCGAACGGGCCCATGCTCTCTCGATAGGCTGAAACGCCCGCATGCAGCAGCTCGTCCGCCACATCAGCACACCCCATGAAAGGAACCGCCATGAGTCCTCTTGCAACCATGCTGTCATCGGACAGAACCTTGAGGGAGAGCGTGCAGGCACACGCGGCAAAGATAGCTCTGGGCTATCTTGACAAAGACCCGGTGACCAACATTCCAAAGCTGTTGAACTGGGTTGACGCCTTTGATCGACACGATGTGCTCAAACCTCACCGTCGGGCCGTCCATGACGCCGTCGACGATCCCAACGGAAACTGGTATCGACTCATCATGAGCCTCTGGACCGACATCGATCCGCTGGTGCGGAAGACCGTCTTTGAAAACCTCATCATCAATGCATCGATTTTCGGGTACCCTCGCCAGCGTGCGGCGGAAAAGGAGCATGGCTGCAACATACCCTGGGCCATCCTCATGGACCCGACGAGCGCCTGCAATCTGCATTGCACCGGCTGCTGGGCAGCAGAGTATGGGAACGGCCTCAATCTGTCATATGACGAGCTCGACAACCTCATCACGCAGGGAAAAGCCCTCGGCACCTACATGTACATCTACTCCGGCGGCGAACCCCTCGTGCGCAAGAAGGACATCATCAGGCTGTGCGAGGCACATCCTGACTGCATGTTCCTCGCGTTCACCAACGGCACCCTCATCGATGAGGAATTCACCGACGAGATGCTTCGCGTCGGCAACTTCGCGCCAGCCATCAGCATTGAGGGTTTCGAGCAAGAGACCGACTCCCGCCGCGGGAGCGGCACCTACGCTGCCACCATGCAGGCCATGCGCATGATGAAGCGCAAGGGTCTCCTGTTCGGCGCCTCTTGCTGCTATACGTCGGCAAACACGAAGACGATTGGCGACGAGGCGTTCATCGATCTCCTCGTCGATTCCGGCGCCAAGTTCGCCTGGTTCTTCACCTACATGCCGGTCGGCGTCGATGCCGTCCCGGAATTGATTGCGACGCCCGAGCAGCGTGCCTTCATGTATGAACGCATCCGTTCGTATCGCAAGACGAAGCCCTTGTTCACGATGGACTTTTGGAACGACGGCGAGTTTGTGGGCGGATGCATCGCGGGCGGTCGGATCTATTGCCACATCAATGCGCATGGCGATGTGGAACCCTGCGCATTCATTCATTATTCCGATTCGAACATTCGAGACAAGACGCTGGTCGAAGCCTACCAATCACCGCTTTTCATGGGATACCGGGAACGCCAGCCGTTCAATTGCAATCACCTGCGACCCTGCCCCCTCCTGGATAACTGCGGTGCCCTGGCCTCCCTCGTCAACGCCACGGGTGCCCATTCGACCGATCTCCAAAATCCCGAGGACGTCAACGCCCTTTCAGCGAAATGCCTCGACGCCGCACAACAA
This sequence comes from Actinomycetes bacterium, assembly GCA_023429565.1. Classification (GTDB taxonomy): domain Bacteria; phylum Actinomycetota; class Coriobacteriia; order Coriobacteriales; family Eggerthellaceae; genus JAEWQO01. Next base: position 4,018 of record JAEZDJ010000037.1, read on the forward strand.
TGGGAACCCCTTGCCAACGTGCTGTGGAGCAATCGCGAAAGAGTCGGATGACGGCATTGCGGGCGCGAGTGGCGCAGGAAGAAGGCGCGGACGCAAAACCCTGGCCTTCGCTTCTTCCTGCAGCCGGTCGGCCTTTGGGTGCACTTGGCAACACCCCTGCTAACATTTCCTTAACAACGCTTCTCTATACTGGAGATCAGAGAAGAACGTTCAGGAAGAGGCAGCATGATAAACATCCTGGTGGTGGAGGACGACGAAAAGCTGAATCGCATCATATGCCGCAGCATCGAGAATACGGGCACGTATCGGGCACTGGGCTGCGCCGACCCCTATGAGGCGTTCGACAAGATGGCCGAAGCGCAGATCAGCCTTGTCGTTTCCGACATCATGATGCCCCGCATGGACGGCTACGAGTTTGCCGAGACGCTTCGCAGGCAAGACGACATGCTGCCGATCATCTTCCTGACTGCGCGCGACGACATCACCTCGAAGCGCCAGGGCTTTCGGATGGGAGTGGACGACTACATGGTCAAGCCCATAGACTTTGACGAGCTCGTCATGCGCATCAACGCACTGCTCCGTCGAGCAAACATCGCCTTGAAGCAGTCTCTTTCAGTCGGCAACCTCGAGATGAACGCCGAAGAGATGTCCACGGCAATCGATGGCGACGAGGTTCACCTGACGGTGCGCGAGTTCAACATACTGTTCAAGTTGCTGTCCTACCCAAAGAAGACGTTTACCAGAAACCAGCTTATGAATGAATTCTGGGATGCCGACAGCGAAAGCGCACCCCGCACAGTTGATGTTTACATCGCGAAGCTGCGCGAGAAGATTGCCGGATGTCCCGCAGTGCAGATTGTCACCGTGCATGGCCTGGGATACAAGGCGGTTATCAGGTGATCAGAATCAAGATAGAAAGGATTCCAAAAGAGAAGCCGAAACCTGCTGCATCTTCCTGGGAGCAACGCGCCCAGCGGCAGAAGGATCCGCGCATAACCGCCGCGCGCTTCTCTTGGAAAGAATTCCTGGTCCTGTGGTTTTCCATCATGGTGATCACAACGGGATCGATGCTCATCCTCTCACAGTACACGCCTGAGATCAGGCTCAGCATGCTGGGAACCATGGCGACGCTCGGGTACGGCGCCCTCATGGCCCTCGTCTTCGTGTCGCTCACCATCCTCTGGCGCAGACTCGTCTATGAACGTCCCTTGAAGCTGCTTGGCGCAGCAGCACGCGAAGTCGCGCACGGAGACTTCAGCGTGCGTTTGCCCGACTTGCACAAACGGAACAAGAAACGGGATTACCTTGACGTGATGTACGAGGATTTCAACACCATGGTCCATGAGCTGAACAGCATCGAGACCCTGAAAGACGACTTCATCGGAAACGTCTCGCATGAGATCAAAACGCCCCTTGCCACCATCGAGAACTATGCGAGCGCCTTGAAGAGGCAGAAACTCGACGATACCGAGCGGGCAGAATACACCGAGGCGATCATGGGCGCGACAAAACGGCTTTCCGCCCTTGTGTCCAACATCCTCTGGCTCAACAAACTCGAGAACCAAGGAATCATCCCCGATTCGAAGCCCTACGACATGGCCGAGCAGCTGCGCAACTGCGTTCTTGGCTTCGAAACCCTCTGGGAAAGCAAGGGCATCGAGATGGAGGTGGATGTCGACGACGCCTGCTTCATCGAGAAGGACGAAACGCTGCTGGAACTGGTGTGGAACAACCTCATTTCCAATGCCATAAAGTTCACCGAGGCAGGCGGGATGATCAAAGTGTCTCAGCGGGCCGACCTGGCTCGCATCAGGATCGACATCGCCGACACAGGCCCCGGCATGGACGAGGCAACGCAACAGCGAGTCTTTGATAAATTCTATCAAGGCGACACCTCCCATTCCCAGGAAGGCAACGGCCTGGGCCTCGCCCTTGCAGCCCGGGCCCTCAAGCTCGCTGGCGGAGACATCTCAATCTCCAGCAAGCCCGGCGAAGGCAGCACGTTCACGGTTTGGCTTGAAAGCCGATAGAATCGCGCCCCGTGCGGCAGAGCACACGATTGCCCGCCGCGATCCCCAGAGACTCGTTTGGGCGGCGCGGTCCCCTTCTGATAGAATAAGGGGACCGCGATCATGGACGGAGGCGCATGGTCTCTCCCGCACGACTGTCATCCTCGTCACCCCGGACGGGTGCCTTGCACATCGTCATCGCATGTGCGGCGTGTCTCGCGGTCTACGCCATTGACTTCGCCTGTCTCGTAACGATTCCGCCCGAAGGCCACGCATTCGCCGCCAATGTCGCCTTGCCTTTTGACTTGATGGTTTGTGCTCCCGTCGCGTTCTACTTCCTCCTCATACGCCCTCGCAACCTCACGCCATTGCTTGTGCTGCCCGTCATCTACGCGGGAGGCATTGCCTCTGCACCGTTTGCCGTTCCCGGTTCCTTCACCCTGCACCCGTTCCTGCTTGCCTCTGCGGCAGTTGTCGATGTCGCGGTGGTCGTGCACGAGGTGCCCCGCCTCGGCCGCCTCTTCCTCGAGGGTTTCAGAAAAGCCCGCACATCATCAGGCTGGGCGCTCGATTGGTTCACCGACGGGATGACCGCCATGACCGGCAACGCCCGCGCTTCCCGATTGGCAGCACTCGAACTTTCCATTTGGTATTATGCAGTTTTCTCTTGGCGTTCGAAGCCCGACGTTCCTCAGGGGCACCATGCGTTCAGCTGCCACCAGGAAACAGGCTATCTGGCATTCTCGGGCGTTATCATGGCGCTCTTTCCCCTTGAGGCATTCGTGGTCCACCTGCTTGTCATGCAATGGTCTTGGATCGCCGCGACGGTGCTGACCGTTCTCACCCTCTACACGCTTCTCTGGATGGTTGGCAACACACGCGCCGTCGTCCTCAGCCCCCTTCTCGTGGACGACACGACGCTCACCGTCCGGTGGGGCGCATTCTTCCGCGAGCGCATCCCCCTTGACGCGATCGATCACCTGCAATCAGGGGCTCCCGACATTCCCAAACAGGAATGCGTCAACATGGGAGTCATGGGAGCAAGCCCCTGCTGGGTCGTCCTGAACGCACCGGTGACGATGCGAACCATCACGGGAAGGGAGCGCTCGATCCGCGCCATCAACATCTCGCCGGACAATCGGGGCGACTTCGCGAAGGCCCTTTCCAAGGAGCGGTAAGCCTTCGGCCATACACGCAGCCATCGTTGGTGACTGCCGTTTAAAGGGGCATTTCGCCCCCAGCTCAACCAAACAAGCATCGATTCTGATGACGAGGCTCCTTCAACTTTTCTTTAACCTGTTGACTTGAAGTTGACTTTAAGTTATACGATTCGGCCATCCCCCTGCGCCCCTTCAGTGGCGGCAGGTTGGGAAAACCAAGGGAATAGCGAAAGACTGATCGGCGATGGCGGACCGAAAACGGGAGGACGGTTGATGCCAACGGCTTTCGGAACGACATGAACGCAGGGCTTGACAAGCTTAACCCGAATTGGCCACCGACAGCGAAAGGATCGAATGATGGACAAGGTAACAGCAGGCAGAGATGCGCTCGGAAGGTTTGCGCCCCTGTTCGCCGAACTGAATGAAAGCAACAGCCAGACCATGAACCAAGAGCAGTTCAACCGGGCCAATGTCTTTGGGTTGGGAAAACCCAACAGCGCCTTCTCGCGCTTCTTCACGGGAGATTCCTTCCTCAACCCACTCACCGATCCAACGGAGTGTCCGCTCTTTCCGGCAAACGTCACGTTCGAACCAGGCTGCCGCAACAACTGGCACATACACCGCGCCTCTCAGGGCGGCGGACAGATACTGATCTGCGTCGCGGGCAGTGGCTGGTACCAGGAAGAGGGAAAAGAGGCGATCAGCCTCAGGCCGGGAATGGTGATCACCATTCCCGCCAACGTGAAGCACTGGCATGGCGCAAAGGCGACCTCATGGTTCAGCCATATCGCGGTTGAGGTTCCTGGCGAGAATACCGACAACGAATGGGGCGATGCCGTGACCGACGAGGAGTACGCAGCGCTCGAGAAAGGAGACCAACATGATTTTGAATGAGACCTACATGCTTTCCAACGGAGTGCACATCCCCAAACTGGGTTTGGGAACATGGTTCATCGAAGACGACAAGGCGCCCGCGGCCATAAAGGCGGCGACGGGAATGGGATATCGCCACATCGACACCGCACAGGCATATGGCAACGAACGGGGAGTCGGCCAGGGGGTCCGCGAAAGCGGAATCGCACGCGAAGACCTCTTCGTCACCACGAAACTCGCAGCAGAAGTCAAGACCTACAAGAATGCCGTCCTCTCCATTGACGGATCATTGTCGAACTTGGGCCTGGACTACATCGACCTGATGCTCATTCATAGTCCACAGCCTTGGTCGGACTTTCGCGGGGGAAAGTACGAGGAGGGAAACCGAGAGGCATGGCGTGCCCTGGAAGACGCCTACAAGGCAGGCAAGCTTCGCTCCCTGGGCATCTCCAACTTCACCGAAGGTGACACGGACAATATAGTGTCATCATGCTCTGTCCCGCCCATGGTGAACCAGCTGCTCGTCCACATTGGCAATACGCCGCTCCAGCTCATGGACTATTGCGCGGAGAAAGGCATTCTTGTGGAAGCCTATTCCCCCATCGCTCACGGAGAGATGCTCAAGAACCGTGTTGTCGCCGATCTAGCCCAGAAATACAGCGTGACAATCCCCCAGCTCTGCATTCGCTACACGCTGCAGATCGGGGCGCTTCCCCTGCCAAAGACGGCAAACCCGGAACACATGCGCAGCAACGCTCAGGTGGACTTTGAAATCACGGATGACGACATGGACGCCTTAAAAGAAATTGAACCCCTGCGTGACTACGGGGAATACACTGCCTTCCCCGTGTTCAGCGGCAAGTGATCTCCGGGGATTGACTGTGCGCAGACGGCACCGGGCAACTAAGCCGCAGACACGCGCAGAACGATCCGGCTCGCATGAACAACGCCTGCCATAGCGGCACAACGAAGAACTCGAGGGCCTCAAGTTCTTCGTCAGCCCCGCCAAGGGACCCGGCGGTCATCCCGCCTCCCTTGGCGGGTCAATCGTCGACATGCCCCGTTGCCCACATGAAGCACTTCAGGACTCTGAAACGCCTTAGCTACGAGACAACCAGATTCGTTGACGCAGAACATCGCGACCCATACCCTCGAAGCTATATGAAAACCCTTTTTGAGGAGTGAGATCGCGATGGCTGTGAGCAGAGGAATGAAGATAGCGGTCGTTCTTTCTTTCGTCTTGATGATAGCGGCAAATGCCCTCGCAAACATCTTGCCCTTGAACGGCCTGAACACCGGACAGGTTTCGGATCTCTTCCCCAATCTCTTCACTCCTGCAGGCTACACGTTCGCCATTTGGAGCCTTATCTACCTCCTGCTTTTCCTGCACGTCCTGTACGTCTGCGGAGCCTTTCCAGGGAGGCGCTCGTCTTTGGAAAAGGAGCGCGCAGTCCGCTTCGAAAGGTATTTCATAGTTTCATCCCTTGCCAATGCCGCCTGGATATTCGCGTGGCATTACCTTATCATTCCCTTGTCGATGGTCTTGATCGTCGTGATGCTGGTCTGCTTGGCAAACATTGCCGGGCTCCTTCGCCACAAGCACCTGACCCTGCAGGAAAAGATTCTCGTCAAGCTTCCCTTCAGCGTTTACTTTGGATGGATAACCGTGGCCACCATTGCCAACGCATGCGTTCTGCTCGTCAGCTTCGGATTTGGCCACGTCCCCTATGCCGACATATGGACCATAGCGGTGCTTGTTGTGGGACTGGGAATTGCGTCCGCCACAGCACTCAAAAACCTCGACCCGGCATACGCCCTCGTCGTCATATGGGCATACGTAGGAATCCTCACGCAACAGCTCTCGCCCCTGGGCCAAGCAGGCCACTATACGGGAATCATCGCAACGCTTGTCGCCTGCATCGCCATGCTTGCGGCAGTATGCATCGTGATCTTCACAAGGCTGCACCGCGGGGCTCGAAAAGCCTGAGCCCCAACAGCGCATGCAACTACGACAGCCGAAACCGCTAGGCCTGCGTGCTGCTTGCTGCGGTGATGTCGCTGATGCTCCCATCTGTCCCATATTGATAAAGCGCCGCAGAATCGACCTCACCCGTGGTAATGACGGCAAAGGTTCGCGTGAGGTCAGGATCGGCATTGAGGTTCGTGTCTATCCACGTGCCGTCATTGACGTAGTACCTGCCATCGCCGAGATCGTAGAAGTCAGGAACATGGGTATGCCCAAAGACCACCACTTCGATGTCATTGTCCGGATTCTCGAGATACTGCCGGATCGCCTGGTTGCGGAAATACTCAATTGAGCTCATGCCCATCGCCGCCTCAATGAAGGGCAACTTCACCTGCACTTCATTGACGTCCTGACGTTCGTCCCAGGTGCGTTGAAAGTTTTTATACAACGTCGGTGCCGATATGGTGCCATCCTCCATGAGGCGAGGGCACAGGTCATATTCAGAATAGGGACCTTCCAACCCGTCGAATGTTGCCTGGAAAACCTTCTCATCGAAGGCAAGGGAGGGAGTGTATTTGGTCAGCAGGATGCTGGTCATCACATGATAGTGCAGATAGGCACCGGTCTGATCCACGTCCGACGACGGGGGGACCTGTTCTATCTTGGGATAGTCGACTGTGTTGGAGGGCTTTCCTTCGGCCGCCCATTCGGTTCCCAGCTGGGCGTAAAAGTATCCGGGGGGAAGCATGGTGTCGCCACCTGTCGCAATGTCACGGTTCGAAACCGTGTCGGGAGCCGAGTACACGTCGTAGCGATGGCAATGCTCGATGGCTATCTCGTTTCTATCCCCCGTGACATGCACGCCCAGCCCAGCCGCGTCACGCGCCTGCACCATGTTCGGCAATTCATCCGCCAAAACCTCTTCGGACAGCGTCATGTCATGGTTCCCCGGAACATAGACGACCTTGATGCCGGACTCGATGGCTTTGCCCAACCCATCGAAAACCTGCTGATTGTTCGAGATGCACTGTTGATAGAGCCCATCGGAATCGCTGTGCGCGGGATAGCTGAGCGGGACGATCCACTCGTCCAGGAAATCACCCGCAATGACCAGTTCGCGAACGTCACCGGCCCCAATGAGCGTGTCGATGAATTCCACGAACAGGGAGCGATCCGACACCGTTTGGGCAAACCGGTCATCGGCCCCGAAATGAAGGTCGCTCACCACGACGATTTTATCTGCGGTAGCTGACGTTTCCCAAGGCACATCCACCGTGTTTTCCTTCACAGAACCATCGGTAGACGCTGGTGCGCTGCAGCCCACCAGCCCGCCGCCCGCGCCGGCCGCGCATGCGCCCGCAACGCCGAGGATGCCGACAAACTTTCGGCGACTCATATCCTGTCCCATGGCAAAAACTCCTTCTCTCTTGAAACGGCAGCCGTGCTTGCGCATGCCCGCCATAGTTTTTGACGCACTCTGAACGGACAAGGTAGCAAAGCGGCAAAGCGGTGTGTCCCCACCTGCACGAAAGGGGCGCTTTGCTGCACAACCGGAGCGTCCCGCGGCATGCCAGGGCAGGCACGTCGGCGCCATGCTCGCATCCAAGGCAAGAGCTAACCGCGGTCCGTGCAGATGAGTCGGGCAGAAACGGGGCGGAAGGCGCAGGGAAGAGATTGTTAGAAGGGCGCTGTTTCAGGCTTGCGAGGTGGCATGTGCGGCACCCTCGGGCAACGAGAAGATGATCTGGGTGAAGAACATGCCATCCTTTTGAAAGAATCTGACCATGCCCTCATATCGCTCGACCATGTCACTCACGCTTTGCGTGCCGATTCCCCTGACGCCGTTCTCCTTGAGAGGCATGCCTTCTTCGAAGAGGATCGGACGGGAAGCGCTGTTGCGCAACTCGACGATGAGCCGATCATGCTCATCGACTTTGGCCACGAGCACGATGCATGCCGTACCGCCCGAAGCCTTTTCGACACGGCATGCCTTCCATGCGTTTTCAAGTATGTTCGAAAGCAGCGATCCGAGCACGGGGCTTGGAAGCGAAAGCCGCAAGGGAAGAGCGACCTGGAAGGCTATGTCGATGCTATCGTCGAGGCACCGCTGCTCATAGAGACGAAGAACCGCATTGGCCACCTGGTTTTCACACAGGGCACGCAGGGCGCTTTCCTGCATGCTCTGCTCGTGTTGATTCAGGTAGGCCTGGGCTTCCTCGATATCGCCTTGCGCAAGGCACTCGAGGACAATGGCATCGTGGTGCCTCATGTCATGACGGCTCTGTCGGGCAAACCGCACATAATCCTGCGCAGCTGCAAGTTCAGAATCAAGCAGGTTCTGGTGCATTTCGATGCGCGCGTTTTTGGCACGCAGCTCATATTCTCGCGAGAGACCGCTCAACATGGCAAAAACCGTGCAATAGATCAACACCATGGTGAGAATCACCAGAAGCAAGGGCACGGCGTTTTCAATGAGAGAACGCTCTATGTTGCCACCCTTTAAAAAGTAATAGATGAAGTTCATCAGAACGACGAACGTGAGAAGGAAGAAGATGCTCCACCGCTCCACCACCTGGCGATGGAGCGGCCTGAGAAACCTCATGAACACGAAGATGAGCGTCGAAAGCATGGCGATGCGTATAAGGGCATTTGACAGCATCGGAAAAGGAAACAGCCGCGAGAGCAGGTAGCTTGCCACCACGGCGGCGCAAAACATGTTGAGTGCGGTCACATAGCTGAAAAGCCACTGCAGGGGGGTGTCTTTGGTGAGAGGCTTCGCGGCGATGCCGAGGACGCAGAAAAGCAACACGTCAAACCACACCAGCGCGGTGAGGTCGTTGCGAAGGTAGAAGTAGAGGCTCGCAACGCAGTCGATGAAGCAAAAAACGACAAGGAGCGCAATCATCGCCGACTTCCCGAATTTTGGGCGAGAAAGCGAAAACACCATCAGCGATATGAGAATGCTCGAGGAGAAGGCGCGCAGGACCCCGATGATCACGGTTTCCATGCGGCTCCATCATCGGGGAAAAAGTAATTGAAGTAGTGTTCTTTCAATGCTCGCACATTGGCAGGCGTTGCTGGAACGGGAGTTCCGTCCCTAAGCATCACCTGAGCATTCTCGATGATGCGGATGGCGCCCATGTTGATGATGTATCCTTTATAGGGCATGAAAAACTGTCCCGGGGAGGCATCTTCCAGCAGGGAAAAAACCTCCTTGAGAGACTGGCGAACCTCTATTCGCTCGCCTTTGTCAGTATGAAGATTCTGGGAATGGGAGGCACTCTCGATGTAGGCGATTTCCCCGACGTCAAGCGACACGAGGCTCCTGCCGCGCGTCTTGAGGACGATTCGCTTCGCCTCTTTGACGGAGCAACGGCCAAGCGCGACGTCCATGGCTTCATCAAAGTCGCATTGGGAAAACGGCTTGACCAAATAATGGGCCGCCTTGAGCGCGAAGGCCTCGACGGCAAACTCATCGCTGCTGGTAACAAAGATGATCTCGGTTTTTTCGTTGCGCTTCCTCACTTCGCGGGCAATGTCGGTTCCCAGAAGCCCCGGCATGCAGATATCCAGCAAAAGCACGTCGACTCCGCCCCTGAGGGCTATCTCTTCCGCACAGATGAGGGCGTTGTCGAACGAAGAGGTGAGGACATGCTCCGTCTCGTTGCGGGAAAGATAGGAATCAAGCGCCGCGCAAAGCCCGACAGTGTCTTCGGGACTATCGTCGCAGCAGGCAATCTTCAGCATGGCAGCCTTTCCCCATCAGACTGGAAGCAACAGTTCCGGCTCATTGATGACAAGAGCCGGGACAAGGACGCCGTTTCTCCCGGATCGTCCCTTCGTCACCATACCATGTCATTTATTCCACTTCCTTCGAACAATGAGGTAAATTGTTGTTTCGACATCACTCGTTTTGCAGCACCCAGTGTACTATATGCCATGAGACGGAGACAGTCGGCCCGCAACGCCAAAGCAAGCCAACGCTCCAGCATGGTTCCTCCTATGACGCGCTACGGTGAGGGGATCTATTTATGAGACGACAGGTCAAGGGAAATGTCAGCTGGGTTGGCTATATAGACTGGGAATTGGAAAAGTTCCACGGCGATGACTACTCCATCATGAACGGATCGAGCCAGAATGCCTATCTCATCCAGGAAGAGAAGACGGTTCTCATAGACACCGTGTGGGTTCCCCATCGATTCGAGTTTGTCGAGAACCTGGAACGCGAGATTGACCTCGACACTATCGACTTCATCGTGGCGAACCATGGGGAATGCGACCATTCGGGAGCGCTCACCGCGCTCATGGAGAAAATCCCCGCCACACCGATCTACTGCACGGCGAACGCCGTCAAAAGCCTCGAGGGCCAGTACGGCAAACGCGGCTGGGACTTCCATGTGGTCAAGACGGGAGACAGCCTGGATGTCGGCAACGGCAAGCAACTCATCTTCGTGGAGATGAGAATGCTTCACTGGCCCGATTCCATGGCAACGTTTCTCACCGAGGACAACATCCTGTTCTCAAACGACGCCTTCGGGCAGCATTTCGCCGTCGAGGAGCTGTTCAACGACAAGGCAAACCAGTGCCTGCTCATGAAAGAGGCCCAGAAGTATTACGCGAACATCCTCAACCCCTTCTCGCCCTTCGTCGCCCGCAAGATACAGGAGATCGTCGCCCTTGATCTCCCCATTGAGATGATAGCCCCCAGCCATGGAGCGATCTGGCGTGACAGGCCCTTGCAGATCGTCGAGAGTTACGCAGAATGGGCTGAAGACTACCAGGAAGACCAACTGACCATCGTGTACGACACCATGTGGGAAGGCACCGCGAAGATAGCCCACCGGATTGCTGAGGAGGCTGCCCGCCAGAGCCCCGAAACGGTCGTCAAGCTCTACTGCATCGCCAAGGCGGACAAGAACGAGATCATGACCGAGATCTTCAAGTCACGAGCCATCGCAGTGGGATCTCCCACAGTCAGCAACAGCATGCTTTCAAGCGTGGCCGGATGGATGGAATTTCTGAAGCAGCTCAAGTTCAAGAACAAGAGAGCGGCGGCGTTTGGCTGCTATGGCTGGAGTGGCGAGTCGGTGAACCTGCTCCAGGAAAAGCTGGGCGATGCCGGGTTCGAGGTCATTGACGAGAACCTGAGATCGTGGTGGAATCCAGAGGACGAGGACTTCGCGAAAGTGCCTGCCCTCGTGGAAAAACTATTAGAGCACGACGAGTGAACGGAGAAGATCATGCAGACATACGTATGCGACCTCTGCGGATGGGTGTACGATCCAGAAATCGGTGATCCCGATGGAGGAATCGAGCCCGGAACCGCCTTCGAGGACATCCCCGATGACTGGACCTGCCCTATGTGTGGAGCATCGAAATCAGATTTCAGCATCGCAGATTGACAAGAGCGTCCTGAACGGCAGAACGCCTGCCCTCAGCCTATCCCTGCTGCCGACGTTTCCGTCGGCAGCAGGGATTCGGGGCGAAGAGGCCGAGGCCTATATCTTTCGCGCGGCGAGATTCCCGCTTGCTATGGCTTCCGCAATGTTAAACGGAGCGGCGCAATCCCCCACGGCATACACGTCGTATCCGCTCAGCGCAGCGGACAGCTCGGGCGTGGGCACCATGTCATAACATTCCACAACGGTGTCGCAGGGCAGCATCTTGTCAAGGCCGCCCGTGGATATCTGGAGCCCCCCGTCAACCACTTCGGCGACCGTCGACTCGTTCCACAGCTTCACGCCATGGGAATACAGATGAGGAATGACGAACGACCGCACCCACATGGACTGTTCCTTGTCGATATCCTTCTGGGTCCCCTCGTGAACCATCTGGATCTTCTTGCCTTGCGCCAACAGGAAAAGCGCACAGTCGGTGGCTTGGGCGCCGGTGCCGCATATCACCACGCGTTCCCCGATTTCGGCACTGGCCACATCCGTCACGCCGATGACGCTCACCGAATCCGAAGAAGACAGCTTCGACTGCCGAGATCCGCCCACAGCGATCACAACCGCATCGGGGCTTTCCTGCTTCACCAGTTCAGCAGTGACCTCGGTGTTGGTTTTCACCTCGACGCCCGCCAACTCCTGCTGACGGGACAGGTAGGCAATCAGGTCTCCCAAGCGCTCATGTTCGCCCTTGTAGGCGCTCGCGGTTTTCACCAAGCCGCCCAACGATGACTGCTTCTCGTACAGCGTCACGCTATGCCCCCGCAAGGCAGCAACGCGAGCTGCCTCCAATCCAGCCGGACCAGCTCCCACGACCATGACCTTCTTTGCCTTTTCCGCGGGCAGCAGTTCATAGCCTTCAGGCATGGCCTCGGTGAAGGCACGCTGGGTCACCGCATTGACACGACAGACCTCCTTGCCGTCACCGGCGTACAGCTCGCTGCCGCCCTTGTTGTGGCAATGCATGCAGCGACAGCACGGGGCAACTTCGTCTCGGCGGCCGTCGAGAAGCTTGTTGGGAAGCTCGGGATCCACCGTAAGAGGACGGTTCATCAGCAAGAAGTCAATCTTGCCTTCGGACACGGCATCGGTAATGAGGTCGGGTGCGGTGCGCGGGTCAACGTATCCTGAAGCCCCAACCGGAACAGAAACGTTTTTCTTGATTTCCGCAGCGGCATCGACCCATGCGGCGCAGCCAGAATACTGCCCCGTCACCGATCCGCCAAAATGCTGCGAAAAGTCTATCGTGGTTCCAAATCCGCTGATCCCATTAGACTTATAGCCAACGTGGTGAAGGTCGGGCGCGAACTGGGCAATGTGCATGCCGGGAACGGAACAGCGGATGTAGAAGCTGTCCGCGCCGGCCTTCTCGAGAAGCTTCGCGTGTTGAACGGCTTCATCGATCATGAGGCATTTGTCGTTGTCGCCCAAGGCCTTGTCATTTTCCTCCGCAGCATTCATGAGCACCTGAACGACGAAGTCGGCACCGCATGCCTGCTTGATCAAAGGTATGAGCTCCGTCAGGATGCGCGCCCTCGACTCGGCGGTTTGAGGGCCATATTCGTCCTGACGATTGTTGTAGGCACGCGACAGGAAGCTGTTGAAGAAGTGGGCTGAAGCTGCGTTGATCTCAATGGCGTCGAACCCGGCCTCCTTCAGAAGCGTGGCCAGCTTGACGATGCCCTCCTGAACATAGTGAATTTCCTCCACCGTCAGATCTTTCGAATTCAGCACCATCGAGGAATACTGATACCCGACATAGCTGTCATGTCGGTGCACGGCATCGGCAACCGGGCGAAACATGTCAGCTCCGCCGGGGTTCATGATGAGGCCCTTCATCGTCTGCGTCTTGGGGTCAACCGTGAAGATGGAACTCAAACCTTCCGTCCACACGAATGCCGCGCCGCCTTTCGCGAAATTCTCGTGATAGTCAATGAAGTTCTGGCTCATCTCGGTTGCTTTGGGGCTCAGCGTGTCTGCGCCTGCGGAACTCTTTACAAAGCGATTGCGCAGCGTCAAGCCACCCAACGCGAAACTCTCTCCCAAAGGAGCATAGTCGGTGGTGAAATCCGTGAAGCTGTCGTCCTGTTGGTTCACCGAAGCGGATGCCTGGCTATCCGTTCCTTTGCCCGCAGCGTCTTCTTTCGTCGTCGACGCCGCTGTGGGAGCGCACCCCGACAGCACGCCCGTGGCGGACAATGCCCCAGCGCCAAGAGCAACAGCGGCTGTGCCAAAGAATCCGCGACGGGAAAGACTCCCCATCCCCTTCGTTGCCGTTTCCTGATTTGACTCTTTACTCATCTCTCTCCTCCTCATGTTCATGACGTTCTTTTTCCTGCAGGGCAAAACCCTCCTTCTGCCGCATGCCCCTTGCACGCTAGACGAGCATCCTCTCCAACGCTTCGCATCAATCTTGGGAAAAAGCACGTTCTGACGTAAAATCACATCATTCATGCGAGTCGATCGATGGCCAATCTCATATGATCATTCATCGCACGACACAAGGGGGAATACCTGTGCCAATTGAAGCGTCAAGACGACCCACCCGAAAAGTGTTCCGAGCCTTGTCGGGCTTTTCCATTCTCCCCGCCCTGGGGATTGCCTGCTTTCGCCTGACCGCCTGGTCTCTTTTTAGCAGCGATGCCGGAGGGCTGGATGCCGACCTCGCCTTCGTGTCGCGCGTCCTGCAGGCAGTTGTCATGCTGCTCATCATCGTCATCGACCGCGTCGTCGTCTACAACGAGAGCGTTCTGCTGAAGTCGGCTGGCGTGGCTGCCGTCGGCATGGCAATCGGCGCAGTGGTGTTCCTTCTTGGCTCAAGCGAGGAAATTCGCTACGTGGGGTGCGCCCTCAATGGGGCGGCAAGCGCCGGAGTCATGATGGGATGGGGCTATTACCTCTGCTCGATCGACACCAAGCAGTCAGCCTTTGGAATAACCCTCGCATTCGCGCTTTACGGGTTGGCCACCTGGGCGTTTTCCGTGTTGCCGATCCAATGGCTCACGGGTCTCGTCACGGTTTTGCCCCTCGTGTCATTCGTCTGTCTCTGGCTGAGCCTGGCAAACATTGCGGCAAACGTTGAAGCCGACGCCCCTCTTTCGAAAAACCTCCTGCGAACCATACCGTGGGGCATGGTCGCGCTGCTGCTCATTTGCACGGCCATCTCGATCCTCGCAAAGCTGATCGTTCCCGTGAACAGCGTGCTTTCAACGTGGTCATACCGCCTTTATTGGCCCGCTATCTTCGTTGCCATTTTTGCGCTTTTCTTCGTGTGGATGTTCGTTTTGAAACGCGACGATCAAGACGCCCTGTGGCCCATTTTCATCTTGGTCATCTTCAGCGGATTGGTGTGCTATTCCTCGTTCTCGCTCTCGCAGCCGGAATTCGCAGCAAGCTTCCTACGCGCCACGCAAGAATGCCTCATGTTGTTTTGCTGGGTTATGACAGCCAGCGTCGTGTACACGCAGCGCCTGCCTCGCCTGTTTTTCTTTGGCGTTTCCATGCTGGTTTTCGTTGCTCCGCCAACGCTTACGACATCCTTGCTCTCAATGCTGATTCCCTCAGTAGGCTCCGACCATGACCAGCAGCTGGCCATAACGACCACGGTCATCATGGCACTGCTCCTGATTGCATTGACCGTCGTGCTCGTCAGCGCCAATTCCTTCCTGCGGGCGAAGTCCCTTGAAAAGGTCGCTGCCGCATCGGTTCCCCCGGCTCAAGATCCCCTCATCCCCGTCGTCGATGAGATAGCTTCGGAATATGGCCTCACGAAAAGGGAGTCAGAAATGTCGTTGTACTTGGCGCGGGGATACACCCTTCCCCAAACAGCCGACATGCTCTGCGTGTCGCTGGACACCATACGGTCCCACACAAAGAACCTGTACCGCAAGCTTGACATCCACAAGAAACAGCAGCTCATCGAAATCATTGAGCACAAGCGCAAGCGCGACGGGGAGCCCGACGGGCAATAAGCGCGTCGGGCTCCCTCAAAAAATCGGTCAGCCCTGTCTCTTCACGACAAAATCGCCATCCCTGACGATCACGGCCTCGCTGTTGCCGATCGGAAGAAGATCGAGGGTGTCGCCATAGACCTTGATGGTCTCTGCGGTGCTCTCGACAAAGGGGAATTCGCCGTTGTGCGGCAGAACATAAAAATCAACCAGGGACAAACCGCCAAAATCAGTCAGATCAGGCGCAGCAGACCTATCGTCCATAATTTGGTTATATTCGATATCCTTGGAAGCGACGATGGCGCCAGCCGATTCCCCTATGTAGCGCATCCCCCCTAAAACCCGCTTTGCGAGATAAGGCATCAGGTCCTTGCGCTTCAATTCCTGCAACAGGTAAAACGTGTTGCCGCCAGAGACATAGAGACAGCAGCATCCGTCCAGCGCCTCAACGATATCGCTCCTTTGCATGGCCGGCACGTCAAGCAAGTCTATTCCATACCCTAATTCCCGAAAAACCTGCCATGCCTCATCGACGTACCCTCGGTACTCTTCAACGTCTGCGGCGGTTTGAATGAAAGCCACGTTCTCAACCGTGGAACCATCCAGAAATTCCTTCACGAGGTCTTTCGTTCCCGCCAAGTATGATGTCAAGAACAATTCCTTCGCCATCATTCGCCTCCTTCACGTCGACTCTTCGAAAGCCCAAGGGCTCATGTGCGCACAACGGCCATGATAGCTGACAGAGCCACGGAACGCGAGCGAATGGCATCCGTGACACGGCACGAATTGCCCCGCGGAATACAGGAGATGCGGGAGGGGAAGGAAAAGGGCGGCAAAACGACCGTCTCCGCCCTGGGCTTAAGGAATTGCCGGAAGGGCCTTTTCACGCCGCACGCCTCAACCGCCCACGCAGCCTCGTCAGGCTGACGAAACCGCCTTTGACTTGGACGGAGCGGCAACCACGCTGAACACCACTCCCCCAACGATCAAGAGGGACCCCACGAAAAACGACGGCTGCAGCGTCTCGTGCAGAAACAGGGCCCCCAGCAACGTCGCCACCAGCGGCTGCACCGGATAGAAGAGCGCACATCGGCCGGCCTCGATCAGGGACAGGCTGGTGTTCCACAGCACATTGGTGAGCGCCGTGCAGACAACCCCCAGGTAGAGCAGTCCCAGCAAGACGTCGGCACGGAAGAAATCGACGTTGGGAGCCGTGAGCACTTCATGCACAGAGAAGGGAGCCGTGAAGACGAAGGCGATGGCCATTGCATAAGCCGTGATTGCCAGGGGATCGTATTTCTTCGTGAACCGCCTCAACGAGACGCTCGTGAATGACCAGACTGCGACAGAGATAAGCGAGAGCACGGCGCCAGCCACGACGTTTCCGCCCACATCCCCACCAAGGATGACGCACACTCCCACAAGGGCCGCGCCAATGGACACAGCCTGCGCCAACGTGATGCGCTCTTTGAGTATCGGCACGGCGAATACAACCATGAAAAGCGGATTGAGGGAATTGAGCAGAGACGCCAGTCCTGCGCTCGCCAACTGGGTGCCCAATGTCTGGGCGGCGATGCTGCCAAAATACCCAAACGCCCCAATGAGCAAGAGATACCGATAATCTTTGCGCTCGATACACCAACGCGACGTCGGCCCCGACGCCTTCAGCCTCGCCAAAGGCAGCAGAACGGCAGCGGCGATCGCAAAACGGCACATGAGCATTGTCAGAGGAGGAACGTACGCCATCAGGTACTTGCTGACAACGTACAGGCTTCCCCATGAGGTGGTGGTGACGAGCAGAAACAGATAAGCCTTCGAGGTATCGTTACTTCGAATGATGAACACTTCCTATGCAAAAAAGGAGAAGGGGGATGCGTTGGACTCGTTTATACCGCCCCCTTCCCGGCGCGTCAAGAAATACCCTGCCGGCACATACATCAAGCAGATTCACGGCGATGCCACGAGGATCGTGGAATCCGACGGCGCGTCCGCGGTTTTTGCCGTTTCTCAGGCATCCCTTCGTGCCCGAACGGTCCCGTTACAATCCTCCGTATAGGCAGCCACATTTTGTCCAGAGCGCTACAATTGTGCAGCGGTTTTGAGCACCCTTGTTGGCAGGGAGCACCTCTTCCGACACCCGACGCAGGGCCCTCCGCCATCACCGGCCCCCATTATCAAGGCAGGCACCATGATCACTGCAAGCACGCATACCGGCAACGACAACCCAGCATCGCACGCACCGGACCACATCCAAGTGAGGGGGGCGCGCGTCCATAATCTGAGAGACGTCGATGTCGACGTGCCGCTTAACGCGTTGGTAGGCATTGCGGGAGTATCCGGATCGGGCAAGTCTTCGTTGGCTCTGGGAGTCCTCTATGCAGAAGGTTCTCGTCGTTACCTCGAAGCCCTGTCAACCTATACACGCCGCCGGCTCACGCAGGCATCCCACGCCTCAGTGGATGAAGTGCTGCATGTTCCTGCGGCACTTGCCCTGCATCAACGCCCCAGCGTGCCCGGCGTGCGGAGCACCTTTGGCACATCCACCGAATTGCTGAACAGCCTTCGGCTGCTGTTTTCGCGCGTGGGCAGCCACGTCTGCCCCAACGGCCACCGGGTGCCGCCCACGCTTGCCGTCGCTGCCGAGCAGCCTATCATCTGCCCGGTTTGCAGCGTCGAGTTCTTTGGTCCGGGAGCCGAAGAACTGGCTTTCAACAGTGAAGGGGCCTGTCCCGAGTGCAACGGCACGGGCATGGTTCGCAGGGTGAACGAATCCTCGCTCGTGCCCGATGAAACACTCACTATCGACGAAGGGGCTGTGCTGCCCTGGGGAACCCTCATGTGGGATCTCATGAAACAGGTGGCAAAGGAGATGGGCATACGCACCGACATCCCCTTCAACCAGCTGACGAAGACTGAGCGAGACCTCGTGTTCCACGGTCCCGCCGAGAAGAAGCACATCCTCTACCAAGCAAAGAAGACCGACACCTTTGCGGAGCTGGATTTCACCTATTACAACGCGGTCTACACCGTGGAAAACGCCCTCTCAAAGGCGAAGGATGAGAAGGGGCTCAAGCGCGTGGCGCGTTTCCTCACCGAAGAAACGTGCCCCGTCTGTGGGGGCACGCGCCTTTCGGATCAGGCACGGCTGCCGCATATAGCGGGGATCAACTTGGCTCAGGCAACGGAACAGACCTTGGGCGAAGCGGTAGAATGGGTCACCGGCGTGCCCCTGACCCTGCCCGATGAAATGCTTCCCCTGGCGCGCAGCATCGGCGAATCCTTCACCCATGGCGCGCAACGTCTGCTGGATCTGGGACTGGGATATCTCTCACTCGATCGGGCAAGCTCCACCCTGTCCACCGGAGAGCGCCAGAGGGTGCAGCTGGCACGTGCCGTGCGCAATCGAACCACCGGCGTGCTCTACGTGCTGGACGAGCCTTCCATCGGCCTGCACCCCTCGAACATCGAGGGGCTTCTTGAGGTCATGCAAGACCTTCTTGCCGATGGCAACTCCATCGTCATGGTCGACCATGACATAAACATCCTCTCGCATGCCAGCCATCTCATCGAGATGGGGCCGGGTGCCGGCAAGGACGGCGGCCAAGTGATCGCACAGGGAACGCTTGAAGAGGTCGAGGGGAATCCCACCTCTCGCATGGGAGGATTTCTGTCAGGCAAGGACTCGGTGCGCGTACGCAGGCCGATTTCCGAAGCAGAAACGTTCGGAAAGGGCTGCATCCGGCTCATCACCAAGGAGCTGCATACCGTCAAGCCTCTGGAAGTCGCCGTCCCGCTCGGACGCATGACCGCCGTCACCGGGGTCTCCGGTTCAGGAAAGACCACACTGGTCCTGGAAAGCCTCATTCCTGCCCTCAAGGCAAACGCGGCTGCCGCTAAGATTCCTGCCCACGTGACATCCGTGGAAGCTCCCGGCATTGAACGCGCAAACCTCATCGACGCCACTCCCATCGGCGCCAACGTGCGGTCCACAGTCGCGACGTACGCAGGCGTGCACGACGAGTTGCGCCGTGCGTTTGCCCGGACGGCCGACGCACGGGCGGCGGGACTCAAGGCAGGTGACTTTTCTTACAACACCGGCAAGCTGCGCTGCCCCACCTGCAATGGAACGGGTTCCATCGATCTCGACGTGCAGTTCCTCCCCGACGTCAGCATCACCTGCCCTACCTGCAAAGGCTCCCGCTACAGCGACGAGGCGAACCTCATCCATCGGCCACGCAAAAACGCCCAAGGCGCCGGCTGCACCCTTCCCCAACTCATGTCCATAAGCATAGATGAGGCGCTGGCGATTCTCGACGATCTGAAAAACGTCCATGACCGACTGAAAACCCTGCATGACCTTGGACTGGGATATCTCACGCTCGGCGAAGCGACGCCGGCGCTTTCGGGCGGCGAGGCGCAACGACTGAAACTCGCGAGCGAGATGGGACGAAAGCAGGAAGATGCCGTATTCGTGTTCGACGAGCCAACCATCGGTCTCCATCCCCTTGACGTCAGAAACCTGCTCGCCGTCTTTCAGAGACTCATCGATCACGGGGCCACCGTCGTGGTCATCGAACATGATCTTGACGTCATCTCAAACTCAGATTACGTCATAGACATGGGCCCTGGCGGCGGAGAATTCGGCGGGCGCATCGTGGCGAAAGGAACTCCCGAGCACATAGCGACCGACCCGGCAAGCATAACGGGAACGTATCTGGCTTCACGGCGATGAGTCCCTGCCCACAGAGCCTGTTCCGTCAAAGCCTCGAGAAATTCGCCAAGAAACAAAAAGCCAAGATGGCCCCTTCCCGACACGGTGGCGAGGGTTCCGCCGTGTCGCCCGCTTATGAAACTTCGATGTTCCCATCAGCAAATGCCCTTTGGAAGTAGCGCTTCAAAGCCTCATGCGCCCAGAGTTCCGTAGCAACCTCCGGACGAATGAGGCAATGAAAGGTCAATCCATCGATAAATGCCTGGAGATAGCCCGCTTCCCTATCAAAGTCAATGTTCTCGGAAATGAGCCCCTGGTCTGCAAGATATCCCAGAAGGCGCACCAGATATTCATGGGTCCGATCGAACATGGAATCGTTCAAAGGCTTGAGCGCCTTATCATGCTGGGCTTCGGTACTGAAAGCCAACCATACGCGCATCTCGGCCTCCTGGTCTTCGTTGAGCGGCAAGAAATTACTCAATGCGGCAATCACTTGATCGAGCGGGGCGTCAGGCAAGTCATCGCCCTCCATCGACAGCCTCTGCTCGATTCGGTCGATCATCAACGACATTGCATATTCATGCAAGCTCGCCTGAGTGGGAAAGGATCTCCTCAGAGACCCAACCGAAAGGCAAGCCTCTTCCGCCACGCGCCGCACCGTTGCTTGGTGTAGACCGTCCGCTTCCACGATTTTCCAAACGGCGAGCGCGATCTCGCGCTGCCGTTCCGCCTCGTTCACCACCTTTGGCATGTTCGCCTCCCTGAGCCTCACTTCTCTTTTCTTGGAAAGAGCGTATAGCTGAAGCTGATCACGAAATCGATTGCGAGAATCAGCCCCCACGTCCCCGCCACCTTAGTAAATACCTCGTAGGCCTGTGCGCCTGCCGAGAGCACGGCCAATATGGCCATGATGCCGCACCCTATTGCACATGCTCCCAAGTGCCTGAGCCAATCGGCACGTTCGGCTGCCGCATGGGCAGTTCCAGCCCTTGGTCGCTTCTCAGGCTTAGGGCCGCATGCAAACCGATAGGCAAAGCGCATGTCAACCCATGAAACCAATTTCTTTCCGTACACCAGGGACACCCCCAGGTATATCGCGGCCAAAGCATGCGCAAAGGTAGCCTCGCCTCCACCCTTCAAATCTATCGCGGTAACGACAAGCAGGGCCGCATCAACCGCTGGGGACAAAGCAAGCAGAACCATTCCAAGCTTTTGCTTTTTCAAAACATAGCGGGCCAACAGACCGCTCAGCAGAAACACCCAGAAAAGGATCTCACATAAAACGATGAAGCCAATCAATGAACAATCCTTTCTTATTTAATACATTTGTATTAAATAAGAATACCTGCGCGTCAGGAGGAAGTCAACTCCGCCGAACACACGCCGCCTGCCGACAAGAGAGAATCCTCCCAAAAGGTCGCTACCGCTCCCCCAAACTCAACCGAGAGATATTCCACCGCACCAGATCAGCGATGAGCTCCTGATCGACTTCTCCATCGAGGGGAAACCGAATTGTCCCCTTTGACGTCTTATAGCCGACCAAACGATCAGAAAACGCCTCCACGGCCTCAGACCCAGGATAAAGGCCAATATGGTGTTTAAAGGCAGCAAAGTGCATGATGTTCCTTCCCTGCCAATAGGTGGGCATGCCCCAGGCAAACCTCTCGACAGCATCGGGTGCAGCCGCGCGAATCGTTGAGCGGATTGCCTGCAGGATCGGGCGGACTTCCGGCGGCCTTTCGGCAATGTAGGCATCCACCGCCTCGGAAGCCTCGCGATTCGTTGCCGCCACCTGTTGCTTGTCCTTTTTCATGGCGTTCCTCCTGGCAGATCGAGAAGCTTCAAGACCGTGTTTGCATTTCGTATGGTGATCGCATGATAAGCCGCTTTGTTCTGAACCACCTTTGACCACCGGGTTCTCGAGAAGGTTGCCAGAGGGGCAGACCAGAATATGACCTGTCCATAGAAGGCCACCTGCTCATATTCAGGCTTTGCCTCACCAACGGCACGACATATCTCGTCAGCCGTTGCAGGAGGAACCACGAACAGGGCATTATGTTTGCTGGCAGGGTCATCGTTCCACCAGTCAGGCGCATGCCCGACCGCCTGCTCAAGAGCCTCGGCAGAAAGAACGCAGACCACGATGTCGAGGCCGAAGACGCCCGCGATCTCAGCTTCGCAGGCAGCCTTGGTTTTTATCTCGTCGTACGGCGAGTCAAGCACCACGTTTCCACTGTTGAGGTACGTGACCACGCGCTCGAAGCCCCGCCGCTCAAGAGCCAGTCTCAGCGTCGGCATCGCAATCTTGTTCTTGCCTCCCACGTTGACGCCGCGAAGAAGCACGATGTAATTTTGCATCTTCCGCCCTTCCCTCGATGCCGACAGTTCCGAACTGGATAAATCGCATCCGAAAAAAGGGAGCCTCTCCTCACCGGACGCCATCCCGCATACGCGCGGAACCTCAATCCGAGAGAGCGGTTTGCCGAGCTCCCCGATAGTCGTCGAGCTTCTTCTTCACTTCCTGATACTCCTGCGGGACCTCGTGTCGATCCATCGATTTCGGCGCATCGGTGGTTCCCGCCGCCTTCGCCATCTCGTAATACCAGCACTTGTAGTCGAGAAGGGCAAGCGTCCCGTTCAATTGCCTGATCTGCTCCTCAACGTTCTCGCGCCTCTTGCGAAGAAGATCGAGGCGCTGATCGATGGTTCCATCCCCCTGCGTTGCCCAATCTATGTATGCCTTGATGTCCTTGAGCGGCATGCCCGTCTTCTTCAGGCAGTCGATGATGTAGAGCCATTCCAGATCCTCGCCGCTGAACACCCTCATCCCTCCGCTTGACCGCTCGACGAAGGGCAGCAGGCCCTCCTTGTCGTAGTAGCGGAGCGTCGAGGTGGGAACGCCCATTATCTTTCCCATTTCACCTATTGTGTAGCGCATGCGTTCTCCTAGCGATAAAGTTATAAAGAGAGCTTGACTTGAAGCTTACTTCAACTTGTATAAAGAACAGTATAGCCTAACCGAGAAGATAGGCTAAAGTTGTACCGGCAAAGGCACGGCTCACCCATAGACGAGATGACCGATTGCCCGACCTTTCACCGCCCGCCGCCAGGAAATGCGGCCAATGCCGCGCTCCGGCAGCAAGAGAAGAGGAACATGATGGATTATTTAGGGCAGGATATCCCAAAGTTGGGGTTCGGATGCATGCGCCTGCCAAAAAAGGACGGCGTCATAGACATCCAGCAGACCGAGCAGATGGTCGATGAGTTTCTTGCCGCAGGAGGCACCTATTTTGACACCGCCCGCGCCTACGGCGAATCAGAGTCAGCTGTTCGAAGGGCGCTCGTCGAACGGCACCCGCGCGAAAGCTTCCAGCTGGCCACAAAAAATGCCGCCTGGCTCGGCGCAAAAAACGCTGAGGAGGCCCGAGCCTTCTTCGAGACGTCTCTCGAGCAGACGGGAGCCGGCTACTTCGACTTCTATCTGCTTCACAATTTGGGCGGCAAACGAACACAGTCGTTCGACGACTATGACATGTGGGAATTCGTGCGCACCCTGAAGGAAGAAGGCAAAGTTCGCCATATCGGCTTCTCCCTGCACGACAATGCGGAGGTGCTCGAGCAGATTCTGGTCGCCCACCCCGAAGCGGAGTTCGTTCAGCTGCAGGTGAACTATGCCGATTGGGAAAACGGATCGGTGCAGGCACGGGCGTGCTGCGAAGTGGCTCACCGGCACGGCACGCCGATCATAATCATGGAACCCATTAGAGGCGGCACCCTGGCTGATCCTCCGGAGCCCGTGGCACACATATTGCGAGAGGCCGACCCGAACGCCTCCTACGTCTCATGGGCCTTGCGCTTCGCCTTCGGCATCGAAGGACTCATCACGGTGCTGTCGGGCATGTCGTCCATCGAACAGATGCGCGACAACGTGGGCATCTGGAAAAACTACGCGCCTCTCGACGCCCGCGAGCTGGCCGCACTCGACCGGGCACAGGAGAAGCTGGCCGAGATCACAGCTGTGCCATGCACCGCTTGCCACTATTGCATGAAGGAGTGCCCCCAGGACATCGACATCGCCAACATCATGCAGGCCATCAATCACGAGGCATTGTATGGCATCAAGGACGGGCGCAGGTGGTACAACGCCTTCCTCTCAGGCAACAAGGCTTCGGCCTGCATCGAGTGCGGGCAATGCGAAGACGCCTGCCCACAGAACATCCCCATCATCGACGAGCTTGAAAAGGCCGTCGAGGCATTTGAAAACGAGGCGGGTTAGCGCGAAAGGCGATTGTCTGGGAATCGGGCATGCCCCGATGTCCTGACAGTCGCTCCATCGCATTGCAGGATTCCCCCCCACCACGAACCAGGAGCACAATGGACAGACAGAAGAGTCACATCGCCCAAGGAATTGCCGCACTTCGCCACGGCGTCAAATTGAAACCCCTCGAGTGCGAGTGCGCAGCGCGTTCAAGCCACCAGGATGCCCTATGACCAAGGCGCAGACGGTCTCTGCCATGACCCCGCAGATAGAAGCTTTGCATGCCGCCTTGCGTCGCGACCTTTCACGGTATTCGAAACTTGCAGTGGCCTTCTCCGGCGGCGTGGACTCAACGCTGCTGCTTTCGGTGGCCCACGATGTTCTTGGCGAAAACGTCGTAGCCTTCACCGCCTCCTCCTGCACGTTTCCGCAAAGGGAGCTCGACGAGGCAACGACGTTCTGTCAAGAGCAGGACATCGAGCAGGTGGTCTTTCCGTCCGAAGAGCTGGAGGTCGAGGGTTTCTCGCAGAACCCGCCCAACAGATGCTATTTGTGCAAGCAGGCGCTTTTCAGCGCAATGACCTCCCTTGCCAACGGTCAGGGCATCACCGACATTGCAGACGGAACGAATCTGGACGACCTGCAAGACTATCGGCCAGGAAGACAGGCGAAAGAAGAGCAGGGAGTGCACAGCCCCCTCGCTGATGCAGGCTTTGACAAGCAAGCCATCCGCACGCTGTCAAAGCACCTCGGGCTCAAGACGTTTGACAAGCAGTCGTTCGCCTGCCTTGCCTCGCGCATACCGTACGGTGATCTGATTGACCGGGCGATTTTAAGCAAGATAGACCTTGCAGAACAATACCTGCTCGACAGCGGATTCAATCAGGTGCGCGTGCGCGTCCACGGAGACATGGCCCGCATCGAGATGCCTCAAGCACAGTTTCCCCTTCTTTTCAAACAAGGGGCATACGAGTCAGCCGTTGAGCGACTCAAGGAGATCGGCTTTCGCTTTGTAACGCTTGACCTGGAAGGATACAGGTCGGGAAGCATGAACGGCGGCCTTGGCAAACCACAGGCATCACCACAGGAAAGAAGCGAGAGCCATGGATCGTAACGAGCTTCGTCACCTTCTCGAAGAGGTGGCGCGAGGAACCGTTCCGGCAGAAGACGCCGAGAAGGAGCTCTGCAAGGCTCCGTTCAGCGACCTCGGCTTTGCCAAGGTCGACCATCATCGCGCGATGCGCCAAGGCGTCCCCGAGGTCATCTATGGAGAAGGCAAGACAGCCGGGCAGATTCAGGGCATCTGCGCCTCAATGGTCGAGGCTAACCAGAAACGCATCCTCATAACGCGGCTTTCGGCAAGCAAGGCGAAACAGCTTTCCGGAGCCTTTGCGCTCGACTACGACGAGCTGTCCCGCGTGGGGATCATTGGAGGCGTCAGGAATCCCGACGGCCAGGGGAAAATCCTCGTGGCAGCCGCGGGAACGAGCGACCTTCCCGTCGCCGAAGAGGCGGCTTTGACCTCCCAGGCCCTCGGCAACGAGACCGTTCGCCTCTTCGACGTCGGGGTTGCGGGAGTGCATCGGCTTCTCGCCCATACGGACGATCTGCTTGAAGCCCGGGTCATAGTGGCAGTGGCGGGAATGGAGGGGGCCCTGCCAAGCGTCATAGCAGGCCTCGTGTCCTGTCCCGTCATTGCCGTTCCCACCAGCGTCGGCTACGGAGCATCTTTGGGCGGAATCACGGCACTTCTCGCCATGCTGAATTCCTGCGCCAGCGGCGTCTCCGTGGTGAATATCGACAACGGGTTCGGAGCCGGATACCAGGCAAGCGCCATCAACCACCTTGAGCCACGAAAGGCAGAATGAGCCGCCATGAACCTCACGATCGACCTGTCAGAACATGCCACACGGTCCTTCCTTTTGGAAACGGTGGTCGCAAACCTCCCCAAAGAAAAACGCGAAGAGGTTCTCTCTCTCGGCGGCGGAAGCCTGCTCGAGAGCACACACTATCGAGACCTGCCAGCCGTCCTCGCCGCGATTGGCTCCTGTCCCCTGAGCGATCGCGTCAAGGCTGACGCGAAGGCGATATACCGGCTTCTCGCCCAGGCCGAAGCGCATGTCCACGGCTGTTCCGTGGAGGAAACGCATTTCCACGAGGTCGGAGAGGCGGAATCCATCTCCAGCGTGTTAGCCATCTGCCGAGCAATTGAGCTGATGGATCCCCAGGAAATCCACACCACCCCAGTCCAAGTGGGCTTTGGCACGGTGACGTGTGCGCATGGGGAACTGGACATACCCGCACCGGCAACGCGCGCCCTGCTCGAACGAGGCATCCCCACAGCTGTGCGCCGACTCGAGGGAGAGCGGTGCACGCCGACCTCGGCTGCGATCATTCTCCATTTCGTGGATGCCTACGACATTCCCGAAACGCGATAAACTCTCCGAGCGCGGCCACTGGGCAGGCGGCTATCCGACCGGCAAATGCTCGGTCGCCGGAACGGGTATGAAGGTCTCGCAGCTCGCGATGGTGGCCTCTTGGCTGCCACGAGCCGCGTCAAAGCGATATTTTTCAGACACGTAGTCGTAGCCTTCGTTGAGCGCCAGAATCTGCATGGTGGGGTTGTTGCTTTCCAGGTAGATCACGTCGACCCCCAGCAAGGGAGCAAGGGTGGACCAGGTTGACAGCATCTGGCGCATGCATCCTTTGCCTCGATGCTGGGGAAGCGTGTAGCACGCCACCACCGTCGCCCCTCGTTCAGCCTTGCCGTTGGGGCTGAGCGAGGGCATCCTGTCGGCGATTTCAAGCCCCGACATTGCCATTACCTCCCCCGCCTGTTCCACAAGAGCAAAGTGCACCTTTGCATTGAGGTTGCGGCGCACGTACGCCTCCGTCTCGCTGCAGAATCGTCGGCACGACTCCTCCGTCGCCAAAAGTCCTCGGTATTCGATCATCTGGGCATAGCGAAATTCGCAGATCGTCTTCACGTCATCAGAATCAGCGAGCCTGACGGTCATTCCGTCAGTGCCATCAAGGCATTCATCGCCCGGCGTCGCAAAGACGGTGTCGGCCGCGGAGGGGATCTGCATGACAAGGCTCAAGGCCAAATTCCGTGCCTC
Organism: Actinomycetes bacterium; assembly: GCA_023429565.1. Classification (GTDB taxonomy): domain Bacteria; phylum Actinomycetota; class Coriobacteriia; order Coriobacteriales; family Eggerthellaceae; genus JAEWQO01. Next base: position 31,511 of record JAEZDJ010000037.1, read on the forward strand.
TTGCGAAAGGCCATCCTCCCGCAAGAGGTTAAGGTAGCTCGGATCGTCCTCAAGCACATCACGCTGCACCTCAATGCCACCTTCTTCCACGCCAGTCTCCTGTCCACCTCGATACATTCCACGCCTCCGTATCCTAAAATTCTCCCGTTATTCCTGTCCGAAATCGTTGGCACGATGGCTTCGTCCGCGCCGGCCGCCCTCATGGGATTCAAACCCTCCGCAAGCGCCATGGAACCCAAATGCCGCAAAAGGAGAGAAGCCCATCGGCCCATCGAACCGATCGCCCTCGTCGAAAAACTTCTTGAACGCTTTTTCACGTTTTCGAAGCATGGCCTCGAAACCCTCGTCTCCACGTCCGCTGACCTCTGCTCCCACGTGCGCGATCACGCGATCGAGGTAGTCGCCGAACGTCTTCTTCTCGTCTTCGTCCAGACAGTCGAACATATCCGCAGTCCCCGCAGCGCTTGAAGGCTGCTCAACCGCCCGTCCCTTGTCCGTCAGCTTGACCATCATCACCCGCCCGTCCTCCTCCGACTGTTCGCGCATGATGTAATCCTTGGCTTCAAGTTTTGACAGAAGCTCGTTCAGCGACGAGGTGCGAATGCCCAAAACGCTCGTCATGTCTCTGGTGCTCACGCCATCCTTGATTTTCAACAAGGCGAGTATCCTCCCCTGCCCACGCAGGGGGTCGGCGATGGGCCCCGAACCCTTGCGGACGAACCGTTGCCGCATCAGCAGATGCTGAAGCGTGACAAGCTTTTCGTATAGCTGCATGTTCTCGTTCGATGCTGTCTCCATGGGTATGCTCCTCGTATCTTCGACAGGTACCATTTATAATACGGGAGTCATAATAAACTGGTACCTGTCGTTTTTCAAGACATTTTTTACCGGTACCGGTTAAATTTGTATGAACAAGATTATAATGCCTGATGAAAAGCTTATAAGAAAATGAAATTCATAGCATTGACAAAGAGGGGGCAGTCCTCATCATAGGCAGCGCAGCGGTCATTCAGGAAAAGCGCAGGATCCGGGCCCTCGTCATCGCACGGCTCCATCGTCCCGTTCGTCAGGTTCCCCATCAGACAGCGCAGAACCGCCGTGAGCGACGCTTTCGTAATAGGCCAGGAACGCCTCCGGGCGCAGGGCCTTTCCATACAGCCAGCCCTGATATATCTGACATCCCAGGGAATGCAGCATATCCCTTTGCTGCAGGGTTTCCACATACTCCGCAACGACGGAAAAGTTGCTCTTCTCGGCCAGCAGCATGATCGAAGAAACAACGTCCTGGCTGCTGACGTTGTCGACGATGTCCTGCACAAGAGAGCCGTCCAGCTTGATTGTGTCCATCTGGAATTCCTTGAGCACAACAAGGGAGGTATGCCCCATCCCAAAATCGTCCAGGGCGATCTTGAAGCCCATCTCCTTGAACGCCCGTATGATCTCCAGTGCCGATCCCATACGGTTTATGGCGGTCTGCTCGGTGATCTCTATCTCCATGGCACCAGGACGGGCCCCCGTCTTCGTCAGGATGCGGCGAAACTGAGGCAGAATGACGGCAGGGTCCATCTGCGAGGGTGAGATGTTGAAGGAAAGGGAGACGCCTCGCATTCCCCCGTCCTCCCATAGGACGAGCTGCCTGCACGACGCCTCGAAGACCCAGCCTCCAAGGTCATGAATCAAGTCAGCATCCTCGGCAAGCGCCACGGCGAGTGGTGCAGGAAGATTCCCGAAGATCCGATGCTCCCACCGGAGGAGAGCCTCCATGCCCACGACCCTGCCATCGTAACTGACTTTGGGCTGGTATTCCAACCGCAGCCCCGTGCCCTCGGCAAGGTCGTTCTTGAGGTCGACAGACAGGATCCTGGCAAGATTCCCCACTGCGTCATTTCTTCCCATGAGGCTTTTAGACAGGCCGCTCTGCCGTTCCAAGGCGCAGACGATCAGCGAGCTCATGACGGCCCTGTTTTTTCTGATCGTGTCCCGTTCGCTCAACCTCACGAACGGCAGATAGATGAACACACCCAGGACAAGGTTCACTCCCTGCAAAAGGGATCCCGACAACGAACCGGTAGCCATATAGCCGCTCAGGAAAATAGGCGTGGTCCATTCCACCTGCGCGATGGGAAAGGGCACAAGCCCCCATGACATGGCAGCAAAGGACGTCAGGGTGAAAACCAGCGGAGCCAGGATGAACGGAACGAAAAAATAGACATTCATGACGATGGGAATGCCGAAGATCATGGGTTCGTTCACATTGAACAGGCTGGGAATGATTGAAAACCGGCTGACGTTGCGCGCATTGCTCCTCTTCTTCTGCGTCAACAGCGCAATCAACAGGCATAACGTTGCGCCGGATCCTCCAAGAAGCACAAAGACGTCAAAAAAGTCCTTGGTGAACACCTGGGAAACAGCCTGCCCCATCACGGCAACGTCCACGCCGCCCAAGGCAACGGGAGCAAAGACGGACTGCGTGACGGGCTCAAGGATGTTGCTGCCATGGAACCCAAAGAACCACAGGAAGTGCATGCAGGCCATGAAAGCCAAGGCGCTTTCCAGAGAGGGCGTGGCCCCGAAGAACATTCTCACGAAGTCCTCGTTGAAAGTCGCATTGATGTCGGCAATGCCAAAGAACAGAAGGACGCTGCGAAGGATGGCAAAGGCTATCACGGTTATGGCCGCAGGAAGCAGGTAGGCGAACACCGTGCCGATGGTGGAATCGTAGGCATTGTTGTCGATGGTGAGGCGGAGCCTTGGCCTTCGCGACAAGAACATGAACAGAGCCGAAGACGTCAATGCGGTCACGAGGGACACGAAAACGCCCATGACTCCAACCGTGGCGAAGGGCAGGGCGTCGTTTTCAGCATAAACAAGAGTAATCAGGCACATGAGCCCGACGATGGCGGCTATGCCAGGGGTCATCTTGGTTGCCATCTCAGGGCTCTCGAGATTCGCGTAGGAATAGCTCACAGTCAGCACGACGCCAATCGACATGATGGAGAAGGTTCCCTGGGTGAGATAGGTTCCGAAAACCGTCCATTGATCGCTGAACACCGCTGCCATGAACGCCTGATAGGCAGGGATAGGAAGCCTGGTGATGACAACGGCGAAAGACCCGATCAGAACTAGGGGGACCAGCATCATGAACCCTTGACGCACGGCAACGAAGCCCCGGGACTCGTTTATGTCGTTCACTTTCCTCAACACGCTTGCAGCAAATCCCATGGCGCCTCCCGAACAAGACAAGACCGCCGGATCAGGTATCTTTTATGCCAGACGCCAGCATGCGATCAAGGCCCCGACAAGGAAGGATGGCTGACGCTCACAAGAGCATTTGTGCATTATAGGACGAGGCGCAGCACCTCTCTGAAACAGCATTCAACCTGTGAACATTCGGACAGGCCCGCGAAGAGCCCTCCCGGGAACACCAGCTGCTCCCCTGCCCGGGCCCAAGGCAGAACGCCAGGGCGTCGCAATGCTGCGCGGCCGCGCTTCCCCCTTCACGGCAATCACACTCGACATCTCTGACAGGAGCATTATAATAGAACACATGTTTGTTTTTGAAAGGAAAATGGTGAGAGAAAAGACCTACATCTGCATAGACCTCAAGTCGTTCTATGCGAGCGTCGAATGCGTCGACCGCGGTCTCGACCCCTTCACTGACAACCTCGTCGTCGCCGATCCCGACAGAACCCGCACCACCATCTGCCTCGCAATCACGCCAGCCTTGAAAGACCTCGGTGTGAAGAACCGCTGTCGGGTCTTCGAAATCCCCGAGGGCATCAGCTACACCATGGCAAAACCCCGCATGCGTCGCTACATGGAAGTGTCCGCAGACATCTACTCGACCTATCTGCGCTACGTGAGCGCAGAGGACATGCATGTCTATTCAATCGACGAATGCTTCATCGACGCCACGCCCTATCTCTCGCTCTACGAAACGGATGCCCGTGGCTTTGCCCAGATGCTCATGGAGGCGGTCTTCTCCAAAACCAAGATATGCGCGACCGCCGGCGTGGGCACCAATCTATTCTTGGCCAAGACGGCGCTCGACGTGCAGGCCAAACACGCGCCGGACAACATCGGATTTTTGGACGAGGAAAGCTTTAGGCGCGAGCTCTGGTTTCATCGGCCCATCACGGACATCTGGAGCATAGGGCCCGGGATCGCACGGCGATTGGCAAGCCACGGCGTGAACGATCTGGCAGGCATTGCCGCCATGAGGGAAGAAACGCTGCGCAAGGAGTTCGGCTCGAATGCAGAGTATCTTCTTGACCACGCATGGGGGCAGGAACCGTGCACCATGGCTCAAATCAATGCCTATGCGCCCAAGAGTCATTCGATGACCAACGGCCAAGTCCTCCCCTGCGACTACACGATCGAGGAAGCGCGCATGGTCATGCACGAGATGGTCGATGCAAGCGTGCTTGAAATGGTGCAGCAGGGCCTCGTGTCGGAGCAGATATCGCTCATGGTCGGCTATGTCCATGACAAGGGGGACAGACGGGAAGAGATGGTTGAGAACGGCCATGGCAAACGGCCCGTGCATGGGCGTCGCGCCGGCGTCAGCACCGGCGGAAGCCTCAAGATAGAGCGGCGCACCAACTCAACACACCTGCTCATGAAACGCTTTGATGCGCTTTTCGACAAGACGACGCGTCAGGACCTGCCCATTCGCCGCATCGTCATAGGCCTTGGAGACCTGCTGCCAGACGACTGCGCGACATCCACCCTCTTCGACGACGCGGAAGCCGAAGCGCGGGAGCGACGGCTTCAGGAGGCCGTCGTGGCGGTGCATGGCAAATTTGGCAAGAATGCCATGATCAAAGCAGCAAGCTTGCAAGAAAAGGCGACCGCACGGGAACGCAATGGACAGGTCGGGGGCCATCGTGCCTGACAAGCATCCCCGACACGTTTCCGGCGTCGTCCCCTACGACAGCAACGAGCACATCAAAACCGTTTTGTCCGATGAGAGCCTTGACCTTTTCGAGCGAGACCGTCGCATCGCCTTGCTTCGCGACATCGAAGAACGCGTCCGCCAGGACGGCGCACATGCCGCACAAAGTCACGATGACCGAGCACGGCAATTCATGCCATTCGCCGCACTCAAGGGGTATCATGACCTCGTACACGAACGAGAGCAAGTACGCGTGGCACAACGCGACGTAACCGACGAGCAGGCGCGGGCGCTTTCCCACTCCCTATCGCAACTCTCCAAAGGCGACGCAACGAATATCACGCATTATGAAGATGGGAAATATCTGACCACGTGCGGCACAGTCTTGGAGGTCAACGAAACGCTCCGCACCATGAGCATCGGCGGAAGAGACATCTCCTTCGACGACATCGTGGCGATTGACCCTCGGGATAAAGACGAAGCTTGAAGCTTTCGGCATGGACCATGAGAAGTAAACGACAATGACAGGAGGACGCGATGGCTCTCGGCAACACGCTCGCACGGCCTCGCCGCCAATCGCGATGAGCTCGATCAAGCTGACCATCTGTTTCGAAAGCCCCTTTTGGATAGGGCTCATCGAGACCGAGGATAACGGAAACTTCAGGGTGGCCCGACACGTCTTCGGAAGCGAACCGACCGATCCCGAAGTGGCCGCGTTCATTCACGCGAGCTGGAACACCTTGAGGTTCACCCAAGACCTCAAAATCGAGAAACTGGGCGGCAGGAGGATGAACCACAAGCGCATGCAACGAGCCATCGAGAAGGAGATTGCCGCAAACGCACGACGGGGGACCAAAGCCCAGCAAGCGCTCGCCGAGCAACGAGAGACGAACAAGGAGGAGCGCCGGATCAGCACCCGCGCACGTCGTGAGGCCGAGAAACGGGAACGGTTCGAACAGAGGACCGACAAGCGCAAGAGAAAAAAGCGGGGGCATTGACTCGAGGCTGCCTGTTTCCCCTCAGAGCGCGCGCGTCAAGCCAGCCAATGACGATGTGCCCATTCGCCCTCATTCTCCATCCGCTTTGCCGACGAACAAGCTGACAAGCCTCTCGAAAAAGTTCGGCTCATGGTCTTCCTCAACCGGCGCGTCGGCTGCAGCCTTCTCTATGGCAGGCGTCGCAAGCGCAAATTGCACATGGTCCGTATGGGCGTTGTCTGCCGAGACGAAGTCAACCGGCTCAGGCGCATCCGTGAAGGTTGCAAGAGCCTCGTCAATCTGCTCCTGCATCTTTTCAGGGATGCTCCCCGTCTGCTTGGACAGCTCCGTCATGCCGGCCGCGAGATCCGTCGTCCCCTCGGCGAACGCCGACACGCCACCGGCATAGTCGGATACGCCTCCCGCAAGCTGGGAGGCTCCTCCCGCCAGGGCGGCCGAGCCCAGCGCGAGCTTCGAGGCGCCATCCGAAAGCTGGACGAGGCCGCTCGTCAATCCGCCTTCGCCGTTCACTCCTCCAGAAAGCTGCCCCAGACCGAGAGAGAGCCCCGCCAGACCATCGTCGAGCGCCGCGTAGTTGCCGGAAAGAACCTGCACCCCAGCAACATAGGAGGCGGCCCCGTCCGCATTTTGCCTCATCCCTCCCGCGAGTTCCGCCGCCTGATCCTTGAGCGCCTCAATAGTGGCTGCCTGCTCGGGGCTCATGGTTGACGTGTCAACGTCAGAGAGGGCCTGGGAAAAACCGTCCATGCCATTCGACGTCTGAGACATGCCCTGAGCCAATTGAACGCCCTGTTGCCCCGCATTTTCAAGACCTGCCCTGAATTGCGAGGACCCCGCAGCAGACTGAGATGCCCCCTCCGAAAGCAACGCGATGCCTGAGCCGAGAGAGCCGATGTTTTGCTGCAGCGCCGAGATGCCCTCCGCAAACTGCGACGTACCCTGAGACAGCGATCCCGTGCCGCCGGCAAAGCTGGACGCGCCTTCGGCAAGCTGTCCCGCGCCGTCAGAAAGCGAGGCGGCGCCGTCGGAAACCTGGGCCGTCCCATCGGCAAGCCGCTCCACGCCGTCCGCGAGCTGCGTCATGCCATCCATCATTCCGGCAGTGTCGAACGCCCCAGAAACGTCCATGGAGAACGGTGCGCCCGCGATGGTGAGGGAACTCATCGAGAAGTCGCTCGCATCGGCTTCAAAGGAGAGATCACCCTCCTTGCCCGGCATGACCATATAGGTGATCCGCTTGTTCTCGCCTTCGTCGGCGACGATGCCCGCGGCACCGGTGTCGATGTTCGACAACGCGGCCGCCGGCACCGAGAACGTCACCTGCAGCAGGTACTTGTCGAAATAGATGCTCTCCCCAACGGCAACATTCTTCCTCGTCTCGATATGCACGCCCACCCGTCCGTCTGTGCCCGCCAAGTCCTGAGCAGATATGGCCTTGCCGTCAAGCGTGTAGGAAATCGTCACGTCCCAGGGAGCGTCCCCGCCTTGCTGCACTCCCTCATAATAGAACATGCCTTCGCCCACGGACATGCGCTGCGTGCCCTCTTCGCCCTCTATCTGACTGGTGTCGGTGAGGTTCGTGACGCTGTCGTAGGATCCCCCATCCTCCAGGAAACCGCCCTTCGTGACCGAGAATTGATTGACCACGTGAAGGCTCTCAACGGAGCCATCGGAAGACAGCACCCCATAAACGTTTTGGTCTTTGCGATACTCGGCGGCATCGCTCTGTCCAGAAGACGTCGCCGACGAACCCGGTTCAGCGCCATAGGCGGCAACGGACATGCCAACAGAGCCGCCCATGACAAGGGCGAGAGAAAGCACGACGTTGATCGTGCGGGAGTGAAAAAGAGGATTCATGCAGTACTCCTTACTCGAAAGACAGGGGTGATCCAAAGGGCCTCGACCGATCTGCTCATTGTCTGGCAGACGTCACGGAGCCCAGCGTTCTCCCGGAAACCTCGACAGGGGACTCCAAGACCTTGTCCCTCTCTCGCCAAAAGCCAATCCTAAACGACAGCGCGGGAATGATGCGGTCGCATGCAAGCAAGAGGGCCGGGAGAAGCGTGACACTCGCCACGAATGCCACGACCGCGCCGCGCCCAAGAAGGATGCCAAGGGGTTGGACGATGGCGTTGGTGGAGGTGAATCCAAGCGTGAACCCCGCCCCAGCAAGCACCAGCGCCGATACAAGCATGGCTGGAATAGCTGCAGGAAGCGCGGCCCGCATGGCCTCGAGCTTGGGCTTGCTGCGGCGTTCGGCCAGATAGTGGTCGATCAGCAGGATGCCGTAGTCGATGGCCGAACCCATCATCACGATGGACACGATCATGTAGCCCACATACGTCAGATCCGTACCCATGAAATAGGGAATGCTCGCATTCGCAAAAATGGCAGCCTTGATGGTGACGAGGCTGATGACGGCAACGGGAATCGATCTGAACACCAAAAGGAGCACGACGAACAGCCCGCCTATCGTCAGAAGGTCCACCCGCTCGTTGTCGGCCGTCACGGTTTCCTTCATGTCATAGAGATTCGCGCTCTCGCCCACAAGGTAGGTCTGACCTTCCCCGTATGTCTGATCAGCCAAAGAACGCACCTGTTCCACCAAGGCGAACGAGGCCTCGCCTTCGCTTGGCAGGGAGACGACGGCGATGATGCGAGCATAGTCCGACGAATAGAAGGCATCGGCCTGGGCACCCAGAAACTCGGGAGGGATCGCAGTGCCAACCGTGGCCGCATACGACTGGACGCTCGTCACGCCGTCCATCGATGCGATCTCGTCTGACAGCACCCGCTCGGCACCGGGATCTCCCCGCGGCACCATGAGGACAAGCGACCTGCTGCCATCGAACGTCGCGTGTATCTTTTCTTGGTCCACGGCAATCGGCGAGCCCGGATCAGGGTCCCCATTGCCATAGATGAAGCTGTTTGACTGCTGCGCCAGAAAACTGGGAACGATGAGAGCCACCATGACGATGAGCAGCGGCAACCGCGCAGCCACAAGGACTTTTCCCGCACCCTTGAACGAAGGGAGAAACGAGCGGTGCCGCGTCCTGTCGAGCGCTTTGCCACACGTCACGATGAGGGCCGGCAGAAGCGTGATCACTACCAGATAGCTCACCACCACGCCCCGGACCAGCGCCCAACCCATGTCGGGGCCAATCTGGAAGTTCATGGACAGGAGCGCGGCAAACGCGAAGATGCCGACAAGCGCGCTTGCGAAAATGGATTTCGATGAGCTTACGAGCGCTTGTTTCACCGCAGCGGCAACGTCGTTCGTCCTGTCATGGGCTGCCGTATACGCAGACGACAGGAAAACGGCATAGTCGAGCGCCACGGCAAGCTGAAGCAGGGGGGCAACGGCAAGCGTGACAAAGCTGATCTGCCCCATGAAGCCCGAAACGCCCAAGTTTATGACGATGGAAACGCCCAAGCAGGCGAAATAGAGCAGCGGCTCAATCCAGCTGCGCGTCGAAAGCAGCAAGACTATAACGATGAACGGAACAAGCAGCATCATGGCATGGGAGCTTTCGGTGAGCGCCATCTGTTGGGAATTCGCCTGTTCGGCAGCCTGCCCCGTCAAAGCGCCCTCATCGCCCACAACCGAGCGTATAGCCTCGCAAGCTTCCTGCTCCTCACCCTCCTTGACGGTGACCGTATAGAGCGCCTTGCCATCTTTGTAGTAGCTTTCAACCAGACTGGAGTCGAGCGAAGACACAGGCATGCGGACGTCCGCCACATCGTCAAGCCACATGACGTCAGACACGCCGTCTATCGCAAGCAGTTGCTCTTTGATGGCGATGCCTTCCGTCACCGTCGCAGCGGGAGCCATGACGGACGCGTTGGGAAGGGCCTCCCCAAAGCTCGTTTCCAAGATGTCGAGGCCCTGCGTTGAATTCGCCTCGGACGGAAGATAGTCCGCCATGTTGTAATTGACAGAGAGCGCAAGTGCCCCTATGCCGAACAGCACGAACAGTGCGATATAGACCGCAATGACGGCTTTCCTGAATCTGATGACACGTTCGGCTATCCAGCCCATGCTCTTCCCGTCTCTTCTTTCTCGCATTATCGAACAGCATGTTGTATAGTAATTCTCGGTTCTACTCCCATCAACCAACATCATCGGACGCAGTGTTAGATTGTGAAGGGGAAACCGCCACCATGAAAAAGCAGCCTCAGATCACCGAGCTTACCCGGAAGCGGCTGAAAGACGCCTTCTGGAGCCTTTACACGGAACTCCCCATCGAAAAGATATCAGTGCGTGAGATAGCGGGACGCGCTGGCTACAACCGGGGCACGTTCTACGAATATTTTGACGATGTCTACGATCTCCTGGATCAAATCGAAGAGGAAATCATTGGCGCGCTCTCTCCTTTGGTGGACCAGCCGACAGTCATAGATGCCGAATCGCTCTCACATAGGATGGAAGGCATCGTTTCAACCGTTCGCGGCTATGAGACCTACGCCGCAACGCTGCTGGGAGAAAACGGAGACCCGGCATTCGCGCATAGGGTGAAGGAGCTGCTCGCCCCGTTGGTGGAACAGACGCTGCTTGCCGGAAACCCCACGACAGGTCGCGAGCGGGAATTGTTGCGCGAGTTCCACCTTTCCGGAATACTTGCCATCATAGGGTCCTGGCTCTCCAATCCCGGAACCATGACAATCGAGGGCTTCACGCTCTTTTTCATGCAGGCCATCGTCTGGCCAAGCTCGCAGCATGCTCCGGGAAGCCGTTCGGACGTCGGCAGGGAGACACGCGGCGTCTCGAGGCAAGCGACGGCCTGACTCCCGGCCTGTTCCCCGCGGGTCTCCTCCTCTGCAAGAGAGCGTGCGAGCCAGCAGAAGAAAACTCCGGTTCTCGCAATCGGCGCACTTCACAGCAGGGTTGCATGCTTTTCCACAAGCACCGCTCTTCCATTCGTTGACACAAGCCGGCGTATACCCGATGCCGGCGTATACCCGATGCGAGAGGTCTTTTGTTGGGATAGCTTTTGCATACACATCGCCGTGAGCAATGAAAAGTGACCGGCAAAGTGCAATCTTTTCTTCAGCTGAACTTGTCGTGGTGACAAGATGAGGAATACCGATCAGCGAACTACGGCGAGAACTGAATTTTTTCGTCCCGCTCCCCATTCTTCGGTCATCGCATACCGCCTCAGGCCATCGGGGCCGGAGCACACCACCATAGGCTCGCCATCATATATTGGGCCCACACTCTCAACGAACCGATAGTCGCATCCGTCGATCAAAGCCCATTCGGCCTGCCGCAAGTTATCGGCCATTGCAACTTCTCACCCGTGCCGGCACCAGCATCGGCTGGCCGAGCATTGTTTCATACCATGAGCCATTGCGGCCTCTCCTCCGTGCCGTTACCAGCCTAGCATGCGGCAACGTGTCGTCCATGTCACCGATGGTCTCAGACCAGCACGCCCACAACCGTAACTACCAAGTTATTTGGGGAGAATGCCTAAAAGCACCAACAACCTCTATCTCAATTCATCCGTACGCCAGAGACGCCTTTTCACCGGCAAATTCACGCCCTTTCACACCGTGAACCCGAGAAATGGCAAGGCTTCCGAGGAATGGGAATGTATGCAACAATCTGAACTGGTGTTTTTTAGAATTAAAAGCTATGGGCCTTTTTGCCCCATAAAACTCTTGCCATTTCGCGCGTTCGCGGCACACGCAGCTTCGTCGGCGACGCTCATCGACCAGGCGGCTCATGGTACGGCGTGCAAAAGCTGCAGCAAGTCAACCAGACAGGCAGGCAGCAGCACATCGTCAGGACAGCACGTCCTCGACAAACCCCACGCGGAAGTTCTTGAACACGGCCTCGCCTTCCTCCTGGGTCGCGTCCAGATCCACGTCGGCCCTGATGCCGAAATCATGGTCCCCTTCTGAGTCGCTGAATATCTGGTGCACCTGCCACAGATGGTCGGACTTCTCATCCGCATCGTCGATGACGAGGAAAGACAGGGAACGCGCGTCGGCATCGGTGAGGATGGACTCGTGCACGTCGTGGAACTCGTCAAGCGCCCGCTGCCAGCGCACCTCGCCGCAGCCCCAATCCTGATCGAGCTTGCCCAGCTCTCCCGCCTTGCCGAGCGAGGCAAGCCTCACGCGGCGAAAAAGGGCGTTGCGCACCAGCACGGTGAGGCCACGGCGATCGCGCACCACCTCGTCCGACGCCGGGAGCGGCACAGCCTGCAGAGCGGAACCGGCGCTTTCCCACTCGTCCATGAGGCTTGAGTCCACCGACCGGACCAGAAAGCCGAGCCACGCAATGACGTCCTCCAGCCGCTCGTCGCGCTTGTCGACGGGAATCGTGCGGTCGAGCACGCGAAATGCATCGGAAAGATAGCGCAGCAACGTCCCCTCGGAGCGGGCGATCTTGTACCTGCCCACATATTCCTTGAAGTCAGACGCCGTCTCCAGCATGTCCCGCAGCACGGATTTGGGGGCCAGCTCGAAATCACGAGCCCAGGGCACCTCTTGGCAGTAGCGCTCGTACGCAGCGCCCAGCAGGTCCTCGAGGGGCTTGGGGTAGGTGATGTCCGCTATGCGCTCCAGACGCTCCTCATATTCGACCCCATCGGCCTTCATGTCCGCCATGGCCCGATCCCTCTCCTGGCGCTCCTGCGCACGCAGCACCTGCCGCGGGTTCTCAAGGGTGGCCTCGGCCATGGAAATCACATCGAGGGCATAGGCGTCATCCTCGGGATCAAGCAGCTCGAGAGCCGCCAGAAGGAAGGGCGAGAGAGGCTGGTCGAGCGCGAAATCATCGGGCAGGTCGATAGTCGTCACGTAGCCGACCTCGCCCCCCTCGGACTCCACCCGTTCGATGACGCCAGCAGCGATCAGCGTGTCGAATATCTCGTCTGCGCGCACCGCCAAGGCGATCTTCTCCTCAGGCGGCTGTGCGGAATCCTCGATGAGACGGCGCACGCGGCCATAGGCATCACCGCCCTGCACCACTTCCGACAAAACCAGGGAATGGGTGATACGCATGCGCGGCTTGAGCGTTTCCGGCACAGCTTCGATGAGCCGCTCGAAGGTTTGCCGATTCCAGGTTACGAAGCCCTCGGGAGCATGCTTCTTCTTGATCTTGCGAATCTTTTTCGGGTCGTCTCCGGCCTTGGCAAGCAGGCGCGCGTTCTCGATGTCGTGCTCAGGCGCCTCGGCTATCACCATGCCCTCGGTGTCGAAGCCCGACCGTCCCGCACGCCCGACGATCTGATGGAACTCGCGTGCGCGCAGACGCCGCATGCGATGGCCGTCGTATTTGGTCAGCGCCGTCAGCACCACTGTGTGGATAGGCACGTTGATGCCCACGCCAAGGGTGTCCGTGCCGCAAATCACGGGCAGCAATCCCTGCTGCGCGAGCTTTTCCACCAGCAGCCGATAGCGTGGCAGCATGCCCGCATGGTGCACCCCGACTCCGGCCGACAGCAACCGCTTGAGCGTCTTTCCGAAAGCCGTGGTGAATCGCGTGCCCTTGACGGCTTCCTTCACGCGCTCGCGCTGCTCTTTGGTGGCCACGCCGTAGCTGGAAAGCGACTGGGCTGTGGCGAGCGCCGCGTCCTGCGAGAAATGCACGAGGTAAAGGGGCGCCTCCCCTTTTCGCAGTGCCAGCTCCACGGTGCCTTCCAGGGAAGTCTCGACATATTCGTAGGCAAGGGGCACAGGACGAGGCGCATCGATGATGGAATCCACCTCCGTGCCCGTGCGCTCCTTGAGCGACTGAGCAATCGCGCTCACGTCGCCCAGCGTCGCGCTCATCAGAAGGAATTGAGTCTTGGGCAGCGTGAGCAAGGGGACCTGCCAGGCCCAGCCGCGGTCGGCGTCACCATAATAGTGGAACTCGTCCATGGCAACGCAGCCCACATCGGCGTGCACCCCTTCGCGCAACGCCTGGTTTGCAAGGATCTCGGCCGTGCAGCAGATGACGGGAGCCTCTGCGTTGATGTGCGCGTCACCCGTGATCATGCCCACATTCTCGCGCCCCAGGACATCGACCAAATCAAAAAACTTCTCGCTCACGAGCGCCTTGATGGGAGCGGTGTAAAATGCCCGACGACCCGAGGCGATGGCCATGAAATGAAGGCCCAGCGCAACGAGCGACTTGCCTGACCCGGTGGGCGTGCCCAAGATCACGTGGTTGCCAACCATGAGGTCCATGAGAGCTTCCTCCTGGTGTGGCCAAAGCTCGATTCCCCGCGAAGCAACCCATTCGAGAAAACGATCCAAAGCCTCGTCGGCGGAAAGCCAGGGCTCCAAAGCGGCATCGCCGTCCGACTCCCACCAGCTCGGCGCAAGCCGTCCAAGCGAGCCTGAAGAAACGGCCCCCTCGTCAGAAAGAGAATCGGAAACCTCTAGGGATATGTCCGTCTTGCGTTCCGTCATGCAGGGTGACCTCCAGAATCGTAAATGTCGCGCACTCGGCCCACACGTGACACCCACAGGCCCGCAGCAGCAAAGACGCATGCCCAGTCTAGGGGAAGGGGATGCAGGAAGCCAGCCCCCTCGCTGGCTTCCCCTTTGAATCGACAGGCAGACGGGAGGGTGCGGCAAGGAGAATCGTTGCCACCCTCAAACGAAACAGGAGATCATTCTGCTCGCCGGAAGTCAGCAGGCCGTCTCCATCTCGGTCGCCTTCGCGTCGTCCGGCTCTCCTTCCCTCATGTTCGCGACACCTTCTCCACGGGTCCGCAAAGACTCCCTTCGGTGGCGCATAAGCAGCATCAATCCCACCGACGATGCGAGAGCAAGCGCCACGAATGCCACGGGCATCTGAAACGCGGCCTGAAAACCCTGATGCTCAATCGTGATGCCCGACAGCAAAGCCCCAACCGAAATGCCCGCACTCGTAGCCGTGTTGAGCCATGAGAACATTTCCGCCTGCCGAGAGCTTGGAGCCAGATCGCCTCCAAGCTGATAATGGAGATTGGTGCAGGGAGAAACGAGCAGCCCAATGCCAAGCAGGATCAGGCACATGCTGGGAAAACCACTCTGGAAGGAAAGCAGGGCGCAGGCAATCGCATAGAGCAAGGCGCACACCACAAGTTGCACATCGAGAGGCGCACGCTTCTTTGACGGCTGCAGGCGGACGAACGCGAGCACACCGGCAATGGACCCTGCCGACCACACCGATATGGCAACGCCGCTTTCCAGGGTGAGGCCCTGCGCAGAATAGTACAGGGGCAGCAGCGTCTCGAGCCAACCGGAAAACGCCATGGCTCCCATGCAGGCAACCAGGGTTGCACCGATGGCCGGGTCCCTGAAAAGGGACGCGCTTTTCTCTGACGCGCGCTGGGCTCGCGAAGCGCGGCCCAAAAGGGCATATCGCTTCACGGGCTGCGAAAATGCCAAGGCGATCGACCCGATCACGAGAAGCCCCGTGGTGAGGCCGATGCCCCATGCGGGCGCGCCCAGCACAACGAACACACTCGCGAGGAGCGGCCCGCTGACATAGAGGACATCGATGAGCAGTATCTCAAAGCTATAGGCGACCGGGAGCAGGTCCTCTGGCACGGTCACCTTCCAGAGAGACCTCGTCGTCCCCGCCACCGGAGGGGTAAGCGCACCGCAAAAGAACGCCACGCCCACCACAACGAGCGCAGGGAGCACGAAGGTGACCGCCAGGATGAGCGCGACAACAGCGAGCGCCTCGGCCATGGCCGACCAGCAGAGTGTCGAGGGACCACGCCCCCGATCGACCAGTCGGCCCAGGAAAGGTGCCACCAAGGCCATGCCGATGGTCCAGGCGGCCGACGCGGCACCAGCAATCGCCGCGCCGTGCACGCCGCTCACAAACAGCACCAACAGCAGAGAAACGCACCCTGTGGGCATGCGCGCGACCACCATGGCCGCAACCAGGGAAGGCACCCCGTCAACCCGGAACAGGGCAGCATAGCGCCCCACCACAGAACGAGAAGCCATCAGTTGAAACACCTCGGAACGGTGTCGGTGCAACTCTCCTTGTGCACGCTTTTGCCGTTTTCGAGCACCTCGGTGTCAGTCTGCACGACGAAATCATCGAAGGTGCAAGTCATGATTGAATAAACTCGCGTCTCGACCACCCAGGCGTCACGTTTGAAAACGCTTTCACGCACGCTTTCCATGCGAGCCGACAAAGGATCATGCTCATCTATCACATAGCGCGTCGATTTCTTCGACCCGAACACAAAGCCCGAAGGGGTCCGGCACACCGAGTCGTCGTCAGTTGATCGGGAAAAGTCCATGATGCCGGTCTCGGCGTCATAAGTGCGCCTGGTGAAGGGCGCGCCCGGTTTCACCACCTCGCACGACTCCCCCCGTGCAATTTGCGCTTCGGGAAAGGCAAGGGCGAGCGGCTCGTCCCCGCCGTAGCGCACAGGAAGGGAAAACGCGCTCTCTTCCGTGTCCACCGTGACGGTTGCGCGTTCACGACTCGGCCAAATCCAGGGCCAATAGCTCGTCGAAAGCGCCAGACGCACGCGATGGCCGGCGGGTATGCGCTGCGCAACCGCCTTGAGCGGTATGTCTGCAGAGTAATAGGTTCCCGGAACCAAGGCCTCCGGGCTCTCATGGGAATCGCGGTGGGTGAGGTTCAGGTTTCCCCTCGTCACCAGATGCGACGAACCGTCAGGCCACACGTCACACAAGCGGGCGAACACGAACGCCTCTGGCTTGTCAGCCGCAATGCGCAATTTAACCAAGGGAAGTCCCACGATGTCCAAATCGCTCTCCAAGGGAAGGCTGTCGAACACCAGCGACTTCTCGTCGTCGGCAGTCTGCTCAGACGGCAGGTCTATGGGAGAGCCCATGGGAAGCCATGTGTCAACCTGCGTGCCCACCGTGAGGGCGCTGCAATGGGACACAAAGCGCTGCGCATCGTCCTGTCCCTCGCCTGCCTGCCCGTCTCCGGCCACATCCTGCGCCCGAAGCAGGCCGCGCCCATCCAGCCCAAACGAGACGGCTGGCCGGTCGCGGGTGAAACGCTCGGTTTGCAGCCAGCTGCCTTCTCTCATGGCGCAGTCCGGCGTCAGTTGGCACGGCTCCATATGGTAGTAGCGCATCTTCGGATCACTCTCGGCACCGTTTTGGACCCCTTTGAGCCAGCGGTCCCACCAACGCAAGCAGACCTGGAGAAAACCGATGGCCGGACCGGGGATACCCCGCTCAGGCCAGGTATGGCCCCAGGGCCCAATGATGCCCTGGGCCACCGTGCTGCAGCGATCGACCAGCCGCACGATCGAGTCGGTATAGCCGTCATGCCATCCTCCGACAGCCAGCACCGGGCACACAAGATTGTCGTAGTTCTCGCACACCGAGCCCGGCTTCCAGTAGTCATCTCGATTCTGGTGCGCCAACCAGATGGACGTCATCTGGGGATTGTCGCTCATTCGCTCCATCTGCATAGAACGCCAGCTCTCCCCCACCAACCGCGGGTCGGGTGGACGAAGGTTGAACTCATGCATGATGGAGCCCCACCAGTTCTGATAAAAGCCCAGGAGAGATCCACCCATATAGTGCACGTCGTTGTCGTAGCGATCGTCGGTCGAACACACCGTCACGATGGCCTTCAGAGCCGCCGGACGATGCTGGGCAACCTGAAGGCTGTTGAACCCGCTCCACGATATGCCCGTCATGCCCACGTTGCCGTTCGTTTCCGGCATCCCGGCCAACCAGGCAATCGCCTCCACCAAGTCCAGCTGCTCGCGTGTGGAGTACTCGTCGGGCAGCACGCCTTCAGAATCGCCACTTCCACGAAGGTCGACCCGTGCGCAAACATAGCCATGACCTGCATAATATGCCATGCGAACCGAATCGTCCCAAAGACTCACATCGTCCTTGCGATAGGGAATGGCCTCGAGGATGACCGGAAAGGTCTCGCCCTCTTCTTGAGGTGCAGGCTTCCACAGCTTCGCCGACAGGCGCACGCCGTCGGAAAGGGGAATCTGCACGTGTTCCTCTATAGTTACCGTGTAGTCGAACGAATCGACCACAACTGGTTCGATGTCCTTGCTCATGTTCTTCTCTTTTCCATTGATTTCCCGTCGCTGCTACCGGCGCAAACGCCGTGCGGCAGGATATGAAGGTTCCGCCTCGAACCAATTCCTCAAAGCGATGCGCCGCTCGATCCCCGGCGTGGACCGGGGCCGCCTTCAGGCGGCAACCACCCACACATCGTCGCACTTCCACGAGACAGGAACGCTTGCCATGTCCGCAGGCACGCTGCGCGACACGTCGGCAGTCATGCTGAGGTCTCCGGCTTTGAGCTTGACCTTCGTGTATCCGCCGAGGAACACTCGCTCCTCCAGCTGCATGACAAGCCCAAACCCTGACTCCGAAGAGCCTTCCCCAACCCTCACGTCCTGGGGACGCACCACACCGAGGACCCGGTCACCCGCCGACAGGGATGAGACCCCCTGCACAACCGCCGTCTTCCCCAGTTCATGAAAGCGCACCTGGTAGACGCCAGCACGCCTGTCGCGCACCTCTTCCACCGTGCCCTGGAGCATGTTTGACGCGCCGACGAAGTCGGCGATGAAGCTCGACTTCGGACGGCGGTACATCGCCTCCGGAGACGACACCTGCACAAGCTCGCCCGCCGTCATGACGCCGATGCGGTCAGACATGGCGAACGCTTCCTCTTGGTCGTGGGTGACATAGACAAACGTGATGCCGACCTCGCGGTGGATATCCTTCAAAACCTGCTGCATATGGTGGCGAAGCTTGAGATCCAAGGCCCCCAGAGGCTCGTCGAGCAGGAGAGCCTTCGGCTCCAGCACCAATGCGCGGGCAAGCGCGACGCGCTGCTGCATGCCGCCGGAAAGCGAGTCCGGCTTGTCGTCTTCATGACCGGCCAAGCCCACAAGTTCAAGCATGTTGGCCACGCGCTCCCGTATGGAGGCCTTGCCCATCCGCCGGCCCTCCAGTCCATAGGCGACGTTCTTCGCAACGCTCATATGAGGGAACAGGGCATAATTCTGAAAGACCGTGTGCACATCCCGCCGGTTGGCCGGCATATGGGTGACGTCCACGCCTTCCAGCGTGATGATTCCCTTTGTGGGGAATTCCAAGCCGGACAGCATCTTGAGCGTCGTGGTCTTGCCTGAGCCCGACGATCCGAGAAGCGAAAAGAACTCTCCCCGCTCGATTTTCAGATACATCGGCTTCACCGCCAGCGCTCCGGTCCCATAATCTTTCGACACGCCATCGATGACGATTCCCGAGCTGGCATCGATGCGGCCGACACGTTCTTTCTGTATATCTGCATGTTTCACAAACATTGATTCTCCTTCGTCTGCCTACGCCGTATGCCTACTCGGATGCTCCGCCTGCGGCGGCCACGGTCTGTCGCACTCCAACCACCTTCACCAACACGGCCAGCACCAGCAGGTTGAACAAGGTCACGATCACTCCTATGGCATTCACCTCGGGAGTGATGCCTTTCTTGATCATGCTCATGATGAGGATGGGCACCGTCTCGGTATGGGGTCCTCCCAGAAACACGACGCTGACCACCGCATCGAGCGAGAACGTGAATGCCATGAGCGCACCCACCAGGATGGAGGGCGCCAAAAGAGGCAGGATGACGGTACGCATGCAACGCCACGTGCTGGCCCCCAGGTCATAGGCCGCATTTTCGTACAGGTCAGCGATGATGGACAGGCGCGCCTGAAGGATGACCATGACATACGCCGAATAGATGACCGCCTGTCCCAACATGACCCACAGGGGTCCCAGGTTGACGCCGGGGATCAGGCGCACGATCGCGAGGATGCCCACGACAACCACGACCTCAGGCAACGTGAGGCGCAGATACATGCTCGAGCTCTGGAACACCCGCATCCTGTTGCCAAACTCACGCCCGCCAATGACCGCCGTGGTCGCAATCAGCACGCTCACAACGACCACCACGAACGCGATGAGCAAGCTCTGCTGGAACGCCTGGATAAAGTCAGAAGAGGTCAGAGCTTCTTGAAACCATTCGAGCGTGAAACCGCCCCATGACAGCAACCGTT
This sequence comes from Actinomycetes bacterium, assembly GCA_023429565.1. Taxonomy (GTDB): domain Bacteria; phylum Actinomycetota; class Coriobacteriia; order Coriobacteriales; family Eggerthellaceae; genus JAEWQO01. The sequence goes on from JAEZDJ010000037.1 coordinate 51,412, forward strand.
CGTTGGCGTTCACGGAATTCATGACCACGTTCACGATGGGCAGGTAAAGAAAAACCAGCACGCCCACCGACACGAGCGCCGCCACCCAATGCTGTTTGATCCTACTCATCGGAAGCCCCCCGATCCCTAGCCTTTTCTTCGCCTGTCCCGCTCAGCAGGGCAGCACGCGCGGCACGGCGCTTGCGAAGCGCCGCCACCTGGACCACCGCAATGACGGCGAGGACGATGACCAGCAGCACGACCGCCAGCGCAGCCCCCCGGGAATAGTTGCCCGTCGTGGTAAATTCGCTCGCGATAACGTTGCCGATCATGAGCGTCTTGCCACCTCCGAGTATGGCGGGTATCGTGTATTCGCCCAACGCCGGAATGGCGACCAACAGGCATCCGGCCGCCACGCCCGACTTCGCCTGGGGGACCACAATGGAAAAGAACGTCTTCGCGGACGATTTCCCCAAATCAGCCGCCGCTGCAAGCAGGTTGGAATCCAGCTTTTCCAAGGTCGCGAACAGCGGCAGCACCATCATGGGCAAATAGGTGTAGATCATGCCGACGGTAATGGCGATTTGCGTATAGCGAAGATCGGTTTCCGGCGCGACGACTCCCAGAAACGCGAGCATCTGAGTCACGGTCCCCGACGGAGACAACAGCGTGAGCCACGCATAGGTGCGAACGACGAATGACGTCCAAAACGGAATCATGACCGCCAGGAGCAAGACCATCTGAAGCTTGCCTGGCGCCCGCGAGATGAAGTAGGCAAGCGGAAAGCCCAGCACGATGCATCCGGTCACCGTGAGGAGGGTGATAAGCACCGAGCGACCAAGCGCCTGCAAGTAGATCGGCTGCATGATGTCCTGGAAGTTCTGCAAGGTGAAGAGGGGCTCAACGGTAAAGGTTGCCAAATTGGTCGTCCAGAACGAATAGAGCACGATGACCACGATGGGGAGGCACAGCAGCAGCGCTCCCGCCACCGTGTCGGGCGCCACGAGCAGCAGCCGCTCCTTCAATCCCATCTTCGGCACGCCTTCCCTTGCCGGGTCCTGTTCCCGACGGGCCTTTTCACGCTTCCATCTCTTTTTCATATGTGTGTCACGTTCCATAGTCGCTCTCTCTATCAGGCGGCGCGGCATCCGGGAAACCAAAACGTCGCTCGACATTCGTATTGGGCGTTTCAGGCGTTCTGTATTTCCTGCCACGCCGCGGCGTTGGCTTCGGATATCTCCGGAGTGATGATGGCGTAGATGACCTTCGCGTCCTGCTCGGGCTTAAGCGCCTCACATGCTGCCACGTCCTCGTCAAGCAGATCCTCCACATCGGGCATGACCCACGACGCCCACGTGGTATTGATGAAGTCGGCATAGTTTTCCGGGTCCAAGTGGAAGTTCATGAACTCGTACACGGCGTCGAGGCTCGTGGAACCAGCCAAGGGAACCCACCCGTCCAGATAGGCGGGCATGCCTTCCTCGGGCGCGATCCAAGCGACCTTGTCGCTTTCAGCAGCCGCGGAAGCGTAGTCGTAATCGTAGGCGACGGCAAGGGCGGCCGATCCGTCCACAACCTGGGACGGAGCGCCTGAATCGACAAAAGCCTTGATATGGGGCTTGATTGCTATGACCGCTTCCTTCGCTTCCCTGATATGGTCAAGGTCGTCGGTGTTTATGTCATACCCGCACGCCAGAAGGCCCGCCTCGACCACATCGCCATCGTAGGCCGGGAACAGGAGCTTGCCGGAAAGCTCCTGGGCGCCCTCAAACAATTCCTTCCAGGACTTCGGGGGATCAGGCAAAAGCTCGGTGTTGTACATGAAGCCGATTTTGCCCTGCTCAACTGGGATTCCATAGGGGAATGCCTCGCGATATTCCGCCGGAATGTTTTTCAGATTGGGAACCTTCGAGTCGTCGAATTCGGCAAGAAGCCCGTTTTTCTGAAGTTGGCTCGCAACGTTGTTGCCGGCAAGCGTCAGGTCATAGGACCCCTTGTTCTGGGTAAGCGTGCTGATCCACGCAGAATTGCCGCCGTCCGGAGTCGGAAGCTCCTCGACCGAGACGCCCGTCTGCTCCGCAAAGCGAGCCACTTCACCCTCGCCCATCCAGCCTTCATAGTTCAGCATCGTCAGAGAGCCGCCCTGCGAAGAGCCGGCGTCCTCGCCACTCGCGCAGCCCACCAAACCGAACAGCACCATGCTCGTCGCCGCCGTGCAGCCAAGCTTCATGAAGCCACGGCGGCTCATGCCCATTCCCGTGCATCCAGTGTTCGCATCCATTCGTTTCTCCTAACCTCTCGACGGCGTTTCGGGCGCCGCCCGCTTTCGTTGGTCCTTCCTCATTGTGCCGAGGGCCCGAAGCGTCTGCTCTTATCGGAAACGTTTCTTCATGGATCGTTTTCACTCTGGAAACGGTTGAGAAACACAGCATGGAAGCGAAACAATTCGTTTCCATTCCCTTAATCTCGAAGAAACAAAGGACTCCATACTGGAAAAGACCGGCACGAGATATCTGGGCTCGAGCCACCCTGTCCCCTCGGTTCGCTCGCCTCGATTTGGCTTGAACATGCCCGGCGAAGTACCCCTCCGAAGAAAGGAACCCCCCATGACCGTACGCCTGCGTACCGTGCTTGGATCCATCCCCATCTATCGTCCAGGCGGCTGCCCTGAAGAGCAAGGAGAGGCAACGGCCCTCAAGCTCTCATCGAACGAAAGCCCTTGGGCCCCACCCCAGAGCGTTGTCGATGCGATAGCCCAAGCGGCCGGCAAACTCAATCGCTATCCCGATTTCTACAAGGTCGACCTGGTGCAGGCGCTTGCCGCGCACTATGGGATACCCGACGAGCAGATAGCGGTCGACAACGGATCGGGCACGCTTTTGCAGGATGTCGTTCGCATCGTTGCCGACCAAGGGGACGAAGTCGTGTTCGGCACCCCCTCGTTTGCCGCCTACGAGATAGACGTTCTGCTGGCCGGGGCACAACCGGTGAAAATACCCCTCGACGCGTCGTGGACCTACGACCTTGACGCCATCGCCGAGGCCATCGGACCGAAAACCCGCCTCGTCCTCCTCTGCAATCCCAACAATCCCACCGGCACGTTTTTGACGACCGAGAGCATCCGAGCCTTCATGCAACGAGTTCCCGATGACGTCCTCGTCGTCGTCGACGAGGCGTATCACGAATTCGTCAATCTCGAACCACAGGAAGCATCGCTTGCGTTGCTGGAGGAATTCGACAACATCATGATCCTCCGCACCTTCTCGAAAGCATTCGGCCTCGCAGGGATGCGCATCGGATATTGCTTTTCCGCCCCCGCAACCATCGACGCCATCAACAAGACGGTCGCTGAGTTTTCGGTTTCCATACCTGCCCAAGCAGCAGCCCGGACATGTCTCGAGCCGGAAACGCTCGCCATCGTCAATGAGCGCGTGGCAGAAATCGTCCGCAATCGGGAGATATTGCAGACCCTTTTGGCCGAGGCGGACATTCCCCATGTGCCCAGTCAGTCGAATTTCGTCATACTGCCTCAAAATCCGGTTGAAGGATTTGAGCTCCTGGCACGGGGAGGCGTGATCTGCCGGCCTTTTGACAGCCCCGAAGGCATTCGCATCACCGTAGGAAGCACCGAAGACATGCGTCGAGTAGCGAAAGCGATGGATTTGACATGGCCGCAGCTGTAAAGAAGGCGAAAATCGCCATCATAACCTCTCCCGAAGTGGGAAAGCCCGACGTCAGCCTCCTCCAGAACGCGGCTGACGTGGTCTTTTCGACCGACGTCGGCCTGACGGAGGCGCTCAAAGGCGCGGGGGCAGCCTTCCTCTGGGACGTCGGACTTATAGACGAGGTGCGAGCCCATTGGTCACTGACCTCGGATTTGACGTGGGTTCATGCGGCCGTTGCCGGAGTCGACGCGTTCTGTTTCCCAGAAATGGTGGATTCCGATGTGGTGCTGACCAACGCGGGCGGCATTTACAACTACGCCATCGCCGAATACGTGACCGGCGCGGTGATCGCCCACGAGCGCAACTATCCGCGCCTGTATTTCCAGAAGAACCAATGCGACTGGAAGCCCTTCGTCAGCTCCAGCGCGCAAGGCAAAAACGCCCTCATCATAGGTCCCGGACGAATTGGACGCGCCTGCGCCCGCTCGCTCGCGACGCTCGGCATGAACGTGCGCGCCATTGGGAGGCACGCCGCAACCGACGATCCCGACTTCGAGCGCATCGATCCCGTTGACGAGATTGAGGACCACGTCGGCTGGGCGCATCATCTCATCATCGCTGCGCCGTTGACGCCAGAAACACACCATCTCTTCAATGCAGAGCTGTTCAAGCATTGCCGGCCCTCGGTCCACCTGGTGAACGTGGGCCGCGGGCCTATCGTCAACACGACGGACCTCATCTATGCCCTGCAGCAGAGCCAGGTGGGAGCCGCCAGCCTCGACGTCTTCGAGACCGAGCCGCTGAGTCCCTTGAACCCGTTGTGGAAGATGTCGTCGGTCATGATCACGCCCCACATCGCAGGGGAGATCAATGGATTCGAGGACGCCCTCGTCAAGCAGTTTGTCGACAACGCCGTGCGCTGGCTGAAGGGGCAGAAGCTCGAATGGGTCGTCGACAAGCGCAAGGGCTATGCGGCTCGCTGAGACAGCATCCGCCGTCGGCATGCACGGTCGAACACGTCCACAAGCTCGATCAAAATCGAAGCGCGCCAGACCGACCTACCCGGATCGGCAGCGGTAGCCAGTTTTGTGTGGCTTTTCAACAATCGGCTCGCAAAACAAGAGAAACGCCCCTGGTCGTGAATCTTCCGAGAGCCTCCCTCTCGAAAAAACTGCCCATTTCTCGCGACCCCCGCCAATCCGGCAGGGGTCGCGAGCCTGCGGCAACCGTCCGTCACGCGTCCCTGAAGCCCTCATGGGTCTAGCAGCGGGCAGCCATGCCCCAAGGAGCAACGCGCAACGCTCCCTTTTGCAGAAAAGCGTTGTAAATACAACAGCAAATCATAGCTGCAACTTCTAGAATTCGGGTTGGACGGGCAGGCGGCTTGGAGATGCCCTTGTCGTATGCCCGTCAATTACAGCAACCGAAAGGATCCATCGCAAGGGGCGAGCAAACATGGCACGAGCACGTTCGCAAAATCCCGGCAGCACGAAATTCTTCGCGCTCATCCTGATCAGCCTAACCGTTGCCTGTCTCGTCATAATGGCCGCATGCGCCAGCGGATCAACCTCCCCATCAGACACGGCACAGACCGATGAGGGCGCCGCCTCTGTATCGCGCTCGCCACAAGCTTCAAAGCCTGCCGGGGACTCTGCATTGCCGGCCCTCGAAGGCGAATACGCTTATGTGATGGCAACGGTCGTCGCAAAGGACGCAGACGCCGGCAGCATCACGGTCACGGCTCTGCCCTGGGAAACCGAAGCTCCCTTCAGGAAAAGCACGGTAGGCGAAGGCCAGACGGGTGCGGTGCTTTGCTCGGAGCTGCCCTTTTTCCCGGGCGGCATCCAGATAGGGACGGTCGTGGTCGTGTCGTGCCTCGGCTCAGATGCAGACGCCTTTCCCGTCACCGCCTATTCCATCGAGAAGCTATCCTGGTTTGAGCAACGCGTCGACCGGGCAAGCGCATGACAGCAGACGGGAAACCCCTGTTCAAAGCATAACCTCAAAACACGGTTACCCCCTGATGAGACGGTGAGCAAGACGGGTTCCTCGCATGCCCTGAGTCAAAGGGACGACAATCGCGACATCGTTTCAAACAGGTCGAGCCGACGCCACCTGACGTCATGGCAAGATCGCTACTTCCCAGAATCAGCATGTTGACGCAGTACGGGCATGCGGGAGGCCACGCAGCCGTATCCGCGCAATGGTAGGCCCGGCGCTCCCCTTATGCCCTCCTATGGTAACCTTATTCCGCGATGAGGGGTTCATTGGAAGCAGCCGCCTGAAGACATGCAGCAGAAAGGCAAACGGAATGGACGCAGACCGGAACACTCGGCAGACGGCAAGGGTGGCTGTCGAGAAGAGCCTCGACACCGGAAGCGGGACGATTCGCTATTGGACGGAACGACCTGATTCGGAGAATGCGCCTTGGATTGTATTCTTGCCGGGACTCACCGCCGACCATCGTCTGTTCGACGACCAGATACAATACTTCGGCAGGGAGTTGAACTGCCTTGTCTGGGATCCCCCCGCGCATGGCGCCTCACGTCCCTTTCCCCTCGATTTCACGATGGACGACCTGGCAAAGATGCTCCGGGAAATTCTGAACGTCGAAGGAATCAAGCAACCTGTTCTGGTGGGACAGTCGATGGGTGGCTATGTGGCACAGGCGTACATGGACCTCTACCCAGGCTCCCTTGCAGGCTTTGTCTCGATAGATTCAGCGCCTCTCAAACGTCGGTACATGAAGCGGTGGGAAATAGCAGCCCTGCGCCATACCCGGCTCATGTATCTGAGCATCCCGTGGAAGCTCCTGGTGTCATGGGGCTCCAAGGGAACGTCTGAAACGGAGCGGGGACGGGCGCTCATGACCGAGATGATGAATTCCTACCACAAGCGGGAATACTGCAACCTTGCGGCGCATGGCTATCGCATTCTCGCCGATGCCGTTGCGGCCGACCGCCCCTACGACATTGACTGCCCCGCCCTGCTACTCTGCGGGGAATACGATGCCGCCGGATCGGCGAAGGACTACAACAAACGATGGACCGCAGGTGAGGGCATCCCCCTCGTCTGGGTCGAAGGCGCCGGCCACAACTCCAACGTCGATGCGCCCAATTTCGTGAACCGCACCATTGACGAGTTTCTGTCAAAGCTCGGCCACGGCCGCGACGAAGCGCTGGCAGGCAGCCTCTAACGAACAGCGGAGAAAGCGATGGACAAGCGCGCACGAACGCAGCGCGCGACATCCCAAAGCCCCATCGAGGCAATCCTCATGCCCAGAAGCGCCTCGGACGCAAGGATGACAGCGACGCCCGCCAAGGCCACGACGTTTGCCTCCTCCCCAAAAAAGGCGATGCCGAGCACGACCGCAACGACAATCTCGACGGATGCGATGACCGGCACGCTGGCAACATTCGAAACAAGCTGGAGCCCCCGGTAATAGAGAAGATACGCGAGAGCCGTCGGAACGAGAGCAAGGAAAAACCCGATGGCCAACACCGAGGGATCATGCACTGCAGGCTGATCCCAGGGACGCGTGACAGGGATAAGAAACAATGCCGCAAACAGGTAGCTGTAGGTGCTGACCACAAAAGGATCACAGCGATTTGCGGCAAGTCGGCCGATGACGGCGGTCATCGCATAGCAAAAGCCCGCCACGATGCCGCACGCCAATCCGACGACCGGCAACATCGACACATCAAAGCGCAGGCCCGTCGAGGCCATCACGCATCCTCCCACGTTCAAGGCAAGCACAAGCACCTTGCCGCCAGGAAGCCTCTCCCCAAAGATGACGAGGCACGCAAGAGCCGTGAACACGGGAGCTATATTGGTCAGGGCGACGCTCGTCCCCACCCCCGCAAGGTTGACCGACCAGCAATACGCGACATTGTAGAGACCCTGGCAAAGAATGCCGAGGGCCGCACATACCACGATCGTTTTCCTATCGACCCTGAGCGCCTTGAGGCCGCCCCTGAGCACCGTGAGGACGATGAGGATCAAGAACGCAAAGGACACCCTCAAAAAGCTCGTGAGTTCGGCGGAAGCGCCCAAGCCGTCCATGACGCGAACAAGCGGGCCTATCGTGCCCCAGATCACGCCCCCCGCAAAGATGAGGGCGACTCCCTTCGAATCCCCCTTCAGCCGAACCGTCTCCATGTCAAGCGACCTCTCCCTGTTTTCTTGAGAAAAGGTTAGGGTTGAGGACGTTCCAGCGGAAGAGAGACCCTAGAATACCCGTATAAGTCTTTCTAATACTTTGAGGAACGCCGATGGATTCAAGAAAACTCGAGATGCTCCTGACGACGATACGGACAGGAAGCTTCAGCAAGGCGGCCGCCGAGCTCTGCTGCACGCAATCGGCGGTGACGCAGGCCATGAACAGCCTCGAGGGAGAGCTCGGCTGCAAGGTCCTCGAGCGCGACCACCGCGGCGTGAGGCTCACGGCCGCCGGCGAGGAGCTCTACCCTGACATCGTCAGCGCCGAAATGAACATGAGACAGCTTGCGGACCATGCCGCCCAAATCGCCGGAGCCCGCACGCTCCCCTTGCGAATCGGCGTGTTCTCAAGCATTTCGACAACCTGGCTGCCGCCCCTGCTGCGCGCCTACAAACTCCTCCGCCCCGAAGTCTTCTTTGACATACGGGTGGGCACGGACAGCATCGTCCAATGGCTGTCCCACGGGGAAATAGACGTGGCGCTCGGCGACGATGCCCGATGCCGGGCATTCCACTTCAGGCCCCTGCAGGATGATCCCTATTGCGCGGTGCTCCCGGAGGGGACCGTGGACAAGGAGCGAAAGCGAATAGCCCAGGACGAGCTGGCCCAACTCCCCTTTCTGATGGCTCCGATGAATGCCCTCGACCGGCACCTCTCCGTGATTCCCCACAACAGGACGAATGTGAACTGCGACGATGATTCGACGCTCCTGTCCATGATCGAACAAGGACTGGGTGCTACCGTGATGCCAGCGCTGTGCCTCACCGGCAGGCAGGCGCGCGTCCACGTGCTCGAGCTGGAGCCAGCCGCCAAACGCGTTCTCGGCGTCGCGTTGCCGAAGGCACCGACCCGGACAGCTTCGCTGTTCGCCTCGTTTCTGGTCGATGAGTTTTCCGACAGTAGATGACATGGTGCAACAGAGGCATGTTCGGGAACAAAAAATCGCGGGAAGGAACGCGGGTTGCCCTCAGTTTTTTTAGGGAGGGGTACCGGTTTTCTTTGGTTCATCAGAAGCTCGACCATAGAGAATGGAGTTTTGGCTTGAACATACGAATTGCCACATCTTGCGATGCAAAAAACGTGAGAGACATCTATGCCCCTTATGTCGAAGAGACCGCAATAACCTTTGAATACGAGACTCCTTCTGTCGAAGAGTTTGAAAGGAGGATTCTACTCACCTCGGAACACTATCCTTTCTTGGTCGCAGAAGGAGACGGTGGGCTCGTGGGGTATGCATATGCGGGCCGCTTTCATGACAGGCCTGCCTATGACTGGGCGGTCGAGACCTCGATCTACGTTGCCCGAAGTTGCCGCGGCTCAGGCATTGGAAGAAGGCTTCACGAAGCCCTCGAGCGGTCGCTCGGCAAACAGGGCATCCTGAACATGTGTGCTTGCATAGCATGCGCACGCGAGCACGATTCCCATCTGCCTGAAGGCAGCATCGATTTCCACGAGCGCCTTGGTTATCGCATGGTTGGCAGGTTCGAGTGCTGCGGGCATAAGTTTGGCCGATGGTATGACGTGGCATGGATGGAGAAATTAATAGGAGATCATGATGCGTCTGCAAGCCCTGTTGTGCCGTTCTCTCAAATCTAGAGAGAACGGCGGGTTCACGATGCTCGGCGAAAGGGTCCATCAAGACGATTCGTATTTCTCCAAAGTGCGGATCGGAATTCCTCCTTCCATCATACATAGGTTCGCCTACGCCACCTGATGTCTCCTGAAGGAAGCCGCTGATAAAGGAATGCAAAGAATGATGACCAGGGAATAGACGACAACGATCATTGAGGGCAAGTCAAGCACCAGCGGCCCAAACGGATATGAGACAAGCGATCCGAAGGAAACCGAAGCGGCCCCATAGGGAAAGAGATCCGTGATGCGAGCGATAATCCCATTGCCCCCCGAGGGAATCATGGCCGTCAAAACGACGAGAACCATGTCCACAACAAAGACCCCAAGCGCCGAGCGCATGTGCGCAGACAGAAAAAGCGTCAACGCAGCGAAGCCCAGCGTCATGAGATAGGCAAGACCGACCTCCAAGAGCACCGCCTGCACCATCGTTAGGCCGTACGGTATGGCAAGGTCAATGTTCTGCAAAGGAAGCGTCGCGCCGCCAACGCCGAAGAATGCGAGGGGGACACCGCAGACGATTATGGTAGCAAGAACAAAGAGCGCGGTCGTGTAGATAAATGAAGCGGCGATTTTTGCCACGACAAGCCTCGAACGTCCGTAGCGTGAGGACAGGAGTATCGCATCGGTGCGAGCCTGGTATTCCCCTGCAAACACCGACGAGAGCGTCACGCAGACGGCGAGAACCGCGAAGACCAGAAAACCGATACAGTCGATGATGTCGCTCCAGCCCTCCACATATCCGTACTCAAAGGGAGTCTCGACGCTCGCCTGCTTGCTCATCCAGTACTCACGCTCCGCATCCGAATACACCCATACGCCTCCTCCTCCACCATCGTCAAGCCTCCCCTTCACTTTCGAGGACACCGCCTCATAGAAACCAGCAGCTTCATTACTGTCAATGCCTGCTGCGATCTGGTAAGGCTCCTGAGCCCCGGTCTTCCACGGCGACAAAAGGTAGGCATAGTAGGGGTCATAGAATCTTGCCAAGGTGTCACGATCATAGGTCTCTGACATGAGGCTGAAGGCTGCGGCGTCACTCAGGCCGGCAAGTCGAGAGGGCTCTATCTTCTCAAAGGCCATCGTCCGATAGTGCGCCATGTCTTCCACAATGCGGTCCGGCGTGAGCGGTCCCGCATGGGTTTGCCGCATTTCACGCGCCTGGGCGATAGCCGCCGTCCCCCTCAACTGGACATCAACACTGCTCGCCGTGATCTGTTGGGCAATGTTCGAAGCCATGATGGCGCCCAAGAGGAGCAGAACGCCCACATTGACAAACAGAGAAACCTTGGTAAAGAGCATCTTCTTAAGTTCAAATGCGATGAGCTTACACATGACGCCCCCCTTCATCCCGACGCGAACGGAACCCGAGGCGAAAGCTCCCATAGTCCGCCTCGTTCTTTCTCTCGTTTGGGACATCGTTGCTGAATACGTAGAGGTAGACATCTTCCAGATTCGGATCAGCCGGCACAGGTGAGGCACTGCCGAGCACTTCGGGCATCTCATCGGCCACAAAACGCACCACAGCCTGACCATCGTCGATATACCGTACATTCCCCACACATGGCACCGCGGCCGCCCTGTTGGCCGTCTCTGCGTCCACACGACATTCCCAGACCTTCCCCACAGCACTCGCGATGACCTCATCCGGCGAACCTCGCATGATGAACGACCCTGCACGCATAACAAGAATATCGTCCGCAATGTACTCAACATCGGAAACGATGTGCGTGGACAGCAGAACCATCTTGTCCTGAGCGAGATTCGATATGATGTTTCTGAAGCGAACACGCTCCTTAGGATCAAGTCCGGCAGTCGGCTCATCGAGGACAAGCACCGCCGGATCGTTCAGCAAAGCCTGCGCGATCCCAAGACGTCGTTTCATTCCCCCTGAAAACGTTCCGACTTTCGCCCCGGCGTCCCCATCAAGGCCCACCATGTCGAGCAACTCCATGCTCCGCCCACGCGAGAAACGTCGATTGATACCCTTGAGCGCTGCCATGTACTCCATGAAGTCCAAGGCAGTGAATCCCGGATAAGAACCGAAATCCTGAGGAAGGTATCCGAGCAGCGACCTATATCCATCGCCCAGCGATCGTATATCCTTTCCGTCCAAGAGCACCTGACCGAAAGTGGGCCTCAGCAGGTCGCAGACCATGCGCATGAGCGTGGTCTTCCCAGCCCCATTCGATCCAAGCAGTCCATGCACCCCAAGACCGAACCTTGCCGACACTCGGTCAACGACAATCTTTGAGTCAAACTGCTTCGAGAGTCTATCGAGTTCCAGTTCCATAGGAACCTCTTTCTTGATATCGTTTCAGACAATTAATGCCTTGCGAGGAAGACAGCATGATCGAGTCCTGCAGAAGCATTTCTCAACCAGACGCACAGCTCGCGAGCAGTCCAGATACCCCCGGCTATAACGATCAGCGTCCATATGCCCGTGGATGCCGACAAATACATGGCAGGAAAGATCAAATACGCTGCCATCGCAAGCGCCATCACACTGCCGACCCATCCGGCCGACAGCATGAGCGTCCCCGGCATGGATATCCTACGAGACATCCAGAGGCACCCGGCACAGGCCAGGAAATATGGCGCGCACACATGCAGCAAGATGGCAAAGCCATCGGTTTCGGAAAAAATAGGGACAGCGATGGCCATAGCCGTCGCCACAAGCACATCAGAACAACCGAAGACGATGAGGCGGGCAAGGGCAACCGACCCGGAATCAAACCGACACGCGCATTCAAGCTCAACCATCTGGGAGCCTCTGCTCGAAAGCAGGCTCGGAATGGCTATAAGGACGCTTGCCGCGCCAAGGATGCTTGCCGCGAGCAGAAGAGGCCCATCGCGCTTTTCGAACAGGCATAAAACCACCATGGCAGCGACAAGAGCGACATTCAGAACCCAGACATACCGCCTGATGAAACGTACCTGTGAGACGACGAATCCCGCAAGGGTCAGATCGTCAGCCAACGCAGACATTGTTCCAGTCATGGAAACAAGCGTTTTTGCAAAGCGCGCTCTGTCATGTGGGTCAGAACATGTTCGAGTAGACCGATAATGCGTTTTAAGCATATGTTCGATGGCTTTTGTCTTTTTTCTTCTCATTGTTTTCCCGCCTCCTCCTCTGGTCGAAGAGCATTTCTCAGCGCCCTGAGCGCCCGGTCAATCGTCCGCATCGCCGAAAATCTCGAAACGCCTAGGATAAGGGCGACCTCTTTGACCTTCAGACATTGGCCATAGCGGAGCTCTATGGCCTCTCCAAGATCGGGAGGAAGCTGTCTGACCAGAAGACCAAGGTCGACGGCACCAATCTCATCTGAAGAATCCGCGAGATCACTGTCGATGAGTTCACCCGCGCAGCCACGTGCTCGATACAGGTCCACGCAAATGTTCCTTGCAATGGTGATCAGATAGGCGCGTGGTTTTCCTCGGTCCGCATACCGCGCATAATTTCGCAAGAACCGAAGGAATGTCTCCTGCGTGGCATCCTGAGCGTCTTGCATCGTAGAGGTATGCCGCCGACAATATGAAAGAACGTCGTCATAACAAGCTTCGACGAGAGCCCCTATCTCCTCTTCGCCGTCTTTCCGTTTCCAACCTTTCAGCTTTCCGCCTCCTCATGTTTTCAATGCTTGAGCTTTCCGCCTCCTGATATACACAACGGGCACAAGGGGAGGAATGTGCGGCCATCGCCCTATATTCCATAGCAAGATGGATGCTTTTATGATTTCGGGTTAAGAATGGGAGCGACAACCTCGTTGCGAGCGACTCGAAAACAATCACATGCTCATGAACTCGGCTATCACCTTATCGGGATTGTCGAGGAATCTTCGCAAGACAATCAATTCAAGCGATTCCCCGGGATCGACGGGATGGACCTCGTCGTCAAATTCAAATACCGCAGCATCAGAAAGGCACAGGAGAATGGGAGAATGGGTTGCGATGATGAACTGAGAGCCAAGATTGGCCAATCGAGTTATCTCGCACACCAATGCTATCTGCGCGCTTTGAGACAGGCCCGTCTCAGGCTCATCGAGTATATAGAGACCTTCTCCTCCGAATCTATGGGATATGAGTGCAAGGATGCTTTCTCCGTGCGAACGCTGATGAAGAGATCGGCCGCCATAATATCTCTTGTCGTCGTCAAGGTTGTCCGTTTCGGTTATGAGGTTGAACAGGGTGTCCGAGCGAACAAAAAAACTGTCTTTGGGCTTGCAAAGCGATTTTCGGAGGCTCAGGTAATCATGGAGCGCTGAATGGGTTGCCTTGACTGAGAAGGTGTAGTTGCGCGAGCCGCCCTCAGGGTTCAACCCAAGCGCTATGCTGATACCCTCCAGAAGGGTTGATTTTCCTCTACCGTTCTCTCCGCAGAACAGAGTGACAGGCTTCTCGAAAGATAAGGTATCCATGCTGGCTATTGCCGGAATATTGAAGGGATAGGAATCGCCGTCAGGCACCTCATTCCAACAAATTTTTACTGAATTGATGAAGTTTATGAAGCCACCAGGATCATTCATGCGCTACCTTCACAGCGGAACCGATTACACGTATGACATACTAAGGGGATCTCATCGAAAGCGCAAAGCCCTCCCCAAAACCAAAAAGAGAAGGGGACATTAGTGTCGTCGCCATCCCAAGTCCGTACCCCGACCAAGCATCGCAAAGAGGAATATCGGACCCGAGCATCCAGGGGCAAGACATCGCTTAATCAGCAGCCCCCTCGTCACAACCTCCACCCGTCAGGAGGCCGTCGCGTGTTCAGCAGCACGCAGCACGTCTTCGCCGGCAGCGTTGTCAAAGAAATCATGCCAGGGGTCACCATGGGCCGCCACGCGCGCCGACACGACCGCCGGCGTGAAATCACTGGTGACGAGCGTTTCCGTCAGCTCGTCCCAATCCAACGGGACCGCACAGGAAGGTCCCGGACGATTGCGTGTCGAATAGGGAGCCACGGCGCTCGCCCCTTGAGAATTGCGCAGGTAGTCAATGAAAACGCGTCCCTCCCGAGCGCTTTTGGCCATTTTGCTGGTGAACCTGTCCGGATGCTCTTCGGCGATGCCTTCGGCAAAATGGCGAGCCAAAGCATGGACGCGCGAGAACTCCCAGACCGGATCCACCGGAATCACAACGTGAAACCCCTTTCCCCCCGTGGACTTGAGATAGGGAGCAAACCCCAGATGGTCGCACCTGTCGGCAATGAGCAACGTGGCCGAGCGAAGCTGGGTCCCCGTCACGCCAGGTCCGGGATCGAGGTCGAACACGATCTGATCAGGACACGCGAGCGCATCTGCCCGGGAAAGCCACGCATGGACCTCGACAGCGCCGATCTGCGCAAGCGCCACAAGGCCCTCGCCCGAATCGACCATGAGCCATTCCTCGTACTTGCCGTCGTCGAGGACCTGCTTGTGAACCCGTATGGCATGCGGTATTCCAAAACCAGGATGCCGCTGATAGAAACAGTCTGACGCCTCCCCCTCAGGACACCGCACAAGGGTGAGTGGACGTTCTCGCACAAACGGGAGCATGGCATCCGCAACCTGGGAATAATAGGCGGCAAGATCTCCTTTCGTGAATGACGAGGCTGGAAAAAGAGGCTTCTGGGGATTGGTCAAGGACATACCCTCCCGTTTCACCCGGCCAGTCTCTTCCCGCTCGCTTGATTTCGCGCGATCGTTTGGTTTCGACAGGCGCGTCACCTGATGCTTCTCTTTGGACTCGTCACGCATCATCGCGCTCGACCACCTTTCGCCATCACGGAGCATCCACCGTCTTCCAGCAAAGCCACGGAAAATCGGTGTATGCGCAGCGTACCTCGCACACAACCGTCCGAAACGGTTGTTGACGAGTGGTTGTCGATCCGTTGAAGCCCTTCCTTGCCGAACAAGTACGCTAGGGAAGCGCCGATTAATTCGGCACGCCGTCCAGCTAGCTGGCCCGTTTCCCGCCGGATCAGGCTCAGAAATCCTCGGCGTGCCGCCAGCACGCCTGCGGTTTCTTCGCCCGCCCAGCAAGAAGCGG
>JAEZDJ010000052.1 GCA_023429565.1 Actinomycetes bacterium
ATGCAGGTTCGACGATCCGTCCCTCTCGCTGTGTGGGCAAGAGGATATCGCTCAAGATACCGGGCTATAGTAGCATGGGACTCTGCATGCGGATAAAGTGCCCATGCGCAGCGTCGCTTCACAGGAATCCATCCGTTGATTCCCCGTATACATCAGGACATACTCGAAAGAGGACAGACCGAACGAAGCGCCCGACGACGACGTCAAGCTCCACAGGCAGCGCAGACGGCCGCACTTCCCACATCATCGGGAAGCACGGCCTGACACCCACCCCAAGACGAAGCAAAACGTTCTCTGGCAAGCTCGGCCAGGGCGGCGCGCACGACGATGACCGCATGGGGAAACGCAGGCGTGGGACCGGCCTCCAGCAGAGAGACGGCCTGGGTCAGCCCCCCTCCGCGCATCAGTTCCAACCTCCCCAGCTCATCAACGACCAGCAGGCCCCTCTGGACCGACGCATCCCGCGCGCAGCCAGCGAGCGAGGCGAAGTGATCGTTCACACGCGCGAGGGCAGCATCGGAGATGTCCCAGGCAAGCTGCGCCGCCGCACTCTGGCTTGACGGGTCGAACGTGCCCGCCTTCTGGGACAGGTCGCGTCTCCGGGCAAACAGGATACGCTCGCCGCCAGGAAGCAGCACGTTCTCGATCCCCAGCTTCTCAAACTCCCCGCTCCCCGCGAGGCCCTGCACGGGAGCCGAAAGGGGCAGTCCGCCAAGTGGAAAGGCATCTTTGCGGTCAGAGCCGCCACAAAACCCGAATGCGGACAGGGGCGTCGATGCCGCCTCCGTGTCGTTGGCCTGCGAAGGATGGGCCGAAGGGCACTGAACCAAACCGTCACGAGCTGGCTCTTCCCACGACTCGTCGGCAGCACGACGGCGCCAAACGCCGGGAGCAAGCACCCCAGAGCACGTCACCCCCTCACGGGACAACTGGGACGTCAGACGCTGAAGCCACCGCGTCTTGCCCGTCTGCACCTCTCCCGTCAGCATGAACAACATTGACGCCTCCTGTCCCTCTCCACTCTTTCCCTGGCTGCATTATATGCTAACGGGTATAAGATGGGCGAGAGCGATGAAGCCGTTCGACTGCGACAGAGGCCATGAGTCGTCGCCTTCACTGACGGCACCCACGTACAGCACGCCCTGCATCCCAGCCTCTTGAAAGACGCCGAGATGCAGGATTCGCCGCCCCGCCTGCACGGCTTGGCGGGTCGGCATGTTACGGCATAGGCTACGCGGTCACGCTCTCGAAGTCGTCCATCATGTCCTTGACGGACAGCACCCCGAGGATGAACCCGCGCCCGATGGAACCGCCGGGAAGGACCATGGGATATTCATGCCCATAGAAGGAGCCGCCGCAGTCGCCCGCTGCCCACAGGCCTTTGATCACCTCGCCCTCCTCGTTCAGGACACGGCTGTGTTCCTCAACCTGCAAACCACCGACCGTGGCGAGGACGCCCGGAGCACGCTTGATGGCGTAGAACGGCGGCTCCTTGATGGCGGTATAGCCCATGAACTCTCGCTTCACGCCAAAATCCTCGTCGACGCCCTTCTCGCACAACTCGTTGTAACGTTCCACCGTCGCGAGGAACGTCTTCTTGTCGATCCCGTACGCTTCGGCGATGCCCTCCAGCGTGTCGGACTTGATGATGGCGCCTCGCTCCACGGCCTTTGCCCAATCGTTGGCGGGATCTGCCGTCTCGCGGCTATGGCTGTTCGGATTGGGCATGTCCGCCACATGATCCATCCAGTGGGCATCCGTGATCTGAAACGCAAGCTTTTCGGGCTGCGCCGCGACAGCCTGGACCACGGCCTGATAGGGAACGTCCTCATTGCCGAAGCGCTCCCCCTTGACGTTGACGCGCAGCCACGGGATGCCCGAAAACGGCGCGTTGCCTTCCGGGAGCCACGTGGGATCGAAGTGCATCATCAGGGCATGCGGAGCCGGGGTGATCTTGGCGCCGATCCATGTTCCCATCTTGATGGCGTCGCCGGTGTTGTTGGGTGCGCCATGCATGCTCTGCACGCCCAGAAGAAGCGGGGCGTAGCATTCCAGCATCTCCTCGTCGTCGGTGATGTCTCCGCAGGCCATGAGCACGCCTTTGGAGGCGTTCACCTTCACCTGCTTCCCGTTCGAATCCTGGCCGATCACCCCCACCACGTCCCCGGCGTCATTGGTGACAAGCTGCACCGCCGGGGTGTCCCACAGCATGGTCGCGCCCGCGGCCTCAGCCTTCTCGCCCATAAGCGTGAGCAGTTCGGCATACTGCGCGTAGCGCGTGGAGAAGTCGTTGTCCACATACCAGCCGATGGATTGCCCCTTCTCCACGATGACAGGAGTCTTCTCCTTGGTGTTGTCGAATATCCAGTCCATCACCTCACCGCCGCGGTTGAGGAAGTTCATGACCAGCTTGCCGTCGTCGCGCCCGTTGGAGACCTCGGCGAAATCCGCATAGAGCTCCCCCGTGTCGAAGGGCGCGCCGCCGGACTCGAGCCATTGTTTGTTGTTGATGGCATTGGCGCACCAGCCGTTCGAGATGGCCTTGTTGCCCTTCTGCAGCACCACAGTGTTGAGCCCATGGAGCGCCGCGTACATGGCTGCGGGAGCGCCAGCCGCGCCCAAGCCCACAATGCACACGTCCGCATCGTAGGTTTCCGCGAAATCCGATTCGGCGATGGGTGCGGGTGCTGTCGACCAGCTCCAGCGGGTTGCGTCGGACGGCGCCTGCGCGCCCGTGCTTGTTCCAGCAGATGCGCCCTGCTGCGCGGGCGCGCAGGCCGCAAGGCCCGCCCCCACGGCCATCGTCGCACCGCCCGCGACCGCTCCCTTCAAAAAGCTGCGCCTCGTGAGTCCCTTCATCATGTCCCCTTTCCTCCTGCCATTCGCGTCAGCCAGCCTTCGGCTAGCCCGTTTTCCTGTCGCCCGGCATTTCCGTGCGGCAGTTCACAGGTTAGTCACCCAACGGTTTTTGCAAATCATGTCCGTGGCGCTTTTTTGGGTGATTTTCAACGAATTCCCTCACCTTTTTGCTCTATAGTTGGGTTACTGGGGATGTTAGCGGGGGTGATTGAAGTGCCAAGGAAGCCATGGTCGCTCGGCATGACGGCCGACAAGGTGTGGAAAAGTTTCTATCCTGTTCCCTTCTGCTTCATGGGCATGGGAATCTTCCGCGTTTGGACCGAAACCCTGTACGCCAATGGGCAGATCGGGTTTCCGGCGCTCGAGTTCAGTGCACCGCTTCCTTTTTTTGATGCCTATGCGCTGTTTGATTACCTTTCGGTCTTCGTCCTCATCCTACTGGCAGTGTTTGCCAAACGCCTCGCACCCCTCTACTCACGCCCGTGGGCAATCGCCGCCACCGCCGTCGCCATGATTGGCGCAGCCTGCCTGAACTTCGCCT
This sequence comes from Actinomycetes bacterium, assembly GCA_023429565.1. GTDB lineage: Bacteria > Actinomycetota > Coriobacteriia > Coriobacteriales > Eggerthellaceae > JAEWQO01. The sequence goes on from JAEZDJ010000052.1 coordinate 3,401, forward strand.
CGATCTTCCATCCCGAATTGGCGGGCATGCTCAGATGGCCCGCCATCATCAGCGGCTCGATCGGCATCTCGTTCATCCTCATGCTGTGGTCTGAATTCTTCGGCTGCATCAACCCCCTGCGCGTTGCCGGCTACTACGCGGCCGGAATCGTCGTCAGCTGCCTTGTTCTCTGGGCGTTCAAGGGCCTCTCGCTGCCTTGGCTCTGGGTGGGGACCTGCCTGGTGCCAATCGTCTCCCTCCTCTGCCTTTGGCGGTCTTACCTCACCCTGCCCGCAGACGGATTTCCTCCCGCTTATCAGCACGACTATTCCTTTCCCTGGAAGCCGGTGGTGGTCATTGGGATCTATTCCTTCGTCTATGGCATGCGCAACGGCGTCTTCATGAGTCCCCTCTCGATGAACTCCGGCATGGGCGCGTTTGTCGGTGCGGCCGTGGTCTATGTCCTGGTAAGCCGCCTGGGAGAGAAGCTGGATTTCTCACTTCTGTGGAAGATCGCCATGCCCCTGATGCTCATATCGCTGGCGCCGCTTGACGGGCTGGTCGAAAGATGGGCGGCCATAGCCGACACCTGCGCCCTGACCAGCTACACCATCCTGCTGTTGCTCCTCATGGTCATCATGAGCAACCTCTCGTATCGCTATGGTGTATGCGCGCTCTGGATTTTCGCCATTGAACGAGCCGTGCGCATGGCCGCGTCCCAGACGGGCAGAATCGCCGGCAGCGTCATTGACGTGTCCTCGCTGCCGGCCTTTGCGCAGTTCCTCGTCCTCTTGGGCATGGCGGGACTTCTGGTGTTCGTCGCCTGCTTCTTCTTCTCGGAAAAGTCAGTGACGTCCCCGTGGGGCGTGGTGCTGAAGCACACGATTGCCGACGACCGGGAGCTGTATCTGAAAAAGAACCGGACGGGCCTCAAATGCAAGGAGCTGGGACATGCCCACCAGCTCACCAGCCGAGAGGAGGAGGTTCTGACGCTCATCGCCCAGGGCAAGCGCCTCTCGCAGATCGCCGACGAACTGAGCATCAGCACGAACACCGTCAAGACGCACACGCGTCACGTCTACACCAAGCTGGAGATAAATTCCCGCAACGAGCTCAACGCCTTGCTTGGAATAAAGCGAGGGGATGTCAAGAGGTGATGGCGGAGGGCCATGGCCTTCCGGCGAGGACCGGGGGCGGACGGCAGCGCCCCTCGCCTGGCTGGCGTTGCGCCCTGTTCTGCCTTGTTCTGGGGCATGGCAAAGTCGACGCCCCAAGCGTGGCGCGGGCGTCGACCTGACTTGTCCCCCGGGCTATCCCCGATAGGGCGGATAGCTGTTGCCGAGAAGGTTCTCAATCTCGTCGTCGGAAGGCTCGGTCCAGTAGAAGAGGGTATAGAACTCCTTTGCCACCTGCACCATGTCGACGTCATAGCGGTCGGGATACAACATGTTGGCGACCCATTGTATGCCCAGGAAGCGGTTCACTCCCGGAGGACGGTCCATCCAGGCGAAGGGAACGCTGGGCATGGCGTACACCCGCCCCGTCTGGCAGGCAGGAACCTGGGCCCAGTTCTTGTTTACCCGGATGTCCTCGACCGCGCCGCCCATGTTGTCGTAGTCCCAGGCGACAATGACGTCCGGCGCCCAGGCCATCACCTGTTCCAGCGACACGTTCGACATGCCCAAGCCCTCGTTCTCGGGCACGGCGGCCACATTGTTCGCCCCGGCCAAGGCAAAGGCGAGCGCATGCTGCGACGCGTCGGGCTCGGTCTGCAAGCCTTCGGGTCCCTCGGCATAGAACAGCGTGACCCTCTCGTCGTCGGGAACATTCCCAACCGCCTGCGTCACGCGGTCATACACGCCTTCGCAGTAGGTCGACAGCTCGGCAGCTCGGTCCTCACGCCCGAAGATGGACCCCAACATGCGATAGCACTCGCCTATCTTGTCCATGGACCCGTCCAGCAGGCACACGGGGATGTTGGTGGAATCCTGAAGCTCCTGAGCCTCCGATATGTTGGACTCCGTCAGCCCGATGGCCGATATGGAGAACACCAGCTGCACGCCTTCGACCATGAGCATCTCGCGGTTGATCTCGCCATCACCCGAAAGGGAGCCCATGAAGGACCGCTCCGAGGTGCCCGCCGGAAGGAATTCCAGCTGCTTCTTGGAAAACTGGATAGAGGTGCCCGCCAAAAGCTCGGGATTCAGCGTGAAGCAGAATATCTGGGCCAGGCCGCTCGTGAAATACACCTTCTCCAGCTTCGCGGGCGTGGGAATTTCCAACGTGCGTCCCACGTGGTCCGTGATCTCCCGCTCGCCGGTTATGGCCTCCCCGAAGCTTGAACAGCTGGAAAGACCCGGCACCATGGTCAGCAGAAGACCGGTGCCGACCACCTTCACGAAGGCGCGGCGGCCCATGACGGTGGTATATCCGCCCTGCGCGAGGCCGTGCCTTCCGCCCTTCCCGTCTTGGCCTGTGTTCGTATCGATCATGCTCGTTCTCCTCGTCCGTTCTCCTGCCCCTGTCACCCCAGGCGCACTGCAGCGAACTCGCTGCCGCAAGCCTCATGAAATACCTGTTCATGTCAGGATTGCAAAAGGGAGTTCGCAGATGAATCGCTCGGCCGCGTTCGGCCGTCATTGCCATTGCAACGCCGTGTCCGCCCCCGCCGCACGCATTGCGTCGAGATCGAGTGTGCCCTCTTGATTGTCGACGTGCACCGACACGTTGTAGGTGTCGTACAGGGTTCCCCATTCCCCGCCGGCGTCATCATCAGGGTAGGCCTCCGCATTCAGCAGCCTCAGGGCAGCCTCCCCCGCCTTGACGCCTTCATCCACCTTGTCGGTCGCAACCAGGATGGTGATGTAAATGAACGAGCCGTCTGCATCGACGCCGATCGAGCCATCCTCAACAAGAGAGAAATCGGCATAGATCCCCGCGTTCAAAGCCACCTCTCCGCCTGCCAGCATGGTCTCCTGGGCAGCCTGAGCCGCTCGAGACAGCTGATCCGCGTCCAAGGATTCAGCAGCCGAGCCAACGCTTTCGGAAGCGTCCCCCGTCGTCGAAGCGGTACACGAGCACGCCAGTGTCATTGACAGAAACATTCCGAACACTGCGATGACCGTCTGGGAAATCCGTCTCATTCCGTAGTCTCCTTGTTGCTTCTCTTGTCCGAGCAGGAGGCGGATCGGACGATCCGCCTCCCTTTTGCTGTTCTTGTCTCATTCAGCAATGAATGAATTTACAGAACGATGGTAACCTCTTCCACATTGGAGGGCATACGCTTGCCAGCAGCGAGAGAGTTCGTGTAATCAACGCCACTAACCAGACCCATGCAGAAGCGTGGAGCCGTGTCACCACCGTTCAACACAGTGGGAAGCACCTCAGATGCGGTGTCAAGGAGGGGATTCGTCGAAGATATTTGCGCATTTTTGGAGCTGTACGCGATAACCGCCTCGTTAGCTACGCCACCGGTCGCATTCGTTGCGGACGCCGTAGTTGCACCATAGAAATACTGAGCACGAGTGATCTCTGCTTTCGTAGGATAGTATTTCGTGTAGGGGCCGTCAGTGCAATCGAATGCAAGATGGGCAGTGCCGGACGCAGCAGCCCAAACCGAACCAACCCCAGCTTGCGCGAACAGGTCGCTCAGCTTGACGTAGTTGTCAGTTCCCACAACGTTCCACACGTCACCCTTGCAGTATAAGAACCCCATGTCCGTTGTGCTAATTTTTCCGGCGGTCTGAAGGGCGGCATAGGTAACCGTCGTAGATGAAGTGATCACACCGCCTTGCTCAACATTGACGACAATCTCTGACTGCGAATCGGCGGCATAGGCATGATCGACATTGATTGCGCCGATGCCAAGACCCATTGCCGTTACCAGAAGCACAGCAGCCAGTGCCTTGAACCACTTGCTTGATTTCACCAGTTCCATGATATTCTCTCCTTTGGTCAGTGCCTTCTCTCTCGGGAGAAGGCATGTATTGTTTGGAACCGCTTTTCACCCCGTTCGATACGCATCACCTCCTTTCAGTTTTTCAGTCAGTGGAGAAACCTAGACACGAAGTTTCCTCCGTGCGATCAGCACAGCTCCCAAGCCGAGGGCCACGCCAACCGCACCTTCCGCCAAAGGCAAAGGCGAATCACCTGTGGGAGCCAAGGTCTTCAGGCCAGAAGTTGACGCATCTGCGCCCGTTTCTCCGCCTTGTCCGCAGCCACCAGAACCCTGGTCATCGTCCGAAGGCTTATCGAAAGCAATGAGGAATTCTGACAGCCTGTCCACCGTCAGCGTGATCATGCCGTTCGCAACGGTTACCATGCGCCGCTCGAACGACACATTACCCGCGTCATCAGTGTGCCTGATCACAATCAACGCCGTCCGTCCGTCGTATTCCGAGCCCACGGGAAACGAGATCTCGAGCAACCAGAACCCATCGCGAAGCATGCTTTCATCGCCATTTGACTCGACCCGGTTTAGAAGAACCTCATAGCCAAAAACCTTCTCGAAATCGCCGTCCGCGTATGACGAAAAAAGAGTGGACAGCAGCTCGGAAGAGGAATCGAGAGGATTCACCACCAGATCGACTCGAGCTCCTTCCGTGGCCCGATCGACAAAGACCGTGCCCGATGCCTTCACCCCTGTTTTTCCATCCGTTCGGACAGGGGCGGCTATGACGAATGTTTTCGAGACTGAACCTCTGTACCAATCACCCAATCCCGTGATGATGGCGGTTGCGGTACCTGGCTGCACGTTACCCTGATAGCTGATCGCATAGTCTGCCCCCTCGACCAAGGCGTGTCCCGCAAAACTAACCCAAGCAGAAGGCATGACGGCTCCGCCGGTATACTCTTGATCGTTGATGGCCGCAACGGAGGCCAATGACAGGTCACCCTGAACTTTGAATGGCAGTATCTGCTCACCGGTATAGTTTCCTATACCCACCACCGTCACCGTCGCGTATCCCACCGCAGCGTTGCTCGCATACCCTGCTATCCGATAATCAGCCCCTAGCGCAAGACCATCCACCTCTACATCCGCCTCAACCGCTGCCCCTGCATAGGCACCCTTCGCCTGTGCAGACATCGACCTGTCAGCTATGTCAGCACGCGCCACCACAAAGCTGACATCGAGTGTTCCCGCATAATTCCCCTTGCCCGTCACCCGCATCCAGTAAGAACCGGCATTGATGTAGCCGTCGTAGGAGGCTATGACGTTCTTGTCGGCGTCAAGATACGCAATGGTGTAATCTGAGCCTTCCACCAACGGAACCGATTCGTCAATGCCAGTCACCACCGGGCTGGGATGATGCTTTTCTCCATCGTAGATCTCAGAGGCGATGCCGTTCACCCTGAAATCGACTGCCGTTATACTGAACTCTGCATAAACTGTGCCGGTATACCCCGTCGGGTCCTCGCTCGATCCCTCTCCCTTGATGACTGCCCGGTAGACTCCAGCATTTACCACTTCGTCATCCGAGAGAGCTGTCCACGTCACCGCTCCTTGGTCATCGGTTACTTTCCGCTCAAACATCACCGCATAAGCAGTCTTGCCAAGAACAGAACCTGAAGAATCCCTCACTTCGATGGATACCGTATCGGCCACCGACACACCCGTGTAGGGCAAATCGCTTGCAACCGCTGTGCCTCCGCTCACGTCATAGCGGGCATCCTTCACTATGTTGAAGGAAATCTGCAGCGTCCCCGCGAAACGACCCTTTCCCGCCACCGTGATGGTGGCTTGTCCCAAATCGGTATTGGCCTTGTAAGAAGCGATTTCATAATCGACATCTTTCGCCAGCACCAACCCCTCATAGGTGAGGACGGGAACAGGTTCGATGGCCTGGCCGGTCCATATCTGATCGGGGATGGCGGCCGCTGTTGTTGACTCCAAATTGACCGCCGCCACCGTGAAGGGGACCTCCTTGGCGCCGGTGTAGTTGCCCGAGCCGGACAGGATGAGCCCGGAGTAGTCCGCCACCGACGTCACCGTGCCGGAGACGACCGCGACGTAGTCGCCCGGCTCGGTGGGGGCGCCCTCGAGGGCGGCGCCCTGGGCGTCCTTGTAGGACACCGTGTAGTCGGTCCCCCGCACGAGGGCGTTGCCGAACCCGTCGACCAGGTCCAGCTGCGCCTCGACGGGAGAGCCGGTGGCGGGCGCGTTGTCGTTGACGGCCTCGGCCGTAGCGAGCCCGTTCTTGAACTCGTTCTTGACCAGCGAGGGCAGGCCCGCATATATGGTTTCGTCAGATATGTCATAGGGAGCGATGCGCGCCGTGGCGGCCGTGTCGGAGGGCTGCCAGTAGTCGGGCAGCACGACGCGGCCGCCCAGAGACGCGACGCGCGCGTCCCACGCCTCGGTCGTGGTGATGGTCACGCCCTTGACGCCCGCCGACGTCATGTCGTCCGTCGCGAGGGACAGGACGTAGAGCGACGGGTCCGCGATGGCGGCAGATCCGAACACGGCCGCGGCCACATCGGCCGACTTGAACTCCTTCGCGCTCGGCGCCACCACGATGCCGTCGAGCGAGGGGGCCTCGGCCGCCGGCTGGCCCGTGTAGCAGTATACGTTGGCGACGGTCGGCACCCCAGAGAGGGAGAACGCCGAGAGGGGGTTGGAGACCTTGCCGTACGTCGAGTATATCTCCTTGGCGTTGATGCTCATGTGGCCCGAGCCCCGACCCACGGCCTGACCGTCCCTGGTCCAGGTGACGGACACCTCGCTTGCCGGGGGCCATACGCTGTTCTTATCCTTGTCGTTCGCCGAGTTGGGCACGACGGGATCGGTCGTCTCCACGTCGGGAGAGTAGGACACCTGGAGCTCGGCGGAAAGAGCCCCTTTGCCATAGCCGTCGATCACGTTGCCCTGGGTGGACTGGCTGCTGCTGGTGGTCCCGAACTTGTTTGGCAGGAGCAGCGACCCGTAGGTGGTGCCCGAAGGGAAGGCCGGGGCCATGAATGACTCGCCGGTCTTCGTGTCCTTGTTGACGGTGAGGGCGTACCAGATGTAGCCCGTCACCTGGAAATCCTTTTCAACGGAGAGGCCCGCGTAGGCTCCGATGCCGCTCACCGTGGCCCGGGCGGTGCCGAGGTTGGTGTTGCTCTCATAAGACACCGTGTAGTCGGTCCCCTCGGAAAGGACCTTGTCGCCGTCTCTGACGGTGAGGGCGGGCTCGGCCCCGGCCGGCCAGTCCTCGGGGCAGTAGCCGGCGTATCCCTTGACCGCGGCCAGCGCGTCTGCGAGCTCCTGGTCGGTGAAGCCCTTGCCGTCGGCGCGGGCCACGAGGTCGGCGCGCACCGCGTCGGAGGTGACGGCCTCGACGAGCTGGCCGGGGACGTCGTCGACGGAGAGGCTTCCGACCGGTTCGGTGGGCTTGTCCACCGTTGTCGACTTGGTGCCCGTGTAGTTGCCTATACCGGTTATGTAAGCGATCTGCGTGTCGTCGCTTGGTCCGGCGGCGTACTGCACGGTGTAATCGATCCCCTCGGCCATGGTTGTCCCTTGCGCATTCTTCACCACAAGGGAGGAGCCACCCGCGACCGTGCAAGCATAGAGGTTCTGTGGCGCTATCGTGAATGATCCCGAAACCGACCCCGTGAAGTTATTCACACCTCGTACTACATAGGTGGCAGTGCCAGCATTGACATTCCTCGAATAGTCGACAAGATAATCCCCATCTTCGCCTTCGGTGTAATCGTGATACCATTCATTGCCCATTGATATAGGCGTTTGAGCGGTCCCGTCATACACAAGACCTGCGCCTGTCACACTAATCGACACTTGCGCAATGTCGGCCGGCCGAACCGTAATCGGAGGATTCAAGTTAAGATAAATGGTTCCCGTAATCTGCTTGCCATCGCTTTCTACACCGATTCGCGTCAGCTGATCGCCCGCCTTCTTTCCCATGTCTTCCGGCGCTACCATGAATTTCGCCTGGCCAAGACTCGCACGCGTGGTTTCATACAGAATGTTTCCTTTGTACGCTATCTTTCGATAGACATCTTGACTTTGGTCTCTAGACAGATAACCCGTATTCAGGTACCCCCAAGAAACGCTCACCCCTTCAATTTCCCAGTCCGCCGGATTGGTCTGAGAGATGTCAAGCGGCAAGATGCTGAAGGAACGGTCAGCAGATAAACCTGCATAAAGGCCTTTGCCACTTATATGTGCTGTGTAAACATGGTAATAGCTGTCAGATTGCTTTACATAACCGTAGTAGTACGGAACGAAATCTAGCTTATCCTTTGAGAGAAACACATCGGTATCCTTCGTGACGCCGTTTTTCGTAGAACGGCTGACACAGGTCAACGTATAGCTGTAATCTCTGCCATACTCAAGCTGCTCGTCCGTCGTGGCGTCGGTTATGTCGAGGTAGTCTTTCGGGTAAATATCTGCACCCGTCCAGGTGATGTCGCTCATATTGGCCACGTTGAATGTGCTGGGATCGGCTATCTGGACCTCGACGGTGCGCGCCGTGCCAACCAGATTGTCCTTTGGCGTGACGGTTGCAACATAGGTTCCCCTATCCGCTAAATCGTCGGCTTCAACAGCCTGACCGGTATCTTTGTCGACATAGGACACCGTGTAATCCCGTCCTTCAATCAACGTGTTGCCATGCAGCTTCACCTGCACCAACCCACTCACAGGACCGCCCGTGTACGCCTGAGACGCAGGCTTGACCTCACAGGCAGAGATGTCCGCAGGCGTGATATCGAAGGCGAAGCACACATAGTTGGTGAACGACGACTTCCATGCGTATCCGCTGCGCACGGTCACAAAACCGCCATCGGAAACGTTGCGATTGGGCTCATCGGCAGATGATGTCTGCTCTCCCGTATTGAGGGGACCGTAGACGTATTCATAATCGCCATACCGGTAATACAGCGTGCTCCCATCCGCATTGCTCACATAGTCATTAAGTTCTAGCGTCTTGCCGAGATAAGACAATTCCACTTCCGGTTTGATGGTCGCACCGGTGAATTCGATCTGCATACCCGGTTCTGCGGGATCACCATCGGATGGATAGGCCTTCAGATTGTCGTTGACCTTCCAGGCCGATTCCTCGCCCTCATCATCGGCGTAGGTGATCTGCTGATACTTGCAGTCTTGCATGAGGTCGGCGCTTTTCAGATCGAACTGACCGGTCGTGGTGGAGCCGGCATAAGACGCACTTCCGATGACTTGCACCACATACCCTGCGGGACCATCGTTTGAACCTCCTTCATTCTTCCCTTTATAAAGCTCACAGCTCTGCCCTACAGTCACGGTTGTGCTTTTACCCGAAGACGTGACAATGGGAATGACAGCCTTCGTCACATCCTTTCCCGTCAGTGGATCGTAGACCTTCGCGGCGCTGTCAGAGATGAGTCTTCCCTGACGGTCATACGCTTTGAACGATCGTCCCGCAGTGTCGGCGCCCAGCGCCGGCACCGGGTCGCCGTCAGGCGCTCCCGCCTCGTTCAGGAACTGGATGGTGCCGGCACTGTCAAACACGACATACTTGGGTGAAGCGTCGTTGCGCAGGTCATAGGTGTTGCTGTCGTAAACGACGAAGGAATAGGCGCTCGAGTCTATCTCCCCGCCAGCCGCGTCGTACACATGCACCCCCGAGGGAAACTGCACCTCCCAATTGTATTTTTTCGCATCGACTTGAACCGTGGCCTCGCTGAGAGACCCTGACCCGATGCCATATTTCCACCCTGCGTTGCTCAGAGTTCCGCTGTATTTGCCGATGCCCCTGATGCTGAACGTATAAGGCGTTGGATCGTCGCTTCCCTCGCTGATGGCAGTGGCCCCCTCTTCGGGAATGACCACGAAGTCGACGTTTTGATACAGGATGCCGCCATCCACCTGGACGCTGCTCATCGACACCGCGGGAACGGGCGTTCCGACGGCGGTGTACGAAGCGTAGTCCGCTTCGACGAGCTGGGGATCGGCCAAGCCGATGTCGGTGGCACCCGTCGGTTCGGCCCATACGTTCAGGACCGGATACGTGTCATTGAGCTTGGTCCGGCCATCCTGCCCGTCGGCCGCATACCAGTACACCTGGAAGCCATTGGCTTTCATGCACCAAGCGTTGATCTGCGCGAGGCCTTCACTCGACTTCATCTCGTCGGTGGTCATCACGTGGAGGTTGTTGTAGTCCCCCCATGAGGCGTCTCCCACCGCCGTGCTGTTCCCATCCGTTGAAGGATCGGTACCGGTGGTTGATCCGAGGACGCACCCCTTCTTGATGACGCAATCGTGTACATATCCCTCATTCGACCCGACCAGGGCCCCAAACCGATAGCTGAGGATGTGTCCAAGCCCTATCTGGCCGGTGTTGTAGCAGCCGTACATTTCCGGCTTGTAGTTGGGGTCGTTCTTGATGGTGTCCAGGGTGTCCAGCTTCTCCTCACCCAGGCCCCCTGCAATGCCCGCCAGATAATACCCCGCCTGAGTGTTGTTCACCTGTGCGCGGTTTGAGCAGAACGTCACGTCGCCGTTCGTGTTGCCCACGATACCGCCTGCAAAAGGCTTGTTCCAGCGCGTCGTGATGACGGCCCCTTTGCTGCTGTTAGCAAACGTGCCATCGAGCTTGTTGTTCTCCAGATAGTTCCCGTTCGCGCATTCGGTGATGACCGTATACGTGCCCGCCGTGCCCACGATGCCGCCCGCCTGATTGGCAGCAATGATCAGCCCCGTGTTATAGCAGTTCTGGACCGTGAGCACGTCGTCAGCCGTTCCGCTGTCCGGCGTGAGCGTCGATGACATGCGATTGCCCTGCACGACGTTGCGCAGGTTGCCGACGATGCCGCCGCACTGGGAAGCACCGTTGTTGTAGGTGGTGCCATAACCATACTTGCCGTCGTCCCCGGGAGACGAGGTGCGTACCTCTCCGGTGTTGGAACAGTTGACGATGCTGCCGTCAGAATATCCGACGATGCCACCCACGCAGGCAGGTTTGGATATGACTTGCTCCCCAAATCGATCGACGCCTCCGTCGCCCGTGAACGAAAGCGACACCTTCCCCGCGTTCGCGCACCCCTCGATCTGCCCGACCGCGCGCAGCTGGGTGCTGAGCGTGTCGTCCCCGAACAGGCCGACGACACCGCCGACGTTCATGGCAACGGGCACCGCATTGTCGGTGCTGTCGACGACGGCATCCTTGTCATTGCTCATCGTCAGAGTGGCTTGATAGGTGGAACCCGTCAGGGAGCCGTTCATGCGCCCGGCCACACCACCGATGTTTTTGGTCGGTGTCGGCGTGTCGAGCGTGGGCGCAAACGTGCTCTCGACCGACATGGCCACGTTTGACGTGCAGTTGCTCACAGACCCGAGGCACAGGCCCACGATGCCGCCAACATTCTGAACGGTCTCATCCGTGGTAAAAGACACCTCACCGTTCACCGTCACATCCTCGATGACTCCCGATTCCGCCACATATCCGAAGAACCCGGCATCGGAGGTGGTCTCGGTGATCCGCAACCCCGAAACGGACGACCCCTGGCCGTCAAACACACCGGAGAACGGGTTTCCCTCGGTCCCGATGGGAGTGAACTCATAGGCAGTGCCAGCGATGTTCAAACTCATGCTATTGGCAAGCTTGATGGTTTTTCCCTCGAAACTCACCGGCGCAAGCGTCTGACCATTGACCATTGCCGTGCCGTTGACCAGGTTAGACAACGCATAGAGCTGCGCTGGCTCGGTCAACGTGTATTCCGTCGCATCCTGATTGCTCAGGTACCAGGCGTATTTGGGATCAGCGAAAGTGGTGGCATACGCCGCATACACCCCACCCAGCACCAGGCAACACGCAAGGACCACCACGGCGGCAATGCGCGCTGGCCTTTTCCTTTTTCCAGAAAGGCTGCGGGAACCCTGCGGCTCGGCTGCATGCCGCCCCCACCCGCGCGTGATCGAAGGTCGCGCGCCATCGCTTTTCTGCGAATTCCCGCCGTTGGTCATCGTGTTCACGGTCGTATTCCCCATTCTCTCCCAAACATCATCTCTTGCCTACAAAGAGCTTCCGCCATCTGAACCAGCTTCCGTCCCCGCATCGCTGCCCTGGACGTTCGAAGACCCATCTTGGGACGATGCCAATTCGTCCGCCGACGCATCCCCGCCCCCGTCCGATGATCCGGCATCCTCCTGAGTCTCGGTCATGACATACAGCTGTCCGGTCTTCGGGTCCTGATACACTTTTCCCAGTTCCATATAAGAACTCGAGGATGACTGCAATACCTCGGTCATCTCCTGCACGTTGTCCACTTCCTGCATGTCCGCCTGGTCGAGCTCAGTGACGTTCGGAAGGTCCAAGTTCCAGTACGACACGAGGGCAAGCATGAGACCGCAGGCAAACACCAGCATGACGTCGGCCAGGTTGACCAAGCCGACGCGCGGATCGGCGTCCTCCTCGTCCCGATACGGGTTTTGATACAGCGAGCCTGAAGAAAAATCACGCCGCATGTCTCAGCCCTCCACCGGCACCGACACTCGGGCCCGATCGTCGGAAACCATCGCGGCAGCTCCTGGCGCCGGAACATGCACATCCCCGCCCAGAGGGAACGTCTGATGCATCGGAAGGCCCGCGCGCTCTGGGCCCGTATAGCCATGGAGCAGCTCGATGCCTTCCCTCCGAGCCTGCTCCGCCTTCTCCAGAATCGAGCTCATCAGAGCCTCCATGGCAACCATGTACTGCGCATACCAGCGTTTGCGGATAGAGCTGATGACCATGGCGACGGCCGCCGCGACCAGGCCGGCAACCGTGCCGTCAAATGCGATGAGCAACGACGACGAAAGTTCCGTGACCTCGCCTTGACCCATGGCGACGATGCCGGGACCCAGCGGGATCAAGGTGCAGATAAGCCCCATCATGGGACCGATTTTGGTGACGAGATCGGTCCGATGCACCATGCGCTGATGCCGGCCGTCCACACGCGCTATCTCCGCCTTGGCGAGCGAGAACAGGTCATCATCAGGAAGGCCCATGTTCCGCGCCACCATGACGAGCGCTTCCTTTTGCGACTTCAGCAGACCTGTGCCCTCGATGACGCCAACGACACCCTCATAGGGAGCGTCATGCACCGCGTTCACGTCGCGGGGGATATTCTGCTTGAAATGCCGTCGTTCCGTGAATATTTCCACGATGAGCGACCCGATGCAAAAAACGGTGAACGCCAGCAACAGCACCAAGATCACCATGGCCGGAACCATCAACGACTGGGCAACCAGGTGCATGATGTCCTTCAGATAGAGCTCTCCATTCATACCGCAAGTTCCTTTCTATATCGTCTGAGCGTGAATCCCCCACCAACTGCCGCAACCGCTGCAACTCCCGGCAGCACGAAGGGCTCAAGAGGGTTCGAGAAATCGATGGGATCAATGTCCGACTGCGCGTTGCTCATCATCTCGAAGACCTGCCAGCGGGAAGACGGCTCGGCATCGGTTTCGTCCGCATCGCTCTTTGCCGATGCGCTGAGCCCATTGGCATCCCCGTCATCACCCGTTGAACCCGATGTGCTGGTGTCGGAGCCGGAGGCATCGCCGATGCCCGACCCCTCGCTCGATCCAAGGCCCGTGGTGGACCCCAGCCCCGAGCTGAGGCCAGAGCCACCGCCCTCTCCCTGCCCGTCACCCGTTCCCGTGCCCGTTCCCGTCCCCTTTCCGTCATCTCCCCCAGGAGTGTCTCCACCATCGCCCCCCTGGCGCGGCGCGCCTTCCATGACCACCCAGATATGGGAGAGGTATTTGAAGGATTTCTGCGCGGAAGAGTCCGTGAAGCTCGACGAGCCCAGGCAGAGACGGAACCTCGATCCTATGCCGAGATCTGAGAAGTCGGCCGAGGGGACGTTGCGCACCGCCTTCGACACCACGGCAAGCATGGGAGGCGCAGCCTGTTGCCCGTTGGTCCATCCATTGTCGGCATTGGGATAGTAGTAGCCCATGCGGTCGAAGAGGTAATGCGCGCTCAGCATGGCCTTGTTGATTCCGTCAAGCGCAGAGAAATAGAAATGGGATATTTCGCCTGTCTTCAACCCCAAGTCATCCATGACCGTGGACAGATACACTCCTTGGGCTGAAAGCGTCTGATAGCTTCCATTACTGGTGACTTGGGTATACGCCTGCATGTTCAAGCCGAGGGCGGAAAGGCTCGACACGTCGTAGGTCTTCTCTTTCGCAACCACCGATTCGTCCGACTCATAGACCACCGTGATCGTGAGAGAATCCGACGGCAAGTACCCATCCTCATATTCCCCCGTGTCCACCATGACGGCAACGGAGCCCTGAACGACGCCATCCAGGCCACCGGAAACGGAGGCCGTGACAAAGGCGCTCCCGTCGCGTTTCGGCTTGACGGTGCCAGTCTGTTCTCCCACATAGACGGAGTCGACATCAGACGAAGACCAACTCAGGTTCGCAATCTTGTCGCCCTTCCATGTGCACTTCTGGGTGCCGTCGGAATACACGACCGTCACGTAGAGGGACACTGAAGTCGTGCCGTCGAACTTTTGGAAGAGGATGGTGTCGTCACCGTAGAACGAACCGTCATCCCGAGTCACCAGCACTTCCGTCACATAGGCCCCATCCTGGCCCTTGACGTCGATCTGTATGGTTCCGGTGACTGTCCCATAGGTCTGTGTGGTGCACGATACCGTGACTGCGCCATCTTTAAGCGCAGTCAGCATCCCCCGGCTGTCGATGGTGGCCACGCTGGGATCGCTGACGCTCCAGCTGACCGTGACGCTTTGATCGCCGGCGTATCCTTCGGAACCGGTCGACCACACCACGGTGGCAAGCATCTGCATCTTGCCGCCCTTCTCGACAATGCGAGGGGTGGCATCCGCACCGGGACGGTTGACATACTTCCCCGTTGCCGGGTCCACGTATCCTAGACAGACTTGGTATATCGTGGGAGCGGCGGGCGCCTGCGCCGTGATCGTGATGGTTGAGCCAGCCGTCGCCGTCGGGTAATGGCTCTGATGTGTGACCTTTGCGGAGTCCGAGGTGTCCCCCTCCACAACCACAGCAAAACCAGCCGACTGCAATGCGGTCCGCGCGTCAGCAACCGTCAATTCCACCACATAGGGAACGTTCGCCTGAGTCGGCTCGGGACTTTCCGAACCTCCAGGAGCATCGCCCGAATCGCCTTCGGCCGCGAGAGCCACTCCCGCCGCGTGCAGGGATGACCCTTGCCCTTGACCCGGAAGCGCCACGGACGGAACGCTGAGCGAGAGGCACAGCGTCAACGAGAGAGCCGCGACGAATACGCGACGAACCGAAAGAGGGAGGCGCCATCCCGCTGAACGTCGTGCGGAAAATCTTTTCATCGAGAGGTCTTTTCCGTCAAAGGAGAGAGCGATCGCCTGGCTCCCAACCTTGGTCGGACAGCAGGGCGAAAGCAGGACACCTGCGCCCTTTGAGTGCCCCCTGAGCAATCCACGCGATCCTGCTGCATGCCCTTCCTCTCTTGCATACGCGATGCCGTCCACCCTGAAGCCATCGCATTCCCCGTCTGTCAACCACTGTCAGTTATTATTCAGGACCAAGCATAAAAAGTGGTTTTTATTATAGTTTGATCGGGATAAACTTAAACCTAGACCTTTGGTTTAGGTTTATGTGTGAGGGAAGAAGCTTTAGTATTGGGTACAGGTTTTTCACCAGATCCAGCAGCTCTGACGTTCACTGCCGCACCGGGGAGAGACAGCCGTGCGAGATGCCGAAGAGCCGCGGACGGACAGTGCTTTTTTGACAAGATGCTCCATCGTTTTCGCCTTCAGACCTGTTTATTGTATTATTGTCAGAGTATTTTAGTTCAAGAATATTAGTCTCGAAAGGGATGAAAGGAAGAGCCGTGCGCCCCGCATCAGAAACAGCGTATGCCGGCCTCGGCCCTCAGGCGAGTTTCGCCTTGGCCGCGGCATGGGTCGTCCTCATGCCGCGGGCCATGATGTCAAGCTCCACCATTGTCTCCACCTACCCGCTTGGCACGGCCCTTACGTTCGCCATTGCGCTCATAGGCGTTGCCGTTATCGACCAGCGGGCCACCCAGCAGATGCGAGCGCTTATGTTTGTCGGCGAAGTGGTCCTCGGCGGCTGTGCCGGAGTCATCTTCATCCTCACGTCCGACACCTCCATCCGCCTTGCATGTTTCGCCTTGGCCATGGCAACAACCGCCGGCCTCTTGATCCATTGGGGACGCGCCCTCAGCGAGCGGCCCCTTGACGACGTTCTCAGTTATGCCCTCACAGGTCTGGGAATGATGGCTCTCTTTCATTTTGGGGCCTTGGGCATCGGAGCCGTCCTATCAGCCATCGGCAATTCCCACACATTCGCCAGCCTGGAACTCGCGCTGCTGTCAGTTGCCCTGCTCTTCGCAGGAGCGATAGGATACCCAAGCACAAAGCAGACGTCAGCACCCGCCTGGGATCGGAAAGGGAGCGAGGAGGCAAGCGCCGCCGCACCAGCTGCCTATCTCCTCATACTTTGCATAGCCTCGCTTCTGACCTCATTCGTGAGCGGCTTCATCTACCTTCCCTACCATTACGACTGGAACCTGGTGTCATGCCTGAGGTCGGGCATCGTGTTGGCGGCAGCGGTTTTCGCCGTGCTTTACCGCCTGCGGCGGCCGGTGCTTGCAGCCGTGCCCCTCAACGGCTTCTTTCTTTTCAGCCTGCTGCTTACCATCAGCGGTCTTGCACTTGCCACCTGGACGACGCAGTATTCGGGATTCATCGCGCAGGCAGCGCTGGAGGCAGCACGTGACTGCTACTTCATTCTCACGTTCGCGCTGTTTGCCTACGCCACCGGCACACGAAGCACGCCCTTCTTCCCCCTCTTCTCCTTAGGCATGCTGGGGAGCGGCCTGTACTGGAGCTACGACATGGGCATACTGTCCAGGAAGCTTTTTGGCTACGACCCTTCGATCCTCGTGCCGCTGGCATCGCTCTGCACCGCAGCCCTGGCCATCGCCTTTTTCCTTCTGTTCATGAGAAATCCCTCACACATGCGCTTCCAAACGGCAGACGGCCCCTATCCCGAAAGGCGGCAGGATGCCGAAGGGCTTACTTCCCGCAGCATGATGTCCGCCGGCCGCATGCCTCCCGAGCACGAAGGCGGGCTATTGAACGGAAATGGAGGGAGCGCGGCCTCCCCTGTCGCTTTCGCAGGATCCTCGGACGCTTTCGCAGACCAAACCTCCGCAGACGATCATCCCAACCCGCCTGAAATCGATGCTGCATCAGCGCGTCAGATCATCGAGAAGAGCTACGAGGGGCTGCTTGCGCCCTATCGCCTCTCACCCCGGGAAATGCAGGTGTCAATGCTGGTAATCGATGGATACACCGCCGCAGGTGCCTCAGATCACCTGGGCATATCCATTGCGACCGTCAAGTTCCACCTGGGAAATTGCTACCGCAAGATCGGCATCCAATCAAAAGCGGAGCTTATCGCGCTTGCCAAAAGCGAAGAAGCGCCCGCCGCCGTAAAGGCGTCACCTGCCCCTCAAAAACCAAGCGAGGGAATGCCGCATGAGTTCTGAGATGTCGCACTGCCTGTCAAGGCGGGACTTTGTGCGCCTCGCATCCGTTGCAACGGCGTCGGTTGTTGGCGGGAGCGTCTTGTCGGGCTGCTCCCAGCTCGACGAATTCTTTTCCGGAGAGCGTACCATGGTCGACGGCGGGGGCCGCACCGTCACCGTGCCGGCCCCCCGCGTCCTGCACAGCGTCTACTTCACCTCCGCGCTCGCTCAGGTCTTCCTGTTCACCATTGCCCCCGACCTGCTGGGAGGCACGGCCCTGACCTTCGATAAGAACCAACTTGCGTTTCTGCCCGCCGGAACCTCAGAGCTCGACTATCTGGGCGCGCTTTCCAATGGGGGCTCCATCGACGTCAACGCCTTGAAGCAAAAGGACATCCAGCTCATCTTCTCCATATCGGGGACCGACCTCACCGACGTGAACATGGCAGACGCACTTGCGCTGCAGGAGGAGTCCGGAATTCCCGTTTTCTTGATCGACGGCTCCTTCGATCGCATCGGTGACACCTACCGCTTGCTGGGAGAGGTGCTCGGCCGTACGGAAAGAGCCGAGGAGCTCGCTTCCTATTGCGAGGAAATCTATCGGAAGGTAACCGACGCCATCGCTGACGTTCCTCCATCTGAACTGGTGAGATATTATTTTGCCGAAGGGCCGGAGGGCCTGCAGACCGAACCGAACGCGTCCGAGCATTCCCTCACCTTCCAGACAGCCCGGGGCGTGAACGTGGCGGCAGACCTGGCGCTTCCGCCAAATCGGCGTGACATGGCCGATGCGGACATCGAGCAGATCCAAGCCTGGGATCCTGAGGTCATAATCTCATGGGATTGGGAGACGCGCGGAGGAGCCGACCAGCTCATCCGCGCGTCCTCTGCCTGGAGCGGCATCTCCGCAGTCCGTAACGATCGCGTCTACGCCATGCCCCATGTGCCCTTCCCCTTCTGCGACCGGCCCCCGGGCGTGAACCGCTTCCTGGGCATCCAGTGGCTGGCGAACCTGTTCTACCCCGACTACTACGACGTCGACATGGTGGAGGTCGTGCGCGACTTCTACTCGACCTGCTACTGGCGAGACATCAGCCGCGCCCAAGCCGAGCAGATATTGGGAGCGGAATAGGCTTAGGCGGCGGGTGGCTCAGGCTGATTCAGTCGCGCGAGGCCAATCAGGTCGCGAAGCGACAAGATGAGTCAATCGTGACGCGGCGAGGTCGAGTAAGCCGCCTCGCACTGAGTGGGATCGGGTGGTCTGACCGAGCCTGTTCGAAACGGAGCCGCACGGGACAGATCCGGGCCGGACAGATCTGGATGAGTTCGATCGCTCTGGTCGAATCGAATTGCGGTCGGTCAGATGAGCCCGGATTCTCCAGATGGAATCTCGCCGGAGCAAACCTGCTCCGATTGGCAAAATGACTCCCTTATGGGCAGTTCTTTGCAATCATTTCGCGTCTCTTCTGAAAAACACCAGTTCACAAATTCCTCGCTCCAGTGTCTTCCAAGAAATCTGCCCATAACTCACGTCCGCTGCCAATCCACCCGGAAAGCTCCATCGGACCAAGCATGACACGTCCAACAACGCCATCTGCAAGCCTTGACATAGGCGCTGATCTTTCAGTGAGGACGAGAGAAATCGAGAAGCTGGCGGCGAAGCTCAGCCCTCCTGCGTATCCACCCTTTCCCTCCAAGACGCAGCCGCCTGTCGAGTCTCTGTGCAACCGCATGGGCCACTTTGTCCATTTCGTCGCAGTCGAGAACCTGTTCTCTTGTCACCGTGATTACCGTTATACCCATCGAAATCAATCCGTTGAGTCGCTTCGCATCATGGGAAATCCTGGTGGAGCCAGTGTGCGCAAGATCGCTGTCGTACTCAACGTCAAGCAATGCTTCGGGCCAAAATGCATCGCAGAGATAATAGCCGTTCGCGGATGCCTTTCGAGCATTGCGAGACACATTTACCCGATAATTCAGATGAGGCATAGGCAAACCGTATCCTCCGTACCACGGAGACAGACACAACAGCATGACGACGATAGTCTCCATGGGAGACCGAGATCCATCACGGACAAAAACCATGGCCCTCTTTGCCCTTGCGCCTCCTTTCGCACCGCAGACGCCTTCAACGAATCTAATGAGTTGACTACGGGACGTCAGCGGGGCCCTTTCCAAAAAACCCTTGGGATCGGCTGGATAGATACGGTAGGACCCGCAGAGCTCAAAACCCATCTCAACAAGAAGTGGCAGCGTCAGCTCACTCGCACGATGGAGAAAGCACAACTGAGGGCCCTCCGTCAGCAGGCCTCCTCGCGTCACGAGGATGGAACATGACGCGACGTCCGAAGGGCAGAGGCGACAGACTGTGCCTTTGATCTTTCGCCGATCAGCAGCATTCGCAACAAGTAGATACAGGGGCTTCGACAGGAAGCCACAGCCCAACGATTCGAGCTGCTTAACTTCTCTGGCGCATGGAATAAAAGCCAACGCCGCCCGCCGCGGCAAGGGGCTGAGCGACCACGAGGAAGCACTTGCCTCACGCAGGCATTCAAGTGCAGACAGTTGGCAAAGACAAATAGTCATGCCGGCAGGATACCATTTTCTGATCTCGACTTAATCGACGTTGAACTGGTATTATAATTATTTTTTGACGCTTGATTCACGTCAAAAACGTGCTGGCTTTTCGCTTGATCCTTGCAAGAAACGCGACGGATTCCTGCTTGTTCCTCAGAAGAAACGCAGTAGACTTCCCCTTACTCCCTTACTCCCTTACTCCCTTACTCCCTTACACTCCCTGTTCTTCCTTCTCCCTTTATTTATAATAATGAAATATATTTTAGGAAAGGCTAACATTGAGCGAAATCCTACGAAAGGTATTCCTAAAATGAAAATAAGCCGAAAATAAAAATATAGTCAAAATAATAATTATAACATGAAAATAACATGAAAATAAAACCTTCATATCAATTAAAAGTGAAATAGTATTTTGTTTAGTTGGGTTACTGAATCTAATTTAAATGGGTGTTTTATTTTATGATGATGGTCTTTTACTTCGCGAAGAGGTTCATTAGTTCATTAGTTAATTAATACGATTGATATAATTTATTATTATTATTATTATGATCATTTATTTGACGTAATTGTTCGTTGGTTAATTATTTATTATTATTATTATTTTGCCAAATAAAATAGGGAGAGGAAAGAGACGCAGAAGCGAAGGCAAAAGCACAAGAGGATCGCAAGCGCGCAAGAGAAGAGGAACTCCGCAAATTGAAAGAACAAGAGGAAGAGCTGCAGCGAAAGCGCGAAGAAAGGAGAAAGAACGTATGTGTTTGTTTTCGTTCTTTTTTTTTTTTTTTTTTTTTTTTTTTTTTTTTTT
>JAEZDJ010000055.1 GCA_023429565.1 Actinomycetes bacterium
CCCGACCCGACCCGACCCGACCCGTTTCTCCTCACTCCAGTCCGATCCAACAGCTTGACCCCATTCGACGGAGCCTCTCGTCTTGCGGCTTGTCGGGCGATCGTCGACGACCGCGACCCGCTCTAGCTCAGCGTGTCGTTCGGCATGGCGAGGGGGATCGTGGTTGTCGAACCGCGGCTCTCACTCGACGATCTCCCATTCGAAGGGATCGGGCAGGCTGTTCCAGTCATCGAACATCTCGCTGTCGGAGAGCAGGCGGCTGTCAAGCTCGTTCACGATGTCTTCCTTGTCGAGCTGGATGCCGATGAAGACCAGCTGGTTGCGACGGTCTCCATAGTTCGGGTCCCACGTCTCAAGGCTTTCGGGGCATTCCTCGAAATATTCGGCCAGCTCGTCTTCGGGCATGGTTGCCGCCCAATACGAAGTGGGATAAATGTCGACGTTCTTTCCTGCCTGTTCCATGAGGATCGAATAGTCGTTGTAGTTTGGAAGCCACATGAAGCCCTTTGCGCGGACGACCGAATCGGGAAGCCCGTCGCAGAGGTATTCTTTGATTCGCTGGGGGGTGAAAGGGTCGCACGGCTTCGTACACGAAAGAGGAAATGCCGTATTCTTCCGTTTCGGGCGTGTGATGCTCCCGGTTCAGTTCTTGTAGCCAACCGGGAGAATCGTAGGCCTGGTTGAAGTCGAAGAGCTGCGTGTCCAGGATCTCGGATGGATCGACGATGCCTTTCGTCGATCGTATCACCTTCGCTCCGGGCTGGAGCGTCCTCACTACCGTTTCCACCTGTCCTATCTCGCTGTCGGAAAGAAGATCGCACTTGTTCAGTACAATGACGTTGCAGAATTCGATCTGAGAGATCATCAGGTCCATGATGTCTTCCTCTTTGAGCTCGTCTTCCGCCTGGCGCGCAATCAGGGCGTCTCCGTTTCCGAAGTCAACCCAAAACCGGTGGGCGTCAACGACGGTCACCATCGTGTCGAGCCTCGTTTTCTGGGCCAGGTCGATTTCCTGCGACTCGTCGCGGCAGACGAAGGTCATCGCGATGGGGATGGGCTCGCTGATCCCCGACGCTTCAATGAGGATGTAATCGATGGTGTCGAGCCGAGACAGGCGGTCGACCTCCTTGAGGAGATCGCCGCGCAGGGTGCAGCAGATGCACCCGTTCTGCATTTGGACGAGTTCCTCTTCCGCACGGCTGAATCCTCCCTGCCTGACCAGTTCCGCGTCGATGTTCACTTCGCTCATGTCGTTGACGATGACGGCGACCCGATGGCCGTGATCGCAGGTGAGCAGATAGTTCAAGAGCGTCGTCTTGCCTGAGCCGAGATATCCGCACAGGACGGTGACGGGGATTCTTCTTTCCATGGACACGCTTCTTTCGTTCAGGAGGGGAGATTTTGCTGGTTGAGGGCAGTGCAGGACGAGCATGTGCCGTAGAACACCGTCTCGCTCATGTCGATGTGGAAGCCATGCTTTTCGTCGACGTGTTGGGCGAGGCCTTTCGCGACGTTGCATTGGAGGGGGAGGAGCTTGCCGCAGGAGACGCATTTCAGCAGGGGCTGCGAATCGGGGCCATCCTGCTTGCCTCGGTAGAAATAGACGGATGAGTCGCCATCGCCGTCACGATGCTTCTTGAGAACTCCGTTCTCGGTCAGCTTGTCGAGCTGTCGATAGACGGTCGGGTAGCTGACGGGGTCGCCTGTGCCGCGATAGTGCGAGAAGACATCCTTTGCGGTAAATCCCGGTTCTCCGAACCGTTGCGCATAGTCGAAGACCTTCCGCTTTCCCTGCGTCTGATAGTCGCGGTTCCTTTTCATGTTTCACCTCAAATTGTAAATCATTTACGAATTCTGATTATAATCGAGCATGCGGCGATTGCAAGCATCTCAGTCACGGGCATAGGTATATGCTATAGTTAGCTTAATCTAACTACTTACTGTCTTTCGAATGGATGAGCCTTTCCATGATTGCCGACACCTATCAAGGAGCTTACGGCGGTCTCGCTGACCGTTTTGACGGAGAAATTGCTTTCGAGGGCGTTTCTTCTTCGATCGACCTCTGTCGATCCGATTTCGCGTTCCGTGACGATTGCGTCTTTGAGGAGACGACTTCCGCCAGGACGTTGTTTCAACTCGGCTTTTGTCTTGAAGGCGGCTTTGAATGGGAATACCCCGACCTGAAAAGCGGGCGCATGGCCATCGACGGGAATTGCAGCTATGTCCAGCTTGGATCGGTTGAGAGAAGCCTGAGCACCTTTGCCAAAAAGACACGCTACCATGGCATTTCCCTCATGCTTGAACCGGAACGTTTCGAAAGCCTGATCTCCTGTTTCCAGTGCAAGGGAGCAATCAATGACCTGCGAGCCGAGTCGAGGCAGAAGTCTTTTTCCCTCACCCCCAAGGTTCGAATGATCGTTGACCAGATTGGAACCTGCTCGATCTGCGACAGCCTGCGTCCCCTCTATCTTGAAGGCAAGGTGCTCGAGCTTCTGGCCGTGTACTTTGACGAAGTGGTGTGTGAGACTGAGGTGAGCAGGCCGAACGTAACGGTTTCGAAAGAGGACTACGACCGCTTGCTCGCGGTCAGGCAGAGCATCGACCGGCGTTTTGCACACCCTCTCACCATAGCGAAACTTGCCCATGAAGCATGTTTGAATGAATACAAGCTCAAGCGGGGTTTCAAGCATTGCTTCGGAACTACCGTTCTGGAGTATATCGTGTCCAAACGCATGGAGATGGCATCCGTGTTGGTCGATTCGGGAGACTACAAAGTGAAGGACATCGCCTGGATGGTGGGCTATTCGAACGTGAGCCATTTCATCGATGCCTTCAAACGCCATTTCGACCATACCCCCGGAGAGCTGCTTCGGAGGCGCTGAACGAAGTTGCTCCAACGGATACTCCTGATTCCGGCATGGGGATAATCCCGATCTGGGCACGCAACGCTCCTCGTCTTGCCTATCGTCTTTCTCGTAACGATGACTTGCGAGAAATGAGCGGAACATGCCAAATGAGCAACAACGGGCTGAAGCGGCCACGCGGGAAAGACCGTCGGAGCAGGAGGGAGACGCGGCCAACGGCGCAGGGGGAAAACGTCCTGCGCGGGCGAAGGAAAAACAGTCGCCGCTTTGGGGTATCCTTTCGTTCGCCGGCCAGCGGAAGGGCCAGCTTTGGCTGTCGGTCGTGCTGTCTGTTCTGTCGGTGTTTTGCGGGTTGCTTCCCTATGTGTGCATAGCGTGGTTGATCACGGGCTTTCTTGATGGAGACATGGCCCTTGCCGTCGCCGCGGCGCTCTCTGCCGTGGCCTTTGCTGGCTATGTGGCGAAAGGCCTGCTGCATACGAAGGCGACGCTCTCCTCCCACAAAGCCGCCTTCGAGATCATTCGAAACATCAGAGTGGCCATCATGGAAAAGATGGCGCGGCTCCCCCTGGGCACTATCCAGCGAAAGCCGTCAGGAGAGTTCAAGCAAGTGGTCATCGACGAGACGGAGCGCCTTGAATATCCGATAGCGCACGTCATCCCCGAACTAACCTCGAGCATCCTTGTTCCCGTCGCCGTCGTTGCCTATCTGTTCACCATCGACTGGCGCATGGCGCTGGCATCGCTCGTCTCGACGGTGATCGGCCTGACCGTCTACGGTTGCATGACGATAGGGCGCGGTCCCATGATGCAGCGCTATATGCAGGCAAACTCGGACATGAACGTGACGGTGGTGGAATACATCAACGGCATGGAGGTCGTGAAGGCGTTCGGCAGGAGCGCCGATTCGCTCGACCGATTCACGGGCGCGATCGTCAGGGTGCGAGACGTGACGACCGCATGGTTCCGTCATTGCTGGCCTTTCATGAGCGTGAGCCAGGCCATCATGCCGTCGACGATCGCTTTCGTCTTGCCGGTGGGCATGCTGCTCATCATGGAGGGCACTCTGGGGCTTTCTCAGCTGATCATCTGTATTGTCCTGTCGCTTGGCATCGTGGGGGCAATCCAAAAGGTCATGGAATTCATGGAGAACTTCGCCACAATCTTCGAAGTCCAGCCTCGCATCCAGGAGCTTTTGGATATGGATGAGCTCCCCGAACCACACCAGGCGCAGATGCCTCAAGGAAGCCAGGTCCGTTTGGAAAACGTCAGCTTCACCTACGACAAGGCCGAAGTGATCCATGGCGTCTCTTTCACCGCTGCTCCGGGAACGACTACCGCGCTGGTCGGTCCTTCGGGTTCGGGAAAGTCGACGCTTGCGAAGCTGATTGCGCGATTTTGGGATGTCGGCTCGGGTGCTGTCACCATCGGCGGCACCGACATCCGTGACATGCCCCTTGAGGCATTGATGGATCACATCAGCTATGTGTCCCAAGACAACTACCTCTTCAACATGAGCCTGCGTGAGAACATTCGGGTCGGTTGTCCGACGGCGACCGATGCCCAGGTGGAACTCGTTGCGAAACGTGCCGGTTGCGAGGAGTTCATCGCGCGGTTTGCGGAAGGCTACGACACTCAGGCGGGAGATGCGGGAGATCGCCTTTCTGGAGGGGAGCGACAGCGTATCGCCTTGGCGCGCGCTCTGCTCAAGGATGCCCCTCTCGTGATACTTGACGAGGCAACCGCCTTCACCGATCCGGAAAGCGAAGCAAAGCTCCAGCGCTCGATCGATATGTTGACCCGCGACAAGACCCTCATCGTGATCGCACACCGGCTTTCGACGATCATGTACGCCGATGCCATCATCGTGTTGGAGGACGGCCGCATCAGTGCCCAAGGCACGCATGAGCAACTCCTGCAAAACTCGTCCACCTATCAGACGATGTGGCAAACGCATACCCAAGCCATGGATTGGAGCGTGCGAGACAAACGAGCCGACGTGACGAAAGGAGGTGCCTTATGTGGAGCGTGATTCGGCGGGTCCTCGATCTTTCGGGCGATCTGGCGGGCAGGATCAAGGCTGGCTTTCTGTGCAGTGTGCTCGATTCCGTGTTCGAGATGTTTCCCTTTTTGGCGCTGTTCTCCTTTCTCGTCGAGTTTCAGCAAGGACACGACTTGGAGCCAGTGCTGGTGCAGGTGGTTCTGCTGCTTGCCATCGGCATCGTCGGGCGTGTCATCTCCAAGTATCTGCTTTATCGGTTCCAAAGTGCGACGGGCTATGAGTTCGTCGCTCGGGAACGGATAGCGGTTGGCAACCATTTACGCACCGTGCCCATGGGCTTCTTTCACCAGAACAGCCTTGGTTCGATAACCGCCACCGCCACGACCGACTTGAACTTCCTCGAAATGTACTCGATGCACATTCTCGACCGCATATCCACGGGCACCATCAGCATGGTCCTCATGAGTGTGCTTGTATTCTTCTTCGACTGGAAGATCGGCATCGTGTTCGTGTTGGGCACCGGGCTCTCTCTGCTGGTCTATCAAAGGATGCAGAAGAGGGGCATCGACTTGTCGGGGAGGCAGAAGGAGGCTCAGTCCGAAGCGATCGAGGCGACGTTGGACTACATTCAGGGGATTGCGGTCATTAAATCGTTCAACAGGCAAGACGCTTCTCTGGCAAAGGTAAGGCATGCCTATGAGGGAAGCTTCGAGACGAACTACGCGATCGAGCGGGAATTCGCTCCGTTGAACACGCTCTATAGCACCATATTCCGCTGTGCATCTTGCGCGATCATGTTCTTGGGATCGTGGCTTGCCCTGAACGGCGAGATCGATTTCGCGCGCTTTGTGGTCATCGTGGTGGCCTGCTTCATGGTGTTCAATCCCCTTGAGGTCATGGGGCAGATGACGCTGCTGATCAGAATGCTCGAAGCTTCACTGAACCGCGTCGAAGCCATCAGGCGCGTTCCAAGGATTGATGTCGATGGCGCGGAGGTCGTCATCGGGTCTCATGATATCGCGTTTGACGACGTGGCCTTTTCCTATGACGGCGATGCAGCCCTTCTGCACGATCTCAGCTTCGCCATCCCGCCCCGTTCCCTCTGTGCGATCGTGGGACCGTCGGGCAGCGGGAAGACCACCGTCACGCGTCTGATAGCCCGATTCTGGGATGTGCAATCCGGTCAGGTAAGCGTGGGGGGACACGACGTGAGAGAGTTCACCTGCGACAGCCTGCTCGAGAACATATCCATGGTGTTCCAGAACGTCTACCTGTTCCACGATACGATTGCGGGCAACATCTGCCTTGGAAAACCTCAGGCGTCGCATGAGGAGATGGTCGCTGCCGCCCGGCAGGCGCAGTGCCACGACTTCATCATGGCTCTTCCACAAGGATATGAAACCGTCGTCGGCGAAGGTGGATCGACCCTGTCTGGTGGGGAGAAGCAACGTATATCCATTGCCCGGGCCATCCTGAAGGATGCGCCTATCATCCTGCTCGACGAGGCGACGGCAAACGTCGATCCGGAAAATGAGTCGCTTATTCAAAACGCCATTCGCGAGCTTGTCAAAGACAAGACCTTGGTGGTGATCGCGCACCGTCTCTCCACCGTGCGCAGCGCCGATCAGGTCCTCGTGATCGACGGAGGCACGGTTGCCGACCGCGGCACCCACGAGGAGCTCCTTGGCCGAGAAGGCGTATATAGGAAATTCTGGCACATCCGTCAAGAGGCAGCGACTTGGCGGTTGGGACAGAGAGAACGCGACATGATTCGGGAGGAATCAGAATGACCGAAACACCAAGAAAAAGAGACGCTGGGAGTCCGTTGAGAAAGAGCGCTTCCGAAGTTGCTGTCAAGAAAAGAGGATTGCGAGTTCGAGATAACGCCACCATTGGCATATTCGGAGCTATCCGCTAGGGGCTACCTGCTCAGCAATGTTGGGGGTCTCCTGAAGAATGCATGAGCGCCATCGTCTCGGTAGCCCATTCGCCAGCGGCAGCCGTTACGGCGATCGTGATGATGGCCGTTATTGTGGCGAGCGCTTTCCTTGATCGCGTCAAAGCCAAAGGTCGATGCCCTGTCTTGCTTCGGGAGTGCTCAGGCACGGCCTATGAGACGGAGGATGGCGTCATGTGTGCCGTGCTCGCGTTCTGGTCATGAGGCCACGGCGAGAAGTGGTACGAGTCTATGCCAGATATCTGCTTTCTCCCTTCCGAGAGCCTCTCTGGCCAATGTAGTGTTACGAATAGTAAAAATGTGTTACTATTTGGATACTGGAGGTAAACGAAGAGGAGCGAACATGCTGAGTGAATCGTTGTGGGAGAGCGTCGTCGGCTTTCATGGACATCAGTGCCCCGGTCTTGCCATCGGCTTCAAGGCCTGCGAGGGCGCCATAGCCGAACTGGGGTTGGACGCCTCCCGCCTGCCGGCGATCGACGAAGAGATCGTATGCGTTACCGAGAACGACGCTTGCGGCGTTGATGCCGTGCAAGTGCTTCTGGGCTGCACGTACGGCAAAGCCAACCTCATCCCGCGTCTGCGCGGAAAGATGGCGTTCTCCTTTTTCGTTCGCGACACCGATCGTCGCGTGCGCCTCGTTTTGGACGCGAAGAATTACGACATGAGCCGTGAAGAATATCAGAACCATTTGCTGTCCACGCCTTATGATCGGCTGTTCAAGGTGGGGGAGCCCTCGTACGCCCTTCCGGAGCCAGCTCGCCTGTTTCCCTCAAGGGAATGTGCCGTTTGCGGCGAATCGACGGCTGAATTCGGCCTGCGCGTTCAGGGGGGCAAGCTCGTGTGCCTCGATTGCTACGATGCTTATGAGCGGGAAGGGTTCTAGGGAGGCGCTGATTAACCCGGCGCGGCGTCCAACGGGCCCGCTTCCCGCTGAATCGGATTCAGGAACCGCAGGCGCGCCACGGGCACGCCTGCGGTTCCTGAGCCCATCCAGCAAGAGAAGGATTCGTCCGGTCGATGGCCCCGCTTTAGTCAGCGCTTCCCAAGCACCCCGGGATATCCGGGGGATATCTGCCCTTCGAAAGGGAATTGAGCGACGGAATTGGTTTGCGATAGCCCTGCTTGTCGTGGTGTGCGTGTCGATCGCTCTCCTCGCTCTCGCGAATGGCGCCTCTGACATGAGCGTCGTCGACAGCGCACGGGCCCTGCTTGGGTTCGGCTCGTCCCAGGATGTCATGACGGTGCGTTCCATCCGTCTTCCTCGGGTGGTGTGCGCCATCGTGTCGGGGGCCGGTTTGGCGCTTGCTGGAGCCGTGCTGCAAAGCGTTTTGGAAAATCCGCTCGCTTCCGCCTCCACCGTTGGCATATCGCAGGGTGCCGCGTTTGGTGCCACGGTGGCTATTCTGGTGATCATCCCCGCGTATGCAGGACCTTCCACAAATGTGGGGATGGGGACCATCGCCTTGTTTGCCTTTGCCGGGGCTATGGTCTCAAGTCTGATCGTGCTTCTGTTTTCGCGCATGGGGTTTTCGAGCCCCGAGAGCATCATCCTTGTAGGTGTGGCCCTTTCAGCGCTGTGGGCGGGAGCGTCCACCATCATCCAGTATTTTTCCGACGACCTCGAGCTGACGAAGGTGATATTTTGGCAGTTCGGCGATCTTGGCCGTGCCACGGGGGCACAAATCGGTGCAATGTCAGTCATCGGTGTGGCTTGTGCAGTATATTTCTTCGCAAATCGCTGGAATTACAATGCCCTTCAAAATGGCCGTCGGGTTGCGGGTGGCCTGGGGGTCGATGTGGGACGTACGCGTGTTCTCGGCGTGGTGGTGTCTTCCCTCATGGCCGCTGCTATGGTTTCCTTTGTGGGGCTCATCAGCTTTATCGGCCTCATCGCTCCGCATATTGCGCGTCGCCTTGTGGGCGACGATTATCGCTTTCTCCTGCCAGCTTCGCTTGTGTTGGGATCTTCCATCATGTTGGCAAGCGACTTGGTCGCCCGTATGGTGATCTCTCCGATCATCCTTCCTATTGGAGCAATCACGTCGTTTCTGGGAGCTCCGCTGTTTCTGTATCTGCTCTATAGGGGGTACAAGCGATGACGCGGACGCATGGGAAGGACCGGAACGAGGGCATTGGGGAGCAAAGGGGGTCCCGCAGTATGCGGGCAGTCGAGACGCTGCCTGTCGTAAGCGGCGCATTCCTGTTTGAAAAGAGTGAGGCGGGGGTTGGGGCGATGCCGCAATTGTTGCTGGGATGCGATTGCTGCGGCGAGGGGGGCGGTTGCGCGGCGGCCATCGACGACGTGGAAGCGGCCCTTCTTGTCGACAGGGTGTTTCATGCGGCGGCGTCGAAGGATGGATGCGAAAGCCGCAGGGGACATGGCTCGGGTTGGCACGGCGGGGACGACAGCAGTGCGTTTGATCGGACGGAATATCCTGAAAGGGCTCTCCGCAGCACCTGCGAGCCATCGTCTGTGTCCCGCAGGCACACCGTTTCCGCGTCGGTCTGTTCGGAGAAGCCCGACTTCGCAAACGATGCGGACTCTCCCCTCGAGGATACAACTCTGGCTCCGCAGGGGGAAGCGCCCATCGTCGGTGCCACCGTGCTCGCGGCCCAGGGACTGGCCTATCATTATCCATCCTCTGACAAGCTGGTATTTGAGAATGTCAATCTTGGCGTCGAAACTGGCAGAGTGCTTGCCATTTTGGGAAACAACGGGGCAGGGAAATCCACGCTGCTTGACGTGCTTGCCGGTATGGTGAGGCCCTCATCGGGCTTTGTCTCGGTTGACGGTCGGCCGCTCCACTCTCTTGGGCGTCGTCAGATTGCCCAACACATCGCCTACGTGACGCAGTGTCAGCGCATTCCTCATCTGAGCGTATACGACCAGGTTTTGCTGGGCAGGCGACCCCATATAACGTGGACGTTGGCCGACCGTGATCGGGCTGTGGTCGCCGATACCATCGATCGATTGAACCTCGGATGCTTTTCCGATCGTTTTCTTGACGAGCTTTCTGGCGGAGAACGGCAGAAGGTCTATCTCGCTCGTGCTCTCGCCCAAGAACCCGAGGTGCTGCTGCTCGATGAGCCGACGAGTGCCCTTGATCCGAAAAATCAGCTGGAAGTGCTCGACGCGATGCGTTCCATAACGCAACGGGGATCGCTCGCGACCGTGCTTGTCATTCATGACGTGAACCTGGCCTTGCGCTTCTGTGACACGTTCCTGCTCATGCGCGACGGGATGGTCGTCGCTCAGGGAGGACGCGAGGCGGTCGACAGCGAGACGCTATTCGCAACCTATGGCATTCGGTTTTGCGTCGAGCAGGTTGCCGGCGTGCCCGTCGCCGTTCCTTTGGACGGTCCTGGCCGGTGAGGTGAGGGTGGCTCTCGTGCGTTGCCGTGCGGTCGAAGCGGGGTTGCCCCAGCGTCGGTGAGACACCTCATGCGTCGCCCGAGTTCTTTTGCTCGGACGACGCATGAGGTGGAAGGTGAATCGTGGAGGGCGTCAGGCTGTGGCGGAAGCGCTTTTCTGGCTTTGCGCCTTCTTGACGGCAAGCACCACTCCCCAGGCTATCAGACCCAGCACGACGACGGAGACGCCCAGCAGCGCGTCATCTGCCATGGCTGTCGGATCTGCCAGCTCGATGAACGGCTCTCCCTCGGCGAGACAGGCGAATCCATCGACAACCCACATGAGGGCAGCTCCCCCGTACATGAGCGCGAGCGTTCCCAGCCGATACTTCGCGGCCATGGTCGGCATCAGGAAACGGAGCATGGTGACGATGATGGCCGCGGCGGCGGTGATGATGAGCGTCATGGTCTATGCCCCTTCCCGGCCAAGTGCAGTGCGCAGTGCTGGAATGTGGTCGGCTGCGAGCACCATGACCACCCAGACCGCCGTCACCAAAACTGCCATGCCAACGCCTACCGTCGACATCTCATGCAGCATGACTGCCGTGTCGGCCGGGTCGGACATGGCGGTGAGAAACGGCGGGTAAAACACGACTTCTCCGTGCCAGATATGCTCAAGAGCCAGCAATAGTGCGCCGCCCCAGAGCATGGTGGTCAGCCAGGAAAGCTTCACTTTCCAAGAGAACCTACCATCTTCTGAAACGGCGGGAGTTCCTTCTGCCTCTTCCTGTGTCTCAACGCGGCGCTTGATGATGGTTGCGATGATGGCCTCGCCGGTTGGAACGAGAAAACAAGCCATTCCGGACTCCTTTCTCTGTCATCGGCTGCCCCTTGCAGCCTTGTGGTTGCATCATACACCTGAAATGTTACGAAATAAAGAAGCGTAACAAATACTTTGCAGAGGGCAGTGTGATGGGGTTGCGGCAGCGACTCCATTCACCGACCGTGGCCATGGCGGGCAGGGGAGCGAAAAGGTTCCCTGCCCGCCCGAGAAGGTCTTGGAGGCCG
Source organism: Actinomycetes bacterium (assembly GCA_023429565.1). Classification (GTDB taxonomy): domain Bacteria; phylum Actinomycetota; class Coriobacteriia; order Coriobacteriales; family Eggerthellaceae; genus JAEWQO01. The sequence continues at coordinate 11,246 of JAEZDJ010000055.1, forward strand.
TTCGATCGGCAGGGGTCCGCTTCTTACACGGACCTGCTGGCGAGGTCAACCTGCTTGAACTCGTAGCCTTCGGCTTCTAGGTCGGCAGAGAGCTTTTTACCCAGGAAAAACTCGGTGATCTCGTCGAGCTTGTCCGTTGGGTTGACATCTTCGAATCGATCAGGGTAGGCGATGGCCCCAACCTGATAGCAGTTTGCGAGGGCCAACTCGATGTTCGTGGCGTAGAAGCGGTACGATATGAGCGTATGGACGTTTTGTTCTTGCACGGCCTTGAGCTCGGCGAAGTAGGCCGGATTGGCGTCGTAGTCCTCTTTGACGAGGGGGAGGTTGCCGCTTTCGACGAAGATGCAATCAGGTTGGGCGGCAGCGACTTTTTCAAGATCGATGTCAAACGCCCCACGTGCGCCCTCGACGTCAGCGATATTGGTGGTGTTCGTCTCAGCGAAGGGGGGAAACTGCGCCTCGGTGCCAGCAAACCCATGTCCTCCGCGAAAGCTGATGCCCGCTGCGTAGGCAGTTACCTTGTCGTCGTCGGCGATGTTGGACGTGCGCCGCGCAAGGTCGCTTTGAATGCCTTGCATGTATGAGATGATCTCGTCTGCGCGAGAGCTCTTGTCGACGACGCTGCCAACAAGTTCGACGTTGTCGTAGAACACTTGGTCGAACACGACATCGCTCAGGGTCAGGCAGAGCACCGGGACGCCCGTCTTCTCCTGGAGGGAATTCGCCGCGTCCTGGTCAATGCTGGCGAAGATGACCTGAGGTGCCGTATGCATGATGGCCTCCTCGTTAGGGGTGACGCCCTTCGAACCGCCATCGCCGATGACGGGAAGGTTTTCGAACGTGTCATGGTAGACATGTCGATAGCTGCACGTGACATTGTCCTCAAGTTCAGATTGCTCAACGCCCACGACCAAGTCGGTCGCCTCAAGATAGGAGATCAGGCGCAGCGAGCTTGAACCGATGCCGATGATCCTCTCGACGTTGGCGGGCACTTCGACGCTTCGTCCAACCATGTCGGTCACTGTCACCGTTGCGGCATGGTCCATCGCGGACTCGCCGTTGCCTTGCGTTGCCTGCGATGCGCATCCTGCAAGTGCCCCGAAGCAGAGCGCCATCCCAAAGGCTATCGCGAGCAGGCGCGACAGAAAGAACTTGGACGCGGGCATAGTTCGTGTTCTCATCATTTCCTCCTTGAAGCGAGTGACGTCTTGTCGCTTAGATAGTAACACGATTTTTTAATTCGTAACACAATAGAGATCGCTTTGCGGCGAACGGGAACTTTGGGGGTCGGCCCCGTTCCTGATGGCGGCAGGCATTTGCTTCTTCATGAGAGAGTGCTACAATGCTACCCCCGCCACCGCGAGGCGGTTGTATGTGGATTGCGATAAGGCGTGGCCGAAAGCGGATGCGCAGCGGATGCCGTCGATGGTCTCGCAAAGAGGTAGCATCACCATGCCTAAAAGAGCGAAAACGACGAACGAAACGGCTGCGGCGCTGTTGCGTGGCGAGCCGGCCATCTTTCCCACGGAAACGGTCTATGGCCTGGGAGTGGCTGTCGGGGCTGCCGACAGCCCGGAAATCCTTTATGACATAAAGGAACGAGACCATGGCAAGCCCATTGCCTGGCTCATTGCCGACCAGGACGATCTCGACCGGTACGGCAAGCTCGTTCCTGACTTTGCGCGAGCGCTTGCGCGCACGTTCTGGCCGGGGCCTCTGACGCTCATCGTCCGGGCAGGCGATGCGGTTCCTCCGGCATTCCGTTCGGCTGAGGGAACGATCGGCCTGCGCATGCCCGACAACGACTGTGCTCTTGAGCTCATCCGGGCTGTGGGCAAGCCGTTGGCCACCACGTCGGCAAACCGATCAGGCGGCAAGGCCCCGCACTCCTTCGAGGCCCTCGATCCTGTCCTGACGGGGCGGGTCGCGACGATGCTCAAAGACGTCGACGACAAAGACAAAAGCGGCGTGGCATCCACCATCATCGACTGCACGGCAGAACATCCCGTCATGGTGCGGGAGGGCGCCATTTCCATTTCCGACATCCAAGCGTTATCGTAAAGCCTCGTCCTTCCCCTTCCGTCCGGTATAATGGAGGGCATCATCATGCTCTGGGAGGGGTATTTATGACTTCATCTGATTCTGCTTCGGCAGTCGGTTTTCTATCTCACGACGGGAAGAGCCAGATCCGCGGGCTCGTTTGGCAGCCGATCCGCTCGGCTGGCTCGCGTGACGCGTTTCCTCGAGGCATCGTCCAGATCGTGCATGGCATGTCCGAGTATGTGGGCCGCTATGACGATTTTGCCCGGTTCCTTGCCGGGCGCGGCTTTGTCGTGTGCGGCACCGACCATATCGGGCACGGAAAGAGCGTGGCCGCCCTTGAGGAACTGGGGCACATGCCGTCGCGGGGGAGCAAGGACGTGCTCGTCGAGGACGTCCATCAGCTTCGTCTGACGGTCGCGGCGCGCTATTCCCGCCAGACTCCCTATATCCTGTTCGGCCATTCCATGGGAAGCTTCATAGTGCGGTCCTACCTCACCCGTTATGGGGAAGGGGTCTCTGCCGCCGTTCTCTCCGGCACGGGACAGCCGCCTTTCCTCATGTCGAAAGCGGGCAATCTGATGGCCCGCCGCATCGCCGCATTCAAGGGCGACGACTATCGCAGCACGTTTTTGGACGGACTTGGCGCAGGCGCGTTTGCAAAGAAGATTCCCGATGCCCGCACCCCCTTCGACTGGATATCTGCCGATCCCCAGGTCGTCGATTCGTATGTTGCCGACGAGCAATGCGGCACGATGTTCTCGGCGGGAGCGTACGCGACGCTGACCGAGCTGACGGCGGAAGTCGTCTCGCGCAGGCGTGCTTCGAAGATTCCTCACGACCTGCCGTTGCTGTTCGTGTCCGGCGCCGACGATCCGGTGGGGGACTATGGCAAGGGCGTGCATGAGGCCGCCGAGCTCATGCGTCGCGCCGGGGTGGAGCGGGTGGATGAGATAATCTATCCGGGCATGCGGCATGAGATACTCAACGAGCCGGGCCGCATGCAGGTCTATACTGATGTTTCTCACTGGATAGAGGAGCACGCATGCCGGGCTACATCATAGCTCTTGACCAAGGCACCACCTCGTCGCGCGCCATGCTCGTGGATGCGGGAGGCCGCGTTGCCGCCACGGTTCAGAATCCGTTCCCGCAGCTGTTCCCCCAGTCGGGCTGGGTGGAGCATGACCCTCGCGACATCCTGTCGTCTCAGATGGGCGCTTTGACCGAACTCCTGGTGTCCCATGGCCTGGGGCCGGCGGACATCGATTCCATCGGCATCACGAACCAGCGAGAGACGACGGTCGTGTGGAACCGCGAGACAGGGCAGCCCGTGGGCAACGCCATCGTGTGGCAGTGCCGCCGAACGGCCGGCATCGTCGAGGAGCGATGCGGAGACCCCGCCATCGCCCAAAAGATAACGGCCAAGACGGGACTTGTGCCCGACGCCTATTTCTCGGCCAGCAAGATAACCTGGATACTCGACAACGTGCCCGGCGCCCGCGAGGATGCCGAGGCTGGCAAACTCGCCTTCGGAACGGTGGACAGCTGGCTTGTCTGGGCCCTCACCGACGGCGCGGTGCACGCGACTGACGTGACCAATGCCAGTCGCACCATGCTGTTCGACATCCATGGCATGAAGTGGGATCCGTGGCTCCTCGATCTGTTCGATGTGCCCGCATCCATGATGCCGGAGGTGCGCGCGTCGTCGGGCGAGTTCGGTCGAACGGCCAATCCCGGCATCGTGCCCGGCATACCCATCTGCGGCGTTGCGGGGGACCAGCAGGCGGCGCTGTTTGGGCAGTGCTGCTTCGAGCCGGGACAGGCCAAAAACACCTATGGCACCGGCTGCTTCCTGCTCATGCACACGGGAGGGCAAGCCAGCGTGTCGTCGCACAACCTCATCACCACCGTTGCCGCCAGCGCCCCGGGAACCAAACGCACCGAATATGCCCTCGAGGGCAGCGTGTTCGTGGCCGGGGCTCTCATGCAGTGGCTCCGTGACGAACTGGGTCTCATCGACGAGATGTCCGACACCTCAGCCATCGCGCGAGAGGCCAAGGATTCGGGCGGCGTGTATATCGTGCCTGCCTTCACCGGCCTTGGCGCGCCCTATTGGGACGCCGATGCACGGGGCGCCCTGTACGGTCTTACGCGAGGGACCACGCGAGGGCAGCTTGTGCGGGCGGCATTGGAGTCCATGGCCTATCAGGTGCATGACCTCGCGGTGGCCATGGAGGCCGATGCCGGCGTTCCCCTGAGCGTGCTCAACGTGGACGGCGGAGCTTCGGCGAACGATTTTCTCATGCAGTTCCAGTGCGACATCTTGCGAACCTCGCTGCGTCGACCTCAGAATGTGGAGACAACGGCATTGGGCGCCGCCTATCTCGCAGGACTGTGCACCGGGTTTTGGGAGAGCAAGGATCAGCTGCGGGGCCTGCGTTCATCGGATGACGTGTATGAGCCGGGCATGGCTGACGATCGGCGCGAGGCGCTGTTGAAGGGTTGGTCCGATGCGGTTCATCGGACGATGGGAGTTGCGCTGTCCTCCTGAACGGAAAAGGGCGGGGCAGAATTCCTCGTCGATGCCATCGAACCGACGGAACGAAACGATCTGGAAAAGAGGACGGTCTAGAATGAGAATCAGCATCGCCAGCGATCATGCGGGTTTCGACTGCAAAGGGTCGCTCGTGTCTCACCTCAGGAACCGGGGGCACGAAGTCGTCGACCGTGGGCCGGACTCCGCAGACCGCGTGGACTACCCGGATTTTGCCGAGCTCGTCGCCCGCGACGTCGCAAAAGGCGATGCCGATCGCGGAGTGCTCGTATGCGGCACCGGCATCGGCATGGCGGTGGCGGCAAACAAGGTGGAGGGCATTCGTGCCGCCAACGTCACCAGCCCGCAGTTTGCCGCACTTGCCAGAGAGCATAACGACGCGAACATCGTGACCGTGTCGGCGCGGTTCGTGGACGAGGAGACGAATCGTGCCATCGTCGACGCGTTCCTGACAACCGAATTCGGCGGGGGCCGCCATGCGGGCCGCGTTGAGAAGATATCCGCTCTCGAAAGGAAGTAGACCATGGCTCTCTCATTCGTATCTCAGACCGATCCCGCGGTTGCCGATGCCATCCGGCAGGAGCTTGCCCGTCAACGTGATTCCGTCGAGCTCATCGCATCGGAGAATTTCACTTCTCCCGCCGTGATGGACGCCGTTGGCAGCGTCCTTACGAACAAGTATGCCGAAGGCTATCCCCGCAAGCGCTATTACGGCGGTTGCGAGAAGGTGGACATGGTGGAGGATCTGGCTCGCGATCGCGTTTGCGAGCTGTACGGTGCCCGCTTCGCCAACGTGCAGCCCCATTCGGGGGCGAACGCAAACCTGTGCGCTTATGCGGCGGTCCTCGAACTTGGCGACACGGTGCTTGGCATGAGTCTTGACCAGGGAGGCCACCTCACGCATGGCTCCCCGGTGAACTTTTCCGGGCGGTTCTATCACTTCGCGTCGTACGGGCTGGACCCCGAGACGGAGACCATCGACTACGATGAGATGCTTCGCATCGCCAAAGAGGAGCGTCCGAAGCTGATCGTCGGCGGTGCATCAGCCTATCCTCGCACCATTGACTTCGAGCGCATGGCGTCGATCGCCCATGAGGTCGATGCGCTGTTCATGGTTGACATGGCGCATATCGCCGGATTGGTTGCAACCGGTGCACATCCCAGTCCTCTGCCGCATGCGGACATCGTGACCTCGACGAGTCACAAGACCCTGCGCGGCCCCCGTGGCGGGTTCATCCTCACCAACGATGAGGACATCGCCAAGAAGATCGACAAGGCGGTGTTTCCTGGGGGCCAGGGCGGTCCGCTCATGCACGTCATCGCAGGCAAGGCGGTGGCATTCGGCGAGGCGCTCAAACCCGAGTTCGGGACGTATATCGAGCACGTGGTGGAGAACGCCCGCACCCTTGGCCAGGGCATGGGGGACGGTGGCCTGCGCCTGGTTTCCGGCGGCACGGACAACCACCTGTGCCTTGTGGACCTGACGCCGGCCGACGTCACCGGCAAGGACGCCGAGAAGCTGCTCGAGGGAGTAGGGCTGACCACGAACAAGAACTCCATTCCCAACGAGCCCCGCTCGCCGTTTGTGACGAGCGGCATCCGCGTGGGCTCTGCGGCAGCAACAACGCGTGGCTTCACCGCAGATGATTTTTACGAAGTCGGACAGCTTATCGCCCGCACGGTGTTCAATGCGGACGACGAGGCCGTCCTTGCCGACGTTCGCACGCACGTCGACGCCCTGCTTGCCGCCCATCCCCTCTATCCCGAGCTTGACTACTAGGAGCAGACTTTCATGACAAGAGAATACGAGCGCGTCACCGTCGTCGACCACCCCATGGTGCAGCACAAGCTGTCCATCCTACGGGATCGGGAGACGTCATCCAAGCAGTTCCGCGAGCTTGTGAAGGAATTGGCGCTGTTCGAAGGCTATGAGGCGACGCGCAATCTCCCCCTTGTGGACATCGAGGTGGAAACGCCCATCTGCAAAACCGTCTGCAAGGCGGTGGGCGGCAAGAAGCTTGCCATCGTTCCCATCCTGCGCGCCGGCCTGGGCATGGTCGACGGCGTGCATGAGCTGGTGCCTGCCGCGCGCGTTGGGCATGTGGGAATGTATCGCAACGAGGAGACGCACGAGCCCGTCGAATACTACGCGAAGCTTCCCAAGGACATCGCGCAGCGTGAGGTCATCGTGCTCGATCCCATGCTTGCCACCGGCGGTTCGGCAAGTGCTGCCATCGCCTACTTGCGCAAACAGGGCGTGCAGGGTACCATCAAGCTCATGGTCATCGTTGCGGCGCCGGCAGGCATCGAGGCGGTCCTCGATGCTGATGACAACGTGCATATCTTCACCTGCGCCATCGACGAGAGCCTCAACGATGCGGCATACATAGTTCCGGGCCTCGGCGACGCTGGGGACCGCATTTTCGGAACCAAGTAATCGAGAGTGTCCGCCCGGAGCGCTTCTGCTTGAAGCGCCGGACGTTCAGACGTGGCGCCAGGCCCGGCTTTGTTGCCGCGGCCGGGCGCCCTAAGATGGGATGAGCCATGGAACCGACAACCGGACCGACTGACAACCGACCGAGCTGGGATCAGTATTTCATGACTTTGGCTGGGGAAGTGTCCACGCGCACGACCTGCCTGCGCCGCGCGGTCGGCGCCATCATCGTGAAGGATCGCCGCATCCTGGCAACGGGATACAACGGCGTGCCGACAGGCATGGCGCATTGTGCGCAGACAGGATGCCTGCGTCAGCAGCTCAACGTTCCCAGCGGGCAGCGGCATGAGATATGTCGGGGCCTGCATGCGGAACAGAACGCCATCATCCAGGCGGCACGCTATGGCATCAACATCACGGGCGCATCCATCTACATCACGACCCAGCCGTGCATCGTGTGCGCCAAGATGCTCATCAATGCGGGGATAGAGGAGATCGTCTACCAGAATCCCTATCCCGACAAGCTTGCCATGGCCATGCTGGAAGAAGCGGGCATGAAATTGAGGGTATACGAGGGCGAGGTTTCATGAGCTCTTTTCCCGGCATGATTTGGGATTGTTCGGGTATCGTATGGAGGGGAGGCGGGCGAAATACGCTCCAAGTCACCTTCCGGACATCGACGTCCAATTGGGGGAGAAGGGGTATGCAGTTTTCTGCCCGGTTTATCCATCCATTCACCCGAAAAATGCAAGTTTTTAATTTCTGTGCAGGAAGGTGGTGAGAAGTTCCGTTATCATACTTGGCGGTTTCATAAGGATACGCAGGGATGTGCGGTAGGGCAGAAAGCAGGTCATGGTAACAGCGATTGTTCTGGGTGCGCTGGCTGGATTCGTGGGGTTTCTTCCGCTGTTTTTCGGCCTTCGGATGACGAGACGGGTGACAGACACCAGCAATTTAGGCTCCATGGGAGCCTTGCTTCTTGGTGTTCTGGCTTCGTTTGTCCTCCTGTTTGGCACCGCCATTGTCTGCGTCATGGTTGCTCGCGATCTCGTTTTGCCGTTCGTTCTGGCCGAGGTTGTCGTTCTCAGCGTGGCCGCTATCGGTTTCGGTATCGGCAAAATTTTGCGGAAGTAGGATGGAAAGGTAAGTTACGTGAACCCTCTTGAAATGCTTGCGGAGAATGTGCCTCACCTCCAGGGGTCGTTCGATTCAGCCATCGTCTTCGGTTCCAATGGGATCGGGATGACGCAGTACGTCTTCTGGATGATCATCGTCTTCATCATCACGCTTGTCGTGGTCATGACGGCGGGCAAGCGTCTGACGCTCGTCCCGTCGAACAAGTTCACCAACATGGTCGAGTACGGCTATGAGTTCGTGAGGAAGGACATGGGGGAGGGAGCCATCGGGCATGGCTACAAGAAGCACGTGCCGTTTTTGGCAACGCTGTTCTTCTTTATCCTGATCTCCAATTTCATCGGCCTCATTCCCGGCTTCAAGACCCCGACCGGCAGCATCAGCATCACCTGGGCGCTTGCGGTCATCTCGTTCGTGTATTTCAACTACTGGGGAGTGAAGGCCCACGGTGGCTGGGGCTACATCAAGTCAATCGCCCCCTCGGGCCTGCCGAAGGTCATGGTCCCGATCATCTGGTTCTTTGAGTTCATCTCCATGGTGCTGCGTGTTCTGACGCTGGCCGTTCGACTGTATGGCAACATGTTCGCCGGCCATATGGTGCTTGGCATCTTTGCCTTGGCAACCACGGTGTTCCTGCAAGCCGCCTTTGATCCGACGTCCGGCAATCTGCTGTTTGCTTTGCCGCCGGTTGCGTGGATGGTGTTTCTCATTGCCATGTACGCGCTCGAGGTTCTGGTGGCGTTTTTGCAGGCGTATGTGTTCACCATCCTCTCGGCGGTTTACATCTCTCTCGCAACGTCCGAGCATTAGGATTTCTCGCGGGCGCCTTCGGGTGCCCGTCCGTCGTTTGGCTCACGCTGGACGACGTGATGCCCAAGGGGCATGAACGTGGGTTTCACCGGCGCCTCCACCGCCGGATGGACATAAAGTATTCAGTGTTTTTGGGAACAGGCCCAAAGACGGTAAAAGGAGGAAAACTGTGGAAATGACAATCGCACTCGCCGCACTGAAGCTCGTGGGCTATGGTTTGTCCACGATTGGCCCTGGCCTCGGCATCGGCATCGCCTGCTACGGCTGCTGCGTCGCGACCGCCCGTCAGCCCGAACTGCAGGGCCGTCTGTTCACCAACTTCATCATCGGTGCCGCTCTGGCCGAGGCTCTCGCCCTCATCGGCTTCGTTCTGACCTTCATCGTGTAACTCGAGCCTTCATCGGATACGACGCCGCACAAGGCTTAAAAGGAGGTTACTACGTGAAAACCAGAGCGAAAAAAGCATCGGCCCGCATGGGTATCGCCGTGCTCGCGGCAGGCGGCACGACGTTTGCTTTTCCTGCGCTCGCGTTTGCCAGTGAGAAGGAGGGCATCGCGAATATCGTTCCAGACATGATGGAATTCATTCCGATGCTCATCGCCTTCATCATCTTGGCAGTCGTCCTGCTCAAGTTTGGCTGGCCCAAGTTTGACGCCATGCTTGAGAAGCGCGAGAAGATGATCAAGGAAGCGCTTGAGAAGTCAGAGGAAGCTCGCATCGAAAGCGAGCGCGTGCTTGAGGAGTATCGCCAGCAGTTGGCCGATGCCAAGACTCAGGCCTCTCAGATCGTCGCTGAAGCCAAGCAGACCGGTGAGGCCGTCAAGGCCGACATCACCGATAAGGCGCATACGGAAGCCAACGCCATGATCGAGAAGGCACGCGTTGCCATCGAGGCCGAGAAGAAGGCCGCTGTGGCCGAACTTCAGGGATCGATCGCTGACATGTCCATTGCCGTGGCTTCACGCCTGATCGGCGACGACTTGAGCGATGCCGACCACCGCAAGGTCATCGAGCATTACGTGGACGAGGCGGGCAGCTTCGATGTCAACTAATCGCCTTGTCACCAAAGAGCAGGTTGCCGCCTATGCGTCAATCATGTTCGACGCTGCATACGAAGCGGGCGGACAAGACGGCGTGCTCGAGGTGCGGGATCAGGCGAAGGCCGTCATTTCCGCGATGCGCGGCAATATCGACCTCGCTTCTGCGCTGAAGGACACCGCATACACGCCCGAACAACGCAGCGAGCTTGCTCGTGGCGTCTTCGGGGGTTGCAATCCGGTGCTGGTCGACGTGCTGGGCGTCATGGCTGAGCGCAACGACTCCGAATTGCTTCCCCGCGTGTGGGAAAGCTATGAGCAGCAGTTGCAGGATAAGCTCAACATTTGCGTCGTCGACGTGACAACGGTCGTCGAGCTCGACGACCGTCTGCGCGAGATCATTATCAAGAAAGCCGAATCCGAGTTGGGGATGAAGGTCGTCCTGCGCGAGCACATCGACCCATCCATCTTGGGCGGCATTATCATGAGCACGGGTGGCAGGCGGATCGATGCCAGCGTTCTGCTGCAGCTTGACCATGCCCGCGAAGTGCTTAAACAATCAACAGATGGAGGTGAATGCTAGTGACTGAAATCACCGCACAGTCCATTGACGACGCACTGCGCACGCAGCTTGCGGCTCTTGAAGTAAGCGTTGATTCCCGCGAAGTCGGCACGGTCATCCAAATTGGAGACGGTATCGCTCGCGTCGACGGCTTGAAGAACGCCATGGCCGGCGAGCTTTTGGAGTTTCTCGGCGCAGACGGCAAGACCGTTTATGGCCTGGCTCAGAACCTCGAAGAAGACGAGGTAGGGGCCGTGCTCCTCGGTGACGTCACCGCAATCAAGGAGAACGATCAGGTTCGCACGACGGGCCGTATCATGGAGGTTCCGTCGGGCAAGGGAATGCTCGGCCGCGTGGTCAATCCGCTCGGCATGCCGATTGACGGCAAGGGACCCATCAAGTCCGACGGCATGCGTCCGGTCGAGTACAAGGCTCCTGGGGTCATCAGCCGCAAGCCTGTGCATGAGCCCATGCAGACAGGCATCATCGCCATCGACGCGATGATCCCCGTCGGCCGTGGCCAGCGCGAGCTCATCATCGGCGACCGCCAGACCGGCAAGACGGCTATCGCCATCGATGCCATCATCAACCAAAAAGACCAAGACATGATCTGCATTTACGTTGCGATCGGTCAGAAGGCCTCCACGGTTGCCGGCGTCATGGAAACGCTTGAGAAGTACGGTGCGGCGGAGAACACCATCATCGTGTCCGCCACCGCTGGCGACTCTGCTCCCTTGCAGTACATCGCTCCCATGGCGGGTGCCGCAATGGGTGAGTACTTCGTGTACAACGGCGAGGACGGCAAGCCGGCCAGCCCTGAGAACCCCGGCCGTCATGTGCTCATCATCTATGATGACCTCTCCAAGCAGGCTGTGGCTTACCGACAGATGTCGCTGACGCTGCGTCGCCCGCCAGGACGCGAGGCTTATCCTGGTGACGTCTTCTACCTGCATTCGCGTCTTTTGGAGCGGGCAGTGAAGATGTCCGATGAATACGGTGCCGGTTCCATGACCGCGCTGCCCATCATCGAGACGCAGGCTGGCGACGTGTCGGCCTATATCCCGACCAACGTCATCTCCATCACCGACGGCCAGATCTTCCTGACCACGGACCTGTTCTTCCAGGGTCAGCGCCCCGCTGTTGACGTCGGCATCTCCGTGTCGCGCGTCGGTGGCTCTGCTCAGACGAAGGCCGTGAAGTCTGTCGCCGGCACGTTGCGCCTCGACTTGGCCGCCTATCGCGAGCTGCAGGCATTCACGCAGTTTGGCAGCGACCTTGACAAGGCCACGCAGGACCAGCTCAATCGCGGTGCCCATATGACCGAGCTTTTGAAGCAGGGCCGTTACGTGCCGATGTCGTTCATGGACCAAGCTATTTCCATCTACGCTGGCGCCAATGGCTACTTGGATGACATTCCGGTGTCTGACGTCGTCCGCTTCCGTGGCGAGATGCTGGACTATCTCCATGCTTCCAAGCCGGAGATCGTCGAAAGCATCGAGAAGGAGAAAAAGTTCACCGATGAGACCAAGGCCGCTCTTAACGCAGCAATTGAAGCGTTCAAGACCCAGTTCTCGCCTTCGGTGTAAGGCAGGTAGCATATGCCCAACCTTCACGACATAGAAAGACGCATTAACTCCGTCACTTCGACGAAGCAGATCACGCGTACCATGGAGATGGTGGCTGCGGCGAAGATTCGCCGTGCCACCGATCGCATGCAGGACGCGCTGCCTTGGGCCAATGCAATTTCCGACATGATGATCAGCACCGCCAAGTATGCGCCGCTCGATTCGGAGCCTCTGCTCGTCGAACACGACGAGGTGAAGCGGGCGGTCCTCGTGGTCGTCACGTCTGACCGCGGCTTGGCGGGCGGCTTCAACACCAATGTGCTGCGCCATGCTGACAAGCTCATCAAGGAAAAGGAGCGGCGAGGGGTCGAGGTTGAAGTCATCGCGTGCGGCAAGAAGGCAATGGGATACTTCAGCTATCGCAACATCGAGCCGGTCTTCTCGTTCCGTGACCTCTCGGCCGACCCCACCTATGCTGAGGCTGCTCAGATTGCTCAGTATATCGGGGCTGGCTACCGCGATGGCAAGCTTGACGAGGCGACGATCGTGTTCAACCATGCGAAGAACGGTGCCGAGCAGGTTCTCATCGATCAGCAGGTGTTGCCGCTCACTCCCCAGAGCTTTGCCGAGGTCCTCGGCATTGTTCCCAAGGAGGAAGAGGACGTTCTTGACCAATATCGCGACAACGAGAAGAAGCTCGTCGGCGATGTTGATTTCGAGCCGGATGCTCAAACGGTCATGGGCGAGCTCATGCGCGCCTACATGCTTAACACGTTTCATTACGCCCTGATCGACTCGGCTGCGGCCGAGCAAGGCGCCCGGCGCACGGCCATGAAGTCGGCGACCGACAATGCTACTGAAATGGCCGAAACGCTGACCAGACTGTATAACCGCGTACGCCAAGGTGCCATTACGACGGAGATTTCGGAAATCGTCGGTGGCGCCGCAGCTTTGGAGGATTAAATGAGTGAGCAATTATTGACAAGAGAGGAGCTCGAGGCTAGCAAAGGCGCGACCGGTCGCATTGTGCGTATCGTCGGTCCTGTCGTCGACGTTGAGTTTCCGCCGGATCAGATTCCGGCGATCTACAACGCGTTGACGGTTGATGCAAAGACCCTCGCGGGAGACATGCACATCGTCCTCGAGGTCGAGACGCACCTGCCTGGCAACCTCGTTCGCTCCGTAGCCATGAGTTCCACCGACGGCATGGTCCGTGGCCTTGAGGTGCGGGACACGGGTCACCCCATCATGATGCCCGTTGGCCCTGAGACGCTCGGCCGCATTTGGAACGTCATGGGCGAGCCGATCGACGAAAAGCCGATGCCTGAGGTCAAGGGCTATATGCCCATCCATCGTCCGGCTCCTGCGTATGACCAGCTGTCTACCGTGACCGAGATCTTCGAGACCGGCATCAAGGCCGTTGACCTCATCGAGCCGTTCATCAAGGGCGGCAAGACCGGCCTGTTTGGCGGCGCTGGCGTTGGCAAGACGGTCATCATCCAGGAACTCATCAACAACCTGGCCCAAGAGCACGGCGGCACGTCGGTGTTCACGGGCGTGGGGGAGCGTACCCGCGAGGGTACCGACCTCTACTTGGAGATGAGCGATTCTGGCGTCATCAACAAGACCTGTCTGGTGTATGGACAGATGAATGAGCCGCCGGGAGCGCGTCTGCGCGTCGGCTTGGCGGGCCTGACCGAGGCCGAGTACTTTCGTGATCAGGGCCAGGACGTTCTGCTGTTCGTGGACAACATCTTCCGCTTCACGCAGGCGGGTTCTGAAGTGTCCGCGTTGCTCGGACGTATGCCTTCCGCCGTTGGCTACCAGCCTACGCTGGCTACGGAGATGGGCGACCTCCAGGAGCGCATCACTTCCACCTCGACCGGTTCCATCACGTCGGTGCAGGCCGTTTACGTTCCTGCCGATGACTTGACCGACCCGGCGCCAGCTACGACGTTTACGCACCTCGATGCCAAGACGGTTCTGTCACGCTCTATCGCTGAGCTTGGCATCTATCCGGCTGTCGATCCGCTGGAGTCAACCTCCCGCGCGCTCGACCCGCAGATCGTCGGCGATGAGCACTATCGCGTTGCCGTTGGCATCCAGGAGCTGCTGCAGCACTACAAGGATCTGCAGGACATCATCGCAATCCTTGGCATGGATGAGCTTTCTGAGGATCAGAAGCTGGTCGTGAACCGTGCTCGCAAGGCTCAGCAGTTCTTTGGCCAGTGCTTCCATGTGGCCGAGCAGTTCACGGGCTTGCCGGGCAAGTACGTCAAGCTTGAGGACACCATTCGTTCCTTTGCTGCCATTCTTGACGGCGAATGCGATGAGATTCCTGAGCAGTGCTTCCGCATGAAGGGTTCCATCGAGGATGTGTATGCGGCCTACGAGCAGATGAAGGAAGAAGCGCATGCCTAAGATTCGTTGCACGGTAGCTATTCCGACGCGCGAGCTGTTCTCTGGCGAGATCGACTATGCGGACGTCCCTGGCGGCGAGGGCAACTTTGGCGTGATGAGCGGCCATGAGATGCTCGTCTGCACCAATCGTCCCGGCATCTTGACCCTGTGGCTTGACCCCGACGGGAAAGAAAGGCGCCGTTTTGCGACGTTCGACGGATACGCCCAGGTTCATGAGGACCGTCTGACCATTTTGGCTCGCATGGGACATGAGCTTGAGACGATCGACTATGACGATGTCCGCGCAAAGGCCGATGAGATGCGTGAGCATATTGCGGAGCTTGAGAAAGATCCTCAGGGTCCCAATGCTGCAGCGCTTGAGTCGCAGCGGGCACGCCTTGAATGGTACGAGTTTCAATTGACTCTGGAGAACGCTTCGTAGGTTTTCGAGTTCAAGCGAGGGCGAGCCGCCGCTTACGGTTGCTCGTGTGTTTGAGGGCCCTGGGAAACCGGGGCCCTTTTGTATCTCGCACCCCGCACCCCGCACCCCGCACC
>JAEZDJ010000064.1 GCA_023429565.1 Actinomycetes bacterium
ACCATTGATTTCTTTGAGCCGCTGTCTCCCGACGTGAGAGATGCGCTCGACGACATCGTCGCATGTCTTCGTGCGGGTGGTGATTTCACGCGGTATGCCACGATGGGTTGATGCGTCTGGTTATGCCGCTTGAAAGGCGAATCGTCCGAAGGGCGGAAAGAGCGTCCGGGGGCGTGCGCTTTGCGGTTGCGGGCGGTCGCTTTGAGCTAGACCGTCTGCGGTGGGGAAGAATGCAACCTGTGAAAAGGGAGAGAGGAAACGATCATGGGTATGACGGAACAGGAGATTAAGGCTCTCAGGCCCGATGCGCTCACGCCGGCCGAAACGGAGGCGAAGGCCGAGGCGCTCGGCAAGACCAAGGCATCGATGGTGCCTGCGAAGTGCTTTGTCTCCGCCATGCTCGCCGGTGCGTTCATCGCGTTCGGCGGACTGTATTTCTGCGTGTTCTTGGGAGATCCCACCATGCCCTTCGCCGTCCAGCGGGTGGTGGGTGGATTGGTCTTTTGCCTTGGGCTGGTGTTGGTTCTGTGCTGCGGCGCGGAACTGTTTACCGGCAATGTGCTTCTGATATGCGCAAAGGCATCGGGGGGAATTTGCTGGAAGGAGACATTCAAGAACTGGGTGCTCGTTTGGGTGGGAAACCTGTGCGGTGCGCTGGTGGTGGTCGGTCTCGTCTACTTTGCCCACATTGCCGCCATGAACGGCGGTGGGGTCGGAGAGGCCATGGTGAACACCGCGGCAAGCAAGGTGTCGCCTGATTGGGCGACCTTGTTTTTCAAGGGAATTCTCTGCAACATTTTCGTGTGCCTTGCCGTGTGGATCGGATACTCGGCCCGCACGGTGGTGGACAAGGTTGTTGGCATCTTGCTTCCCATCTCGGCATTCGTCGCATGCGGGTTTGAGCACTGTGTCGCCAACATGTTCTTTCTTCCCATGGGCCTCGTGCTCAACACGGTCGGCGTCGGCTCTGCTGGCGCGGTGACGTTCGGCGGCGTTCTTTACAACCTGTCGGCGGCGACGCTGGGAAATATCCTTGGTGGGCTGTTGGTTGGCCTGGCCTATTGGTTCATCTACCACAAGGTGCATGAAGCGAAGAGCGCCGTCAACTAGCCAGGGCGTTCTTCTGGGCGGCTGGAATCGATCCGCGGTCCGTTCGCCGGCTTGGCGGTGGTGAACGCGTTCCTCTTCGCCGCCTTTTCGGCGCGGTGGGTACAATGGGCCAAAGACAGGGTGCTGAGCGGGCCGATCGAACGGGTGCTCTCGATCGGCCCGCCCTTCGATCAGGATGATCGGTATGGAAGGTGTGGGCAGGGTATGACAGGCGACGCATATCTCGACAACGCTGCAACGACGAAGCCCGATCCTCGGGTGGTGGAAACCGTCTGCACGGTGATGCAGGATGGATTTGGCAATGCCTCGGCCGAGCATGCGCGGGGCCGACGGGCTCGCACGCTGTTGGAACGGAGCCGTCAGACGATAGCGGACGCCCTGGACGTCCGTGCGTCGGAAGTCTATTTTACTTCAGGTGGAACGGAATCGAACAATTTGGCCATCGCTGGGTCGTGCCGAGCCTGTCGTGACGAACGGACCGAGATCGTGACGTCGTCTCTTGAGCATGCCTCGGTGACGAAGACCGTGCGCGGTCTCAAGCGCGAGGGATGGCCGGTGCATTATGTGCCGGCCCGTGACGGCGTATATGCTTCTGATGAGCTTGCCGGTTTCTTGAGTGACCGGACCGCCCTTGTCACGACCATGCTGGTGCAGAATGAAATGGGCTATGTCCTGCCCCTCGAAGAGATTGTGGCCACGCGAGACCGCTTGGCGCCGCAGGCGCTCGTGCATACCGATGCCGTGCAGGCGTTTGGGAAGATACGCTTCAAGCCTCAGGAGCTCGGCGTGGACCTGGCCAGTGTGAGCGGTCACAAGATCGGCGGCCCTCAAGGAATTGGAGCCCTCTATGTGAAGACGGGCACGAACATGTTCACGACGGCGTT
Organism: Actinomycetes bacterium; assembly: GCA_023429565.1. Taxonomy (GTDB): domain Bacteria; phylum Actinomycetota; class Coriobacteriia; order Coriobacteriales; family Eggerthellaceae; genus JAEWQO01. Next base: position 1,995 of record JAEZDJ010000064.1, read on the forward strand.
TGGCGGAGGTCAGGAACGCGGCCTTCGATCGGGCACAGAGGCTTTGCCGCTTATTGCGGGTTTCGCCAAAGCGGTCGACATCTCTCTCGGGCAAAGGGAGGAGGCGTTCTCGCGCGTCCTCGGATTGAAGCGGTCCTTGCTTGACGGCATCCTCGCACTCAAGCCCGAAACGCGAGTGAACTCGCGTGACGACGGATCTCCCTACATCGTGAGCGTTTCGATTCCTGGCCTGGACAACACCGCCATGGTCTCGTTTCTCAGCGAGAGGGGCGTGTTCATTTCCAAGGCATCGGCATGCGAGACGCTGCACCCTGACGTCCCGCCCGAAGACTGGCGCGCAAAGCATCCTCTTTCGCTGCATCTCGCTGGGGTTCCGCACGCGCTGGTCGATTCGACCCTGCGCATGTCTTTCTCGCAACGAAGCACGGAACGCGACGTCGCCGCGTTCCTCGATGGCTTCACTGCTTATTTCTGCCAGGTGGGTCAAGGCTGATCAAACCGGAGGAGGTTTCCATGGAAGGAACGGAAACGAACGGTGTGAGCGCCGAAAGGGCGCTTGAGAGGTTGAAGGCGGGCAGCCGTGCGTATCGGCGCGCATCACGCAATGAGGGTGACATTTCGCCCGACGTGAGAGCTGCGGTATCTGAGGAAGGCCAGCATCCCTATGCGGCTATCGTGACCTGCTCTGATTCGCGGGTTGTTCCCGAGCATATCTTTATGGCTGGCATCGGGGAGCTCTTCACCATCCGGGTTGCGGGAAACGTCATGGGGCCCGTGGAAGTTGCGAGCGTGCTGTATGCGGTATCCCAGGTGCGTGTTCCGCTGGTCCTCGTCCTGGGGCACACTCGGTGCGGAGCCGTGAAGGCGGCCCTTGCCGGGGACGTGCAGGGACCGATGACGGCGGTCACCGATGTTATTTCTCAGGCTGTAGGAGACGAACGTGACGACCGCGCCGCCGCCCTGCTCAATGTGGCGGCGCAGGTCGAGCGCCTGCTTTCCGTCGATGAAATCGCCGAATTCGTCGCAAGCGGCAATCTCGAGGTCACGAGTGCCCTCTATCGCATTGAGGACGGCGAGGTCGAATTCTGCAAACGATGAGACTCTGGATCAGCCGCAGCGTCGACGCTGCGGCTGAGCGTTCCTTTGGACTGCGGGTGGAGGGAGTGCGTCGCGGGCGGAGATGGATGCATTCATGAGGCTTTTCAAGATTGCGATTGCTTCCGTGGCCATCGGGTTGGTCGTCGGCGTTTCGACGCTCGTGCTCAGCGCGTCGGTCGATGCTGCTTTCGCGGCCTTTCAAAGGTTGCCGTGGCTTGGCTTCGCCCTTCCTCTCGCCGGTGTGCTTTCGATCGTATGGTATCGGTTCCTCAAGGTTTCCCTCGACGAGAGCACAGCGACGGTCATTGAGGCGTCACGACGTTCGGAGCGCGTGCCGGCCCTGCTTGCCCCCGCCATTTTCCTGGGCACCTGCCTGACGGTCATCGGTGGCGGATCGGTTGGCAAGGAGGCCGCCGCGTTGCAATTGGGCGGCAGCATGGCCTCGTCGCTGGGGCCGCGGCTTGGGCTGCAGTCTGAGGAATATCAGGAGACGTTCGTCATGTGTGGCCTTGCGGCGGCCTTGAGCGCCGTTCTGTTCGCACCTATGGCGTCCTTCCTGTTCACGGTTGAGGTGATGCATCGTCGTTTTCGGCATCCTTGCCGGCTTGCCGCTGTGGCGATGTCGTCTCTTGTCGCTTATCTGGTTGCTCGTCTGTGGCAAGATGGGTGGCTCTCGCCAACGCTGAATGGGGCAGTCGAAGGCGGCGTCGATGCGGTTGCGGTTTTGGTCTTGGGTTTGTCCTGTGCCGCGGTCGGGGGCGCGTTTTGCGTGTCACTGAAGAAGCTGCGTCAGCTTCTCTCGAAAACCCCCTTTTCTGCTTTGACGCGCATCGGGGTTGGAGGCGCGCTGATCGCTCTGCTCGTTGGCGTTGCGGGTATGGATGTGTACAGCGGCACAGGAATCGTCCAGATAGAAAGGCTGCTTTCGGGCGGCTCCGTCGATGATGCGGCATTTTTGGGGAAGTTTGCACTGACGCTGCTGACCTTGGCTTTCGGCTTCAAAGGAGGAGAGGTGATGCCGGTTCTGTGCATAGGCGCCTGCCTGGGGGTGACGATTGCCTCCGCGATGCATGCCGATGTGGCGTTGATGGCCGCGCTGGGCATGGTCGCAATGTTCTCCGCCTGCACGAATTGTCCCCTGGCCTCGTGTGTGCTGGGCGTCGAGCTGTTCGGCTTCGGCATGGCCCCTCTGTGTGCGGGCGTTGCCATAATCTCGTTCGTCTTTTCGTACCGATGCAGCCTGTTTCAGTCTGCCTGCATCGGCTGGACCCCTCGTGGCATGGTCAGTCGGCTTCGTGCGCGCCTGCGCCATCATGGAAGAGCGGATGACCCTCCGGCGAACGGCACGTGATTCTGCCTCTTAGACCGCAGGGCCTTCTCGTTGAGCCATGCCTGCGCCTTTGAAGCGGCCGTGAGGCAGCAGAGCGGCTCTTCAAAGATTTTCTGGTGTTCTGTGTTTGGTTGGCTTCTTTGTTTTTCGTTCTTCCTGTATCTCTTGGTGAAGGGGATGGTCTCTGTGCGTTTTCTTGAAAATCGCTGTATCGAGGCGTCTTGGGAGAGGGGCTGCGAAACAGCATTGCCATTCGTTCCCTCTGGTTTACGATGGGAAAAGTCTTTGACGCCGCTCATGGGGGGTGTGATCCTGCCGTTTAAGGAGTTGTTCTGTTGACGGCGCCATGCGTGCGATGGTCTAATGGCTATATCGGATTTCGATTTGCGATCTTCTGCCTCGCGATTCATTCTGTGTCTATCCGATTGCGACAAACAGCATAAAGGGTGACGTATCGCCGGTTTGGGACCTGCATCCCACGGTTGCGTTTGACTCCTCTATGTCTTTTCTGCATTCCGATCGAACTATGACAAGCGTCAGATCTGATGGGTCTGAAAACGACGCGTCCTGTGTCGCGTCCCTTGTGGTCGTGATGCTTGGGCGTCGGCGAAAAGGAGATGTCACAATGTCGTGCGAGGCAGTTCTCCCTCGAACTTACGAGGAGTTTAACGAGAAGCGCAAGCAGAGCTTCATGACGGTGAAGGATTTCAAGGACAAGGGCGGCAGGCTTGTAGGATACCTGTGCAGCTATGCCCCGCTCGAAGTGATCGACGCGGCCGGTGCTGCAGCGGTGGGGCTGTGTGGGACGAGCAATGAGACCGTTCCCATCGCCGAGAGGGTTCTGCCGCAGAACCTCTGTCCGCTCATCAAGTCGACCTACGGATTCGCCCTGTCTCAGAAGTGTCCGTTCACCTACTTCAGCGACCTCATCGTGGGAGAGACCACCTGTGACGGCAAGAAGAAGATGTACGAGCTGCTCTCCGACCTGAAGGACACCTATGTCCTGCGCCTGCCGCAAGGACAGGATCGTCCTTGGGAGGCGATGGCGTGGTACGAAGAGGTGAAGCTGTTCAAGGAGGAGCTGGAACGCCGTTTCTCTCTCGAGATCACCGACGACGCCCTGCGCGAGGCCGCGCGGCGACGCAACCGTCTCCGTCGTGCGCTCGTCGACCTCTACGGCGTGCAGGAGAGCGTCCCTGCCGCCATGTCGGGCGTCGAGCTGATGAGCACGCTCCTTGCCGGCACGTTCCGCTTCGACGTCGAAGGCTACGCGCATGACCTCGAGCAGGCCGCCCGCCGGCACCGCGAGGAAGCGGACCGGAAGGGAAGCGGCATCTCCCCCCATGCCAAGCGCATCCTGATCACTGGATGCCCGACCGGGGGCGTCGTCGACAAGGTCGGGGGGACCATCGAAGCCAACGGCGGCTCGATCGTGTGCCTTGACAACTGCATGGGGGAGCGGACGAATCGCCTGATGGTCGATGAAGAGGCCGATGACATCCTGCGCGCCATCTCCGACCGGTACCTGGCCATCAGCTGCTCGGTCATGACGCCCAACGCCGGTCGCCGGGAGAACACGCTTGACATGGTCAAACGTTACCAGGTTGACGGCGTGGTCGACGTCGTGCTCACCGCATGCCACACGTTCAACGTAGAGAGCACCCTCATGGGCGCCTTGATGGAAGAGCACGGCATTCCCTACATGAAACTGGAGACTGACTACTCCTCGGGCGATCTTGGGCAGATCGAGACCCGCCTGGCCGCCTTCATCGAGACGGTCTGATCTTCATGGAGCTGACCCCTCTGGAGATGACCCCGCGGCAGCGGGCGAAGGCCTATGCGGCGGGCGAGGAGGTTGACCGCATTCCCACGACCCTGAGCGCGGGAGAGACCGCGCCTCCGCTCTACGGCATCGACATCTGCGACTATTACTTCTCGGCCGATGCGATGGTGGAGGTGGAGAGCGCTCTCGCCCGTGACTTCGGGGCGGACAACATGGGCATGGGCCTCGGGTTGCGCGCCGTGCCCGAGGCCTTGGGCACGAGGCTTGTGTATCCACGGGATGCGGTCTCCTTCATCGATGAACCGGTGTTGCGCACGCTGCCTGAGGTGGACTGCCTCGACATCGTGAATGTGAACAGGGATGGTCGGCTTCCGCTCTTCATCGAGGCGTTCGAGCGCTTGCAGGAAACTTTCGGCGCAGAGCGTGTCGTAAGCAGCGGCCTGGCCGGTCCATTCACGACGGCATGCGGGCTGGTGGATGCCGAACAGCTTCTGAAGGCCATGCTGAAGGACAAGGCCGCGGTGCACCATCTCATGCAGTTCGCCACGGACTGCGTGGTCGCCTGCACGCACGACCTTCATGAAAGGCTCGGCATCGCATTCTCGTTGTCCGAGCCCATGTGCTCGAGGAATCTGCTGAGCAAACGGCAGTTCATCGAGTTCTGCAAGCCCTATCTCGCGCAGGCGGTGCGACGCATGAACGGGTTTCAACAGGCTACCTCGCTGCATATCTGCGGCATGACGAAGGATCGCTGGGAGGACGTGGTCGATGTCGGCGTCAGCGGGTTCTGGATGGACGATTGCGAAAGCCTCGAGGAAGCCAAACGTTTCCATGGGCAGAGCATCGCGCTCATGGGGAACCTGCCTCCTCTGGACGTGCTGCGCGACGGCACGCCTGCTGACATCGCAGAGGGCGTGAGGCGCTGCATAGCCGCGGCGGGCGACAACCCCCGGGGCTATTGCCTCTGTCCGGGCTGCACGACGCCGGTGGCGACCTCGCGGGAGCATCTGATCGCGTTCATGAACGCGGCGGCGCGCTATGGCCGGTTTGCGCGAAAGGGGTCGATGCCCGAGGGCATGAGGCGGGAGGACCTTCCTCCCGCCGCGATACACGACACATTTGGAGAGGCCGGCTCCGCGCAGGGCCGTTCCCTACAAGAGAAGGAGACCGTTCTTGATGATTGAAGCGAGGGACCTGACGAAGACCTGGGTCGACGGTTCGTCCGCCCTGGACGACGTCGATCTGGCCGTGGAGGAAGGCGACATCTATGCCCTGGTCGGCAGAAGCGGTGCCGGGAAGTCCACGTTGTTGCGCTGCATCAACGGGCTTACCTCGTACCAGGCGGGCAGCCTGAAGGTCGACGGACGTGAGATCCGTGACATGTCCGAGGGAGAGCTTCGGGAGTTCAGACGCCATATCGGTATGATCTTCCAGCACTTTTCCCTGCTCGAGCGTGAGACGGTCTACAACAACATCGCTTTGCCGATGAAGTGTTGGCGGTATACGAAGACCGAGATCGACCGAAAGGTGAGGACGCTGCTGGACTTTGTCGGCCTCGCCGACAAGGCGAAGGTGAAGCCGCGGAGCCTCAGCGGCGGGCAGAAACAGCGCGTCGCCATCGCCCGAGCCCTCACGATGGATTCGAAGATCCTGCTGTGCGACGAGGCGACCTCTGCGCTCGATCCCCATACCGAAGCCTCCATTCTTGACCTGCTGGCCGAGGTCAATCGCAACATCGGCATCACCGTCATTGTGGTCACCCATCAGATGGAGGTCGTTCGAAAGGCGTGCGGCAAGGCGAGCATCCTCGAAGGGGGACGCATCGCCGATGCCGGCTCGGTGGAGGACATCTTCTTCCAGAGGCCTCCTTCGCTCCAGAGGCTGCTTGGCGAGGAAATCGCATCCGCTCTGCCCAAGACGGGTCACAATGTCCAGGTGTTCTATCCCATCGATACGCTGGAGGATGGGGCGGTGCTCGCCCGCATGGCGCAGGATCTGGACTATCCCTTCTCGATCGTGGAGGGCAGCGTCCGGCAATATCAGGACTCGAGTAGGGGACTGTTCACCATCAACGTTGACGATGCCCACCTTGACCAGGTGGGGCGCTATCTCGATGCCGCCGACGTCGCCTGGCGCTTGGCCTTGGCGGCTCCTGTCGGCTCGGACGGAGGCGAGGCGTGATGTCCCTCTCCACCTATTCACTCTGGCAGTTGGGCGAGATGCTGATCATCCCCGCCTTCTTTGCCACCATGCGCATGCTGCTCGTCTCGGGCTTCCTGTCCACCGTCTTTGGGCTGACGTTGGGCACCGTGCTCGTGGTGACCGAGAGGGGCGGGCTGTGTCAGAATGTGGCCGTGAACCGCGTGCTTGATTTCGCCGTGAACGTCATACGTTCCTTTCCCTTCCTCATCCTCATGATCTCCATCATCCCCCTGACCCGCCTGATCACGGGGAGCTCCATCGGCGAGCAGGCCGCCATCGTCCCACTCACGGTGGCCTGCACTCCCTTCATTGCGCGCATCGTGCAGAACAGCTTGAAGGAAGTCGATCCCGCCATTGTGGAAGCCGCCCGATCCTGGGGTGCCTCCACTATCCAAATCATCTTTAAAGTCCTGTTCAAAGAGGCAGTCCCTTCCATCATATCGGGGCTGTGCCTCGCGCTCATCAACCTGCTCGGCGCAACGGCCGTGGCTGGGTCCATCGGCGCGGGCGGCCTCGGCGCCGTGGCGCTGACCTACGGATATCAGAACTTCAACGGCACGATCATGTACTCGATCTGTGCCATCCTTGTCGTGCTTGTCGTCGTCATGCAGTATTTGGGCGACTGGTTGTATAGAAGGCTCAAGTAAGGGCACGTCAAGCGGCCCGCACATACGGACCGGCCGGCATCCGGCCGACGGAAGGAGAACCACCATGAAAAGAAGGCACCTGATCGCCCTTGCCACCGCCGGTGCGCTGATCTGCGCATTGGCTCTGGCCGGATGCGCGACCTCGTCGTCGGACGCCACGGCGTCCTCGGACGAGAAGCAGACCATCAAGATCGGCATCCGCGGAGATCTGGTCGATCTGCTGGAGGCCGTGAAGCCCGATATAGAAGCGAAGGGATATCAGGTCGAGCGGGTCGTGTTTGACGACAGCGTCCAGCCAAACGTCGCCCTGGCGGAAGGCAGCATTGACTGCAACTGGTACCAGCACGAGCCCTATCTGGAAAGCTACAATGCCTCGAACGGCACGACGTTCAAGATGGTGGAGCCGAAGAGCTATTTCCCCCTGTTCGCGATGTACTCGTCCACATGGGGTTCTCCCGATGAGCTTCCCGACGGCGCAACCATCGGCCTGTGCAACGACTCCTCGAACAGGGCGCGCGGCCTGAAGCTTCTGGCGGATTACGGCCTCATCACCCTGAACGAGGACGTCGCCATTCCGACGGTCTTCGACATCGTCGACAATCCCCATGGCTACACCTTCATCGAGGCGGAGATGTCCGTGCTGCCCCAGTCGATCGACGATGTGGACGCGATCTGCCTGGCGGCCACTCATATGGTCAATGCAGGCAAAGCGGCCGACAGCTATATCGCCGCCTCCAAGGATGCGGAGTCCTATGCGGTGGGCTTTGTGGTGCGTGAGGGCGACGAAGACACCACCTGGGCCACCGATCTGGCCAACGCCGTCCAGAGTGACGCATTGGCCACGGTATGCGCGGACCTCAAGAAGGGAACGCTTATTCCCAGCTGGAAATAAGCGTTCAGAGGCTGACGCGTGCGGTCGCCGCGAGGCAGCGCACGCGCGCCCTGCCCGCTCTTTCTCCTTCGCCACCGGGAGGGAGAGCCAGGGGGCAGAGGAGAATGTCCACCTCGTCGGGGATTTCCCTGCACAGCGTCTCGACGAATCCGAAGGTGAATTCCTCGGCGATCTCCCGTGAACAGCGGGGTCCGACGATGGCGGGGGCGCAGGGGGGATCGGCGTAGCTGATGGCCGCCGTGCCCGCTTCCGCCATATGATGGGCGAAGGGCGTGAGCTGTTCTCCGAGGTGTGAGAGCGCTGCACATGCCAGATCCCGGTCTTTGCGCCATGCCCTGAAGAACGTTCCGATGTCAACCAGGCATGACAGGATCGAGACGGGCCCGCTCAACGTGAACGCGACTCGTTCTCCCCTGTCGGCGAGCAGCGCGCAGGCTGCGAGCATGCGCGCCATGCGACCCTGTGGTTCCGTGGGCATCCTCACGTGCAGGACTTCCTCGAGGGATGCGAACACGGGCGCCCCCGCCCGGCTTCCGACGGGCGCATTCCCGGACACGATATGCGCGCCGAGTGCTTCGGCCTCGACGGTGTGGCAGAAGGGCAGGGTGCAGAAGCCCTGCCCTCTCCATTCTTTCAACCTGAGGGAGACGTCGGCAATGCCCTCAGGCGTTGCGTAGACGTCCTCGAGGCTCAGGTTTCCTTCGGCGCAGACCTCGGACAGGCCGTCAGAGGCGCTCCGTGCGCATCCGCGCGACGAGGTGTTCTGCGTCAGAGCCATCTCACTCGCCTCCTCAAGAAAACGACAGGCACTTCATGAACAGATCCTCGTAGCCGGGCAGCGTCGAGAGTTCGACGTAATCGGCTCCCCGAGCGATGCGAAGGCTCTGGGAGCGAGCCGAAGCGGAGAGCAGGCACAGGCGGCCGCCAGCGAGCGAGGTGTTGCCGGCGTACTCGATGCGTCCTGACAAGCACCGTGGCACGAACCCGGCATCGACCAGATCATCAGGTTGTATATGGGCTCCGAACTGACCCGCCACGATGACGCGTTCCATCTCCTCGGGCACCATCTCGCAGTGGTGCAGCAAGGCCGTCACCCCGGAGAGGATTGCGCCCTTGGCAAGCTGGATATGCCGCACGTCGCCTTGGGTGAGGTGAATGTCGGGATTGTGACAGAGCCTGACGACGAGCTTGCCGTCGATCTCGTCCACGAAGGGACTCGTGCGTTGTAGTCGCCCCGTGCGCCCGACGATCCCGTGCGACACGAGCGTCGCCATGGCCGAGACAATGCCGCTGCCGCAGACGCCTCGCGGTTGCCTGTGGCCAATCACGTCGCAGACGACCTCTCCCCGTTCGATGCGGACATTCTCGATCGCTCCCGCTGTCGCCCGCATGCCGCAGCTCACGTTCATGCCTTCGAGGGCCGGTCCGGCGGCGCATGAGCAGCAGGCCATTTTGTCTCCGTCGGCAAGGACGATCTCTCCGTTCGTGCCAATGTCCATGAACAGGACCCGCTCTTTGGCATGGGGCAGATCGCAGGCGAGCATGCCGGACGTGATGTCGCCACCGACGAAAGCTGCGACGGGGGGAAGGCAGAACACGGTTGCCGCCGGCGTGTTGGTCAGGCCAAGCTCGGATCCGCGAGCCCGGATGGGCCCGGCGATCAACGGCTTGAAGGGAGCTTGTGCTATGCCCTTCGGGTCCGCGCCGACAAGCAGGTGGACCATCGTCGTGTTGCCGCAGACGACGATGGAATCGATGTGGTTGCAGGTGGTGTGAGCGGCACGGCACAGCTCCTCGATCAGCCCGTCGATGTCAGCGACGATGAGGTTGTTCAGGATGGGAAGGCCCTGTGGGTCGTCGATCGTGAAATTGATGCGCGTGATCACGTCTTGCCCATGGGCTTTCTGCGAGTTGAGCTTTCCGAGCGATGCCAGCTCGGCACCGGTGTGGAGGCTGACGAGGGTGGCGACCACGGTGGTCGTGCCCACATCGACGCAGACTCCCAGAGCGGAGGCGGGCGCGGCGTCGATGGAGACGTCCACCGCGCGTCCGCTTGAGACGATCTCGTCCATGGCCGCAGATGGGCCCGTCTTCACCTCCATATCGTGGTCGACCGTATAAAGACAGGACAGGACCGTCTCGCCGTCCACGTCCACTCCGCATTTGCCGCAGGTGCCCGCTCCGCCGCAGGGGGCGTCGATCAGACCCTCGGCACTGAGCAAGCCATAGAGATTGCTTCCCGCGTCGCAGTGAAGCCCCCGCCTCTCGTCGGCGAGCCATACCTCGGGCATGTTCAGTCCTCCTGCCGCGTCGGGCCCATGGCGCGGGATCCGGCCGCGCGCACCTCGTCCACCATTGCGCGCACGTTCTCCAGGGGTGTCGTGCAGGCGAGCCCGCATGCGGGGGCGACGATGTCCACGTCGCCTTCGAGTGCCGCACGCACGAGCGCACGCACCTTTTGTGGCGGCTGAGCCTCGAGCGCGAACGTGCTCACGTTGCCCATGACTGCGATGTCGGGCGCTTCCTCCCGTACCCGATGTAGCGGTGTCACGGCATCGAAGCTGAAGACGTCGCAGTGGATGCCGGGAAGCTCTTTGGCCACCGACGCCATGTTGCCGCATATGTGGACGATTTTCACGGGGGCATCCACCGCGTCGAGCACACGGTTCAAAGCGGGCACCGCGTACTCGTGGAACAGCCGGGGCCCGAGGATCTCGCCCGTTCCGGAGGGCTCGGCTATGCAGAGGGCCGTGGCTCCGGCAGCCACTTGGGATTGGGCAAAAACTATGAGGTTGTCGCAGATGAAATTAAGAAAATCGTGTGCGTCGCGAGGTTTCTTGCGCAGCTCGCGCAAGAGGGTGGACGTGTCGAGGACTGTGCCCGCCAGGCTCAGCGGCCCGCTGACGTTGCCGATGGCGGGCACGCCGTCGTCGCGGTCAGCGAGGATGCGGATGGCGTCGACCACGGTGGCGGCCCTGCCGACGCGTGGGTCGAGTGGAGGGAGCTGCCGCCATTCGGCGCTGGTCTGTAACACTTCGTCGACCACGTGCGGCTCGCAGGTGGCGCAGCCCATGTCCACCTGCGCTCCGAACGCTTCCGCCTCGACCGTCATGCAGAAGGGCACGCCGTAATTCTCGAACACTCCCCGTTCGTGCGCCGCCACGGCGGCGCTGGCCATGGTCGACGCGTCTTCGTGGAGGGCGGGCAACGGGAGTCCGGCCCCTTCGACCACATCGCGCAGCATCATGTTCATCATGCCTCCAGGGCAGATGCAGGGAGGACGGTCGATCGGCAACCGTCGGGCGGCGGACACCAGCCTTTGGCGTTCGGTCATGTCCGTACTGCCCCGTGACGTGCTCATCGGTATCCCATCAGCTCGTCGGCAAGCCGTGTGGCGTCCACGGCGGTGGGCGAGTAGCCATCCGCACCGATCTTGCGGGAGAACCCCGAAGAGATGGGTCCGCCGCCGATGATCACGCGCACCTGGTCGCGCAGCCCACGCTCCTGAAGCATTTCGATCACCTTCGCCATGTTGGACATTGAGGTGCTCATCAGGGTGGAGAGAGCGACGATCTGTGCTCCCTGCTGCTCCACGGCTTCGATGAACCGCTCGTTGGGGACATCGCGGCCCAGGTCGATCATCTCGTAGCCGGAGGCTTCCATCATGATTTTCACGAGATTCTTGCCGATATCGTGCGTGTCGCCCTGGGCGACGCCGATGGCCACCTTGCATTTCTGCTGCAGCTGGCTGCGGTCGACATGCGGGCGCAGGACGTCCAGCCCGTTGTACATCGCATCCGAGCAGATGAGCAGTTCGGGAATGAAATACTCCTCTTCCTCATAGAGCTGGGCGGCTTTGTTCATGCCGTCTACCAGCCCCTTGAAGATGCCGTCGCGTGCATCGTGACCCGCGTCGAGATACCGCTGTGCCACCGAGGCCGTCTCATCGTCGCGCATGTCGACCACGCAATCGGAAAGCTCCTGCAGCAGATCTTCTTTCGTCGTCACGTCCTCAATCCTCCTCGAATTGTGCATGGTGGCACTCCAACAACGCATCGATGCAGACGGACGGTTTGGAGACCACGTTGATCCTTAACAGACAAGCAGAAAAAGGCCTCGAGATCGAGACGCAGTGCAGAACAGGCCCAGCTGCACATGTGAGAAGGCAGAGGAGCGATGGTGGGATGACGTATGCAGAAGTGCACCTGCCGCAGAAAGAAGGTGCGCACATCAGCCGAGTGAAGGAAATTGTATCACGAGGAGAGGAGATCGGGGCGAGGTGACGGCATTGGAGGAAAACCTCCCGGCACCGGTCGCGACCGGTGCCGGGAGCAGGGCGACCGACCATCGAATTCCTTTAGAAACCACCACGCTTGTCTACCGGTTTCGATGGAAAACAAAAGGTTCCCTGTACTATACTGCCATAGGTGACCATTGTGCGGTTGACGTGTGGTTTCTGCGGCACATGTTTTCTGTAAACCCATCATGGCATCGTTGATGGAAGACGGTTCTCCTGTGGGAGACCCCTTAGAACGCGACCCTGCATTGCGTTCATGTTCTGCATCAGCTCCAAAGGCGGTTCTGCCTTTTGTGGCGCATTTTAAGACGAGGTTACCAGCAACGAGAGCGTCGCGCTCCGTTTAGCGAGCCGCAGCGTCTCTTTGCGTTTCTTAGGAGGAAGGTTATGACCGATTATCGAGGAATGTGGACCGATCTGAACATGGACCTGGAAACGCACGACCAACTGTGCGCCGTGCTGCCCCAGGCATTCGGGGACACCTATCTGTCGCAGGACGACCGTCCTGAGAACATGGCGTTCTATGACTTCGTGGTGTCAGAGATACACGGCGTGCGCCCCGCCGAGCTCATCGAGTTGCAGAAGACGGGCGGCAAGGTGTTCGGCACGTTCTGTGTGTACGTTCCCGACGAGGTCGTCGTGGCATGCGGCGGAGCGGTGACGGGATTGTGCGGCGGCTCTCAGTTTTGGGTTCCCGAGGGGGAGAAGGTGCTCCCCAGTGGCGTGTGCTCCCTTGTCAAAGCCTCGCTTGGCGCACACTTTGGAAAGACCTGCCCTTACTTCAGCGTCGCGGACATGTATGTGGGTGAGACCACCTGTGACGGCAAAAAGAAGGCCTATGAGATACTTGGCGCTGACAAGCGTACCTACGTGATGGACATTCCTCAGATGAAGCGCAAAAAGGATATCGATGCCTGGACGGCGGAGATCGCTGCTTTCGCCGACGAGGTCGAATGCTTCACGGGCGTCGCCCTGACGCCGGCGAATCTGAGCGACGCCATCAAGACCATCAACGACAAGCGCCGTGCGCTCGCGCGCGTGTACGAGGCGCGCAAAGCCACGGGTTGCATACCCATCAGCGGCAAGGATGCTCTCCTGATGATGCAAATCGCGTTCTTCGACGATCCGGTGCGCTGTGCGGAGAAGGCCAACGCGCTCGCTGACGAACTCGAGGAGCGTGTCAGGCAGGGTGTGAGCGTGTTTCCCGCAGGGACGAAGCGCATTCTCCTCACAGGCACTCCGCTTGCCATTCCGAACTGGAAGCTCCATCATCTTATCGAGACAAGCGGGGCGGCGGTTGTGTGCGAGGAAATGTGCACTGGCACGCGATACTTCGAGAATTTGGTCGATGAGGGTGCCTCCACGCTCGAAGGCCAGTTCGCCGCGCTGTCGGAGCGTTACATGAAAAACAACTGCGCCTGCTTCACGCCCAATCCGGGACGTATCGAGGACATCGTCCGTCTGGCTCGTGACTATCAGGTCGATGGTGTGATCGACGCCAACCTCAAGTTCTGCACGCTCTATGACATCGAGAAATCGAGCGTGGCGACGGCTCTTGAGGAAGAAGGCATCCCGGTGCTCGGGCTGGAGACCGACTACGCCGACAACGATGCCGAACAGCTGCGTACGCGTATCGGCGCGTTCGTCGAGATGTTGGGCTAGGGGCTTCTGTGTCGAACGCCCCTTCCTCGACGAGAGCGGGTGGACGAGTCGGAAGGGACGGCTCCGACTGATGAGAGGCTCTCGCCGAAAGAAGTGTGAGAAGGTCGTGCAGGTGACCGAAGGGGTTTACACTGTCATCATCAGTGAAGAAGCGGGAAGATCCTGATCGCATCCTGGCCGCCTCCCTGATCGGATATGAAGAGGTGGCAGCACGGTGAGACGCAGGTGTTGCCGCTGGTGGAAAGCGTTAGGAAGGGAAAAGCGATCAGCCATGATCTATTTCGACAATGCCGCAACCACGTTGACCAAGCCGCCGGAAGTGGCTCAGGCGGTCGTTGAGGCCCTCGGGTCGTTCGGAGGGGTGGGCCGCGGGGTGCACGCGGCCTCCCTCGATGCCGGAATGGCCGTGTATGAGACCCGTGCCGCGCTGGCGCGGCTGTTGGGCGCACCTTCGGCATCGCGCGTCTCGTTCACCTGCAACGTGACTGAATCGCTCAATATTGCGATCGCCGGGCTGCTGTGTCCCGGCGATCGGGCGGTCACCACGGCGGCATCGCACAATTCCGTGCTTCGTCCGCTGTACCGCAAACGCGATGAAGAGGGTTGCGAGATTGCCATTGCTCCCATCATGGCCAATGGCGGGCTTGATGATGACGCATTTGCTCGCATGATGACGCCGGGGACGAAGGTGGTGGTGGCGACCCATGCATCCAACCTGACCGGCGATGTGTACGACATCGCCCATATGGCATCCCTCGCCCATGAGGTGGGAGCGCTGTTTGTGGTCGACGCGGCGCAGACGGCGGGACTCGTGCCTATCGATATGGCGCGCGATGGCATCGACGTTGTAGCCTTCACTGGGCACAAGAGCCTGTACGGACCGCAGGGCACCGGCGGTCTTGCGGTGACCGACGACGTGTCCATCCCTCCGTTCAAAGTGGGAGGTACGGGCATGCACAGCTATGACGAGCGCCATCCCGTTCGCATGCCGGAGAGCCTGGAGGCTGGCACGCTCAACGGACAGGGAATCGCGGGCTTGGCTGCGGGCGTTGCCTACATCGAGCGTTCGGGCGTCGATGCCATCTGGGTGCGAACGGCGGCGTTGCGGCAACGGTTCCTCGAAGGCTGCCGAGGCCTGCCGAGAGTGCAGGTGTGTGGCGGAGGCGGTGTGGCGAACACAGGCATCGTTGCGTTGAATGTGGGGGATATCGACGCGGCACAGGTGAGCGATGCCCTCAGCGTCGATTACGGCATCTGCACGCGCGCCGGAGCCCATTGCGCGCCGCTCATGCACCGTGCCTTGGGCACGGAGGTGCAGGGGGCGGTGCGGTTCAGCTTCTCGCATTTCAACACCGAGGATGAGATTGACGAGGGTGTCCGGGCCCTGTCGTCCATCGTGGCCGCGTGCTCGTGACATGGGTGCCCGTGCCGCGACATACTACGTGCTGTTCCATGACCATACCGAAGGTCTTGCGCTGTTCGACCGGGCGAAGCGGGAGGGGGCTGACGTGCGCATCGCGCCGGCCCCTCGAGAGGCGACCGCCTGCTGCGGCATGTCTCTTCTGGTTGCGGATAACAGCATCGACGCCGTGCGTCGCCTGATCAACGGCGGAGAATGCAGCTGCGACAGAATCGTCCGGTTGGAAAACCGGATAGACCCTCGTCGCGACATCTATTGCTGATGGGAGCCATGCGCATGCACTATGTGGGAATCGACATCGGTTCCACCGCCACGAAGGTGGCGGTGATGGATGAAGGGGGTAACCTGGTCAGGACATTCGTGTGTCCAACAGGATTCAGCAGCGTGGACGCGGCGGCGCGGGCGCGTGAGACGCTGGAAGACTCCGGCTTCACGCTGGACGGCTGCGCGGTCGTCGCGACCGGATACGGTCGGGTGGCCGTGCCCTATGCGGGCAAGGTGGTGACCGAGATCACCTGTCACGGCCGCGGTGCGGCCCACCTGTTCGGCCGGGACGGCGTGGTGGTGGACGTGGGCGGACAGGACACGAAGGTCATCGCGCTCAAGGACGGGGCGGTGAAGAAGTTCGTCATGAACGACAAGTGCTCGGCGGGCACAGGACGCTTCCTCGAGATCATGGCAGACCGTCTTGCGGTGAGCCAAGCTGAGCTCGCAGATCTGGCGCGCGAGGGACAGCCGACAGTCATATCGAACATGTGCACGGTGTTCGCAGAATCCGAGGTCATTTCTCTGGTGGGCCGTGGCGAACCGCGCGAGAACATAGCGAACGGAGTGATCGAGTCCGTGGTGGGACGTGTGGCCACGCTGGCAATGCAGTCGCCGGGCGAGGAATACTTTCTGACCGGGGGTCTGTGTGACAACTCCTATGTGGTGGGACGTCTGGCGGCCCGTTTGGGCAAGCCGGTGGACACGCGGCCTGAGGCGCGTTATGCGGGCGCCATCGGAGCGGCACTGTGCGCGATGGATGCAGGCGGACGGATTCATGGACGTGAGTGTTAGGGTAGGGACATCGGGTCTCGCGAGCCGTTTGAAATGACATGGGGCGCGGTGCCCCAGGAAAGGATCGTGCTATGAAGGTGATAGATGCGTTTGGATTGCAATGCCCCAAGCCGCTCATGCTGGCGAAGAAGGAGATTGACGAGGGGAGCCGAGAGGTTGCCGTGCGGGTTGACAATGAGACGGCAGTGAAGAACCTCACGCGCCTCGGCGGCAAGACAGGCCTCGGCGTGTCCGTCGACGAGATCGAGGGCGGTTGGCTCGTAGCACTTGCGGAGGGCAAGGATGCCGCGTCGGCGTCGCCGACTCCCGATTCCGCGGCCGACGGCGCCTGCCCGACGACGGGCGGGTGCGGCTATGCCGTGTTCGTGGGGAAGGACCACGTGGGCGAGGGAGATGGCGAACTCGGCCGCAATCTCATGAAGATGGCGCTCTACACGCTTGCTGAAAGCGGCGACGCTCCCGTGTCCCTTTTGTTCATGAACTCCGGCGTCAAGCTGGTTGCCGGGGGCGAGCCACAGGTGATCGAGAGTGTAAGCAAGCTGGTTGAACAAGGTACCGAGGTGCTCGTGTGCGGCACGTGCCTCGATTTCTACGACCTGAAAGACCAGCTGGACGCAGGTGAGGTCTCCAACATGTATGACATCCTCGAGCGGATGCGCGAGGCCGCGAAGGTCATCACGCTGTGAGGGATAATCGGGAGGCGGGGGAAGGCTGCTGCGGGTCGGATGCGAAAGGCCCGCGTGGCTACGTGCTTGCCTTTGAATCGACGCATGCTGCCATGGCTGCTGATAAGGTGCTTGCGGGAAGAGGAGCCGTGCTCATGCCCACCCCGCGCGCCATCAGTGCCGGGTGCGGCATGTCGCTGCGGCTTGAGGCTGCGAACGAGCGGGAAGCCACGGAGGCGGGACTGTCGGTCCCGGAGGCGCGTGGCCTCATGGCCCTCTATCGGATTGATTCTGGGGGAAGCTATTTCCTTGTTGGAAAGCTTTGACGAGCTTTTGCCCCGTCAAAGCTTTCCAAACCGGATGGTGCCGGGCTCGTCGGTGACGACCAGCCCGATGCGAGTCGGCTTGCGGCCCGACCGTTTCTCAAATTCGGACTCGAAGGTGTCTGCCTGCTCGGGCGGCACGGACACCAGCAGGCCTCCCGAGGTCTGCGGGTCGCAGATCACGCCCATGCGGTTGTCGAACTCGTCGTCGTCCAGGTCACCCTGCTGCACGAACGCTTCGGCCCACTCCTGAATCTCAAAGCTGCGCCCCGGCCGGCAATAGGCTTTCGCGAGTTCGCGCACACCCTCGAACAAGGGCAGCGCATCCCAGTCGAGCAGGGCGCCCATGCCGGACGCGTCCAGCATCTCGTGCAGATGTCCCGCCACCCCGAACCCGGTCACGTCGGTGGCTGCGTGCACACCCGATGCGAGCATGGCCTCGGCAGCCGCTTTGTTCAGCTCCATCATCGATTCGATGGCGGGACGCATGCCGGTTTCGTCAACAAGCTCGGCCCGCAGTGCGGAGTTCATGATGCCGGTGCCGATGTGCTTCGTGTAAAACAGCACATCGCCGGACCGTGCTCCGCCGTTGCGCACGATGGCATCGGGATGCACCGTCCCGAACACGGCCAGGCCGTACTTCGGCTCGACGTCGTCGATGGTGTGTCCTCCCACTACGAACGCGCCCGCCTCGGCCACCTTGTCGGCTCCGCCGCGCAGCACCTCGCCGACCACTTCCGTGCCCAGGTCGCAGGGGAAGGCCGCGATGTTGAGCGCGCACAGAGGCGTCGCGCCCATGGCGAACACGTCTGACAGGGCGTTTGCGGCGGCTATCGCTCCGTATTCATAGGGGCCGTCGACGACGGGGGTGAAGAAGTCAAGCGTGAGCACACCGGCCAGATCGTCGCGGAGCCGGTAGACGGCGGCGTCGTCCGACGTGTCGAACCCCATCAGGAGATCAGGGTTTTGAGCGGGCATGATACGTTTTAGGATGTCGTTGAGGTCACCCGGACCCCATTTGGCCGCTCAACCGCCTTTCGACGTAAGTTTCGTCAGCCTTATGCGTTCGATCTCGCTCATGGATCCCTCCTCTCGACCGTCGCCCTCTCTCGATGAATCAGCTGCAAGTATAGCAGTCTTGCCGAGCGCTCGGTTCGGATGAACCTGCATCTGGGCGCCAGACGGGTTCAATCATCCGCTGCCGTTGGCTGCGGCAAGAAGGCCGTTCGCGGGTCATGAAATTCAATACTCTGCCTTTCACCGAAACCTTTCATACCCTCCCTCGGCGGCTGAGCCGGTCGTTCTTCAGCTCCATGATAGGCTTTTTCGCAAGCCGGACGGAGAGGGGTCGCCGTTCGGACGGCACCATCACGATGGGTCTGCGTCGTGCAAGAGCTATCACGAGCGCCTGGCATTGCTTTTTGGCGCAGGGTCTCAAATCACGGCCCAACTGGACGAGGGAAAGGAGAAGGAGGATATGAATCTGTCACGCAGGGGCTTCTTTAAAGCTGCCGGTGCGGCGTTCGCCACAAGTATGGCGTTCGAACTGTCCTCGCAATCGTCGGCATTCGCGGTCGAGCCGTCAGCCGACTGGAAGTTGGTGAACACCGAGGAGTATACAAACACGTGCTGCTACTGCTCGGGAGGTTGCGGTCTTGTCTGCTCGACGCGCGATGGCGAGCTGATCAATCTTGAAGGAGATCCTGACAATCCCATCAATCGCGGGGGTTTGTGCCCCAAGGGCGCGACCATGTTTCAGCTGCGCAATGTCATCGACCCCGAGACACGCGAGGTCATCAAGAATCCCAATCGCAAGACTAAGCCCATGGTGCGTCGGCCTGGGGCTTCCGAGTGGGAGTCCATATCTTGGACGGATGCCGTCAAGGAGATTGCACGTAAGGTGAAGGATACGCGCGACGCAACCTTTACCGAGATGTCGAACGGCATCACGGTAAACCGCACGACCGGCATAGCCAGTCTGGGCGGATCGCAGCAAAACTCCGAGGAGGAGTACCTCATTCTCAAGATGATGCGTTCCCTCGGTGTCGTTGCCATCGACAACCAGGCGCGTGTTTGACACAGCCCCACGGTTGCCGGTCTGGCAGCTTCATTTGGTCGCGGCTCGATGACGGGCCATTGGTGCGACTTCGAAAACGCCGACGTTATCATGACGATCGGTTCGAATAACGTTGAAAACCACCCTGTTTCGACGAAATGGGTCAACAAGGCTCTCGATCATGGTGCGACTTGGATCGTTGTCGATCCCCGCTATACGCGTTCGGCAGAGCTCGCTGACATCTATTGCCCGATACGTTCGGGCACTGACATTGCGTTCTATGGCGGCATGTACAACTACATCATCGAGCACGAGCTCTGGCAGCATGAATATGTGCTGAACTACACCAACGCTTCGTATCTTCTAGACAAGGACTATTCCTTCGACGTCGATGAGGGCATCTTTTCGGGCTTCGATGAGGATACCGCCACATATAGCAATCATTCTTGGCACTATCAGGTGGAATCCGAAAAAGAGTGGGACACCTCCGAAACGGGTAGCTACGCATGGGTGAACAAGCCCAATGTGCCTTCCTTCACTCCGCCGGTCTTGGAAGTTCCGAAGAAGGATTCGACCCTTCAGGATCCCCAATGCGTGTTTCAACAGTTCAAGAAGCACTATTCTCGTTACGATCTCGATACGGTTTCGAGTATCTGCGGCATGGACAAAGATATTCTCGAAAAGGTATATGCCACTTTCGCTTCCACCGGTGCGCCCGAGAAGTCAGGGACAATCCTTTACGCACTCGGCCAGACCCAGCATCACTACGGCGCTCAGAACTGTCGTGCCATGTCCATCCTGCAACTCCTGTTGGGCAACGCCGGCATGCCGGGCGGCGGCGTGAACGCCATGCGCGGCGAGCCGAACGTGCAGGGCGCGACTGACATGGGCATGATGGTTCATGAGCACCCTGCCTACCTCAAATGGCCGACCGAGTACGGCACGCCCTCGCTGCGCAAATGGTGCGAGAACGAGACCTATGCGGATGGCTATTACACGAACAAGCCAAAGTTCCTCGTGTCGAGTCTCAAGGAATGGTGGGGGGAGAATGCGACCGTCGAGAATGATTATGGTTATGACTGGTGGCCCAAGGTTCCCAAGTCGCCTGATCTCACCATCATATCGACGTTCGAGCTCATGAATCAAAACGTGATTAAAGGCTATTTCAACTGGGGCATGAACCCCTGCCATTCGGCACCGAATGCCGGAAATGTGCGAAGGTCCATGGCAAACCTCGACTGGCTTGTCGTGGCCGACTGGGTTGAGACGGAGTCAGCCTGCTTCTGGAAGGCTCCGGACATGAACGCTGCGGACATTGACACGACGGTGTACTTCTTGCCTGCCGCGTTGGTCTATGAGAAGCCGGGCATCATTCTGAACTCGGGACGGTGGCTGCATTATCGCTATCAGGCCGTCGAACCGTGGGACGAGACGAAACCCGACTATGAGATCTGCGACCTCATCTGGACCGAGATCGTCAACCTCTACAAGCAGGAGGGCGGCGCGAACCCTGCACCGGTCCTGAATGCCAAGTGGGACTATTATGTCGACGGCAAGATTGATCCCCGTCCGGTGGCTTGGGCTCTCAACGGCTACAAGACCGCCGACTCAGACTTCTCCGAGGCTAAGGTCGACCTGCTTTCCACCTATGGCGATCTGCAGGCCGATGGATCGACCGCCTGTGCCATGTGGATATACACGGGCTTTTGGTCGAACAACAAGGCTCCGCTCGATCCGGCTGAACAACCGGTGGGACGCCGTGGCACCGAGGACAAGTCAGGCGTGGGCCTGTACTCCGAGTGGGCGTTCTGCTGGCCGAGCAATCGGCGTATCCTATACAACCGCGCCTCGGCAGATCTTTCCGGCAAACCGTGGAATCCCGATAAGAAGCTCGTTGAGTGGACGGGTGAGAAATGGGATCAGGTTGACGTCGCCGACTTCGTCGTGGCGAAGAATGGGACGCCCGTTCCTCCAGACAACAAGGCATTCTTCATGCTGTGGGAGCAAAACGGTCGCCTGGAGAGCTATGGCATGAACGATGGGCCGCTGCCGGAGCACTACGAGCCCTTTGAATCTCCAGCCGAAAATAAGCTCAACGGGTCACAGAATTCTCCCTGCATCCGCTTCACCGACTATGAGTCGGTCAAGCGTGGTGACCGCTCCGAATACCCCATCGGGGTGACCACCTATTCGGTTACCGAGCAATGGCAGACCGGCGGTCAGACTCGCTCATGTCCTGCTCTCGTCGAGGCTTCGCCCGAGCAGTTCATCGAGATATCGCTCCAATTGGCTGCCGAGAAGGGCATTGAGAACGGAGATATGGTCCGCGTGTTCAACAACCGGGGATCGGTGAAGCTCCATGCCTTGGTCACGCCACGGATCAAACCCTTCACGGTCCATGGCGAAACTGTCCATCAGGTGGGCATGACGCATCACTATGGTTGGGCGGGCGAGTTCGGCACCGGCGATGTGGTGAACGATCTTCCGCCAAACGTCGGGGATGCCAACACGTTCGTTCCGGAATACAAGGCGTTCCTCGTTGACGTCGAGAAGGCATAGGAGGTGGATGGTAGATGAGTGAGAAAGCTATCCTGTTCGACACCTCCCGCTGCTCGGGATGTCACGGCTGTCAGGTTGCCTGCAAGACGTGGAATGGCCTGCCGTCGCCCTTGGGAAAGAACGAGAACAAGTTCACGGGCTCTCATCAGAGCCCGATGGACCTGAACGGTGACACGCGGCTGCTCATAAGCTTCAGCGAGAGCGAGGGTGGACCCAAAGGCGTAAAGTGGGCTTTTGGCCGACGCAGCTGCCAGCATTGCGGCGATGCCCCCTGTGCCGCGGTGTGTCCCGGCGGGGCCCTCGCCAAGGATGAAGAGACGGGATTCGTCGCGGTCGACGAGTCCAAATGCATTGGCTGTCAGTATTGCGCAGCGGCCTGTCCCTTCGACGTTCCCCGCTACCATGCGGGAGCGCGCAGCCTCATCAACAAGTGCACGGCGTGCCTCGACCGCGTTGGGCAGGGCCTCG
Organism: Actinomycetes bacterium; assembly: GCA_023429565.1. GTDB lineage: Bacteria > Actinomycetota > Coriobacteriia > Coriobacteriales > Eggerthellaceae > JAEWQO01. The sequence goes on from JAEZDJ010000064.1 coordinate 24,456, forward strand.
TCCCTGCTTGCGTGAACACCTGCGCACCCGAAGCCTTGAAGTTCGGCGATCGCGACGAGATGATAGCGATCGCCCATGAAAGAAAGAACTACCTGTTGTCCAAAGGATACGAGGACGCGGTGGTGTATGGTGAGAACGAGATGGGCGGCCTCCATGTCATCCAGGTGCTCAAGTATGGCGTCGCAGCGCACGGCCAAGTGGAGAACCCGCAGGCGAGCCCAACCGTCGCGCTCACGCAGATCATGAAGCCGGTCACGGGTGCAGTCACCGGCCTGACGGTTGCGGGTCTGGCCGCCATGTTTGCCTTAGGAGTGGGATACCGGCGCGACAAGCTTGCCTACAATCCCGAAACCGAGGACACCATCAGTGTCGACACCGGCAAGGTCGTCAAGCATGGCGATGGCCAGGACGATGAGTCGGTGAAGGAGCACATCCTGGAGAATCTGGGCGGCAAGAAAGGAGGCCGCAATGAGTAAGGGACCTGTCGTGGTTTCCGCCGAGGACGCCGCGAAAAACCAAGCATTTCTGGAGGGTATGGCGAAGAGCGGTGCAGAGCGTCGAATCAAGCGCCATTCGCTGCAGGCTCGCCTCACCCATGGCATCACGGTGAGCGCTTGTCTTCTGCTCTGCGTCTCTGGCCTGTTCGTGTTCATCCCACAGCTGGCACATGCGGTCGGAGCTGACGCGGTGTTTGCCATCCGCATGTCACACCGCGTGCTGGGAGTCATCTTCGTCTTGGTTCCCCTGGTGAGTGCGCTTATGGCGCCCAAGGGGGTCGGCCATATCTTCAAGAATCTGTTTGACCGTTGGGATTCTGACGACAAGAAGTGGATGATGCTGTTCTTTCCCTATCTGTTCATGGCAAAATGGATACACATGCCCGACCAGCGCGAAGTGAAAAGCGGCCAGAGGTTTGCCGATGGCATGCTATGGTTTGCCGGTGCGCTGATGGGGGTCACGGGGGTCATTCTTCTCCTGGGCACCACCGTGTTCGATTTCGGGGCCGGAGTGCACGGGGTGACGCTGTTTCTTCATGACATCGGCTTTCTGCTCATCGCTGTGTTTGGGCTTGCCCACATCTTCTTGGGAGCGGGCATCTTCCAGCCTTATCGGGGCACGGCAAAGCTCATGTTTGGCGATGGCACGGTTTCGGAATCCGATGCCCTCTACCACTGGGGTCATTGGGCTCGTGAGGAGATTGCCAGCGGAAAGAACGTGATCGAAAAGAAGGCGTAACGAAACGCATCTCCGTTTTGGGCCGTGTGCGTCAGAGCAAGGTGGCGCACACGGCCTTTTCAGCCGCAGAGATTCAGAATTATCGTCCTTCTTCGGTGGGATCTCTGTGGCATGGGCGCGATGAAAGAGTCTCGCCTGAGTCGGCAGGGCTAGAAGAGTGGGCTTGTGGCAAGGCGAGAACCGAAAGGGTAAAGCCATGAATGAGAAGCAAGTTGATGCGGCTGTTGCCGCCTATGGGGGAATGCTCGATACAGCCGATGCGTCACGTCTAGCCTTCTTCCGTTCGCTGTGGGAGAAGCGGGATGGCTGTGCGTCGGACGGGATGGGGGGGTATGCCGTTCCGCCAGCCGATAAGCTGCGTGCATGGTATGCGGATGGCGAGCCGGCTTTCTCTCAGGCACCTGTTGAGATTGATCCTCAGGCATTTGCCGCTGCATTGGACGTTCTGGCTTCCTTTGCGGGGGAGCGAGGCGGTTTTCCCGAGGATGTCAAAGAGGCTTTTGAGCGTACGAAGTGGGATCGCATCGTCTCCGCAAGCCCGCTCGAAGAGGTGGGCCGTGCCCCCCTGGCTTACCTCGAGGGTTTGGCTGATCTCCTTGTCGAAGACGGCTTGACGGAGGAGCAGGCCCGCACGGGCGCCCTCATCGCCTCCCTGGCCCTTCGATCTCAGCTCGAAGCTCCGGCTGCGGCCGTGGCCTCTGCGCTGTTGGCCGACGTTCCTAAAGGCCCGAAGCCGTTGGTCTGTCCAGTGTGCGGGAGCATGCCGAGCGTTGCCCGCGTGGGTGGTGACAACTCGACGCAGGGGAGAGGCAAGACTCTCTGGTGCGCCCAGTGTGGGACCTCATGGGAGATCGAGCGCATCCGCTGCGCACGCTGCGGAACGCAGAACCAGGCCCACCTGCATTATTTCAACGTGGAGGGCGACGAGGCCCATCGTATTGCCACCTGCGACGAGTGTGGCGGCTACATTCGCACGGTGTACGTC
>JAEZDJ010000066.1 GCA_023429565.1 Actinomycetes bacterium
CTCGTGGAGGTGTTCGGCTTCAATTTTTCCTCCTTCTCGTCCATGCTGTATCCCGAGACGGGGTCTTACCTGGTCGATGGCGTTGCTCCGTCGGCCGCAGAGCCCATCACCCTGAGTGCCGGCGACAACACCTTTGAAATCACCGGCCTCGACGCCGAAATCAAGAGCATCCACTTCACGCCTGTCATCGAGAACGCTGCAGCTGCCGCCGCGGCGACTGACGGCAAGGTGCAGATCGTGATGTACCTTCAGGATCAAGGCAATGCAAACTATTATGCGCTTCCCGCAGTCTCGGTTGACCCGAACGACGCATCGCGCACCTATATCTCCCTCGAGCCCGCGGGAAACTGCCACTCCATCAAGGTGACGGCCACGAACCTCTCCGACATCGGTCCCATCACCGTGACGGGCATTGCCCTGAACGATCGCGTGCCTTTCGATTTCGACCTGTTCCGGTTCCTCTCGACGCTTGCAGTGCTGCTTGCCCTTTACGCGCTCCGTCCGCATGCCTCCCTTTACAGCCGGGTGATGGACCTGGGCATTTTCTCTCACAAGGCGCTCGTGGTGGGGTTCGTGGCCTTGCAGGTGGCGATCATCTTCCTGCTCGTTTTGGGCAACACCCATTTCGTCTCGATGACTCAGACGGCATCGACGGAGAACTACTATCAGTATCAGAAGCTTGCCGTCGCGCTGACCCAGGGACACCTCTATCTCAACGATGTGCCTTCCGACGCGCTCGCTTCCATGGCCAATCCTTATGACACAAGTGCGCGGGCCAGCTTGGGAGTGCCTTATCTGTGGGATCATGCCTATTTTCAAGGGCGCTATTATGTGTACTTCGGCATCCTGCCGTGCCTCGTGTTCTATGTTCCCTGGCTGATCGTGACGGGAACGGGATTTCCCACGTGGCTGGGCGTTGCGCTTTGTGACGCCGCGTTTGCGGCCGGAGCGACCTATCTGCTGTATCAGGTGTGCCGGCGTTGGTTTCCCCGTACGTCGCTGGGCGCCTTCGTCGTCCTGGACATCATGCTGTTCGTTGCGGGCGGCGCCCTGATTCTCGCACGGACGCCCAGCATGTACTTCCTGCCGGAAGCAATGGGCCTTGCCCTGGTGGTTTGGGGCATCGGCCTCTGGGTGAGCGGCACGTCCAAGGGGTTTATCGAGCGGGGAAAGATCACGTTGGGGGCGGTGCTCGTCGCGCTCACGCTGGCAACGCGTCCCCAGATGGTGCTGGCGGCTGTGTTTGGGCTTCTGTTGCTCTGGCCCTTCCTCAAGGGGTCGCGCTCCCACGCCACGGCACGCCGGGAGGCACTCTCCGCCTTTCGGATGGCGCTTGTTCCGTTCCTCGTGGTTGGCGTGGCGGTGCTCGCCTACAATTTCCTGAGGTTCGGATCGCCCTTTGACTTTGGGGCGAATTACAATCTCACCACCAACGACATGGTCCATCGGGGCTTCCATGCGGATCGCATCCCGTTTGGGCTCTATGCCTACCTGTTTCAGCCCCCGGTGTTGGGGAGCCAGTTTCCCTTCCTCCAGAAGGCGTACCTCGATCCTGCGTATCAGGGCATCACCATCTACGAGCCGATGTACGGGGGATATTTCTTCCTGTATCCCATGACGCTGGTGATCCTTGCCCTGCCGCGCGTCAAACGAGGCCTCCGGGACAAGGGACTGTTCGTGCCCCTTTTGGTGGCGCTGGGCGTTGCCCTGACGTTGTGCATTTTTGACCTGCAGGGAGCGGGCATCCTCATGCGCTACGTATGCGATTTCGGCATCTACCTTGCATTCGCCGCCGCCCTGGTGTTTTTGGAGCTGGTGCAGGTGCGTTCTTCCCAGCCGCTCGGGCAAGGCTGGACCACGCAGCTCGGTCAGGGGCGCGCGCGTCCTGATGGGATGCGCGCAGGCTCATCGGGAGAGACCGTGTCGGTCTATCGCATTGCCCTGTATTTCATGTACGGATCGTTGGTTGCCATGCTGGTGATGGCCGTTCTGCTGTGGGAGGCCTTCGGCATGTATTGATGGATGCCGTCCCTCGCAGACCGGCCTCCCTCTTTTCACTTCTCCTGTTCGCTGTTTCATCTTGCTCGTGCCAGCTGGATGACCAATCATGTCTCTTTGAAAATGGGAGATTTTTTTAGAGCATTGCAAATATGTTAAAGCGGATTTAACATATTTGCATGAGAGAAACGGTAACTGACATTGAGAAACTGCGGGAGATTGCCATCGATCAGCATGGGTACGTGACTACGTCCCAGGCCGAACAAGTGGGCGTGTCGAGGCCATCCCTTTCCTATCTTGCCAAGAATGGACGAATCGACCGGCCCATCCGTGGAGTGTACCGCGTGCCCCAGGTCCCGGTGACGCAATACGACGCGATACATCTTGCGCTACTTTGGGCCGATGCCGAAAATGCCGTGCTTTCGCACGACACTGCTCTCCACGCATGGGGCGTTAGTGACATCAATCCGACTAAGATACACCTGACGGTGCCTCCGGGGCATCGGACCAGCAGGGGTGGTGGTGACAATGTGGTCATTCATAAACAAGCTGTCACGAAAAAGCAGATGGGCTGGTGGGAGCAAATGCCTATCGTAAAACTTCCGATTGCCATCGATCAGTGTGTCGACAGAGGAGTTTCCTCCCATATTATCACTCAGGCGATCATGAACGGTAGGGCACGAGGGATGCTTTCGGACGTCGAGGCTGGATGTCTCTACTCCAGATTGGAATCCAGAAATGAAAATCGGTGACGATATCGCTTCGAGTTTGGGATTGGCCAAACCAAAGAACAAAGAGCCCCGAAACCGCAGCGTATTGGACTCGTGGATCGCTTGCCTTGAAACGGAGATCAACCCCTCTAGATCTGGGCGCCTCGCATGGCTGATAGCCTCGACAGTGGTTACGGCGAAGTTGCAGAGCGTCATCGACCTCGACGGGAAAAGTCGTTTTTCGTTGAAGGGCGGAACTCTGCTGCAGCACAGGCTTGGTCTTATTTCGAGGGCAACGGGAGATCTCGACGGCATTGTGTGTGGCGATATCGATGACTTCCTGAGGGGTCTTGATTCCCATTTGCAGGAGGATTGGGGTACGATAAGTTTCTCTCGCACTGAGGTCGAGCTGATAAACACTCCTGCCAAGATTATCAAACCCCGTAGATTCGAGATGATCCTTTCTATCAAAGGGCAGACTTGGCGGCGCGTAGTGGTGGAGATGTCGGCCAATGAAGGTCTTGCCGGTTTTGTTCAAGAGACTTTCGAGGCGCCGAATCTGGCTCCATTCGGACTGCCGACACCTGATTTTTTGGTCGGAATGGCAATGAGTTACCAGATAGCCCAGAAGATACATGCGGCAACCGATCCACACGATCCGCCAAAATACGTGAATCGCCGCGCACGCGACGTCGTAGATCTTGTGTTGATAAAAGATTTCGTAGAGATTGAAAAAGCGCCGTCTGAACGTGACATCAAGGTTGCTTTAGTAGATATTTTTACCTCGCGTGCAGACGAAGCGAGAACACTTGGAAGAACTCCAAGGCACTTGCCGGCAAAAGTGACGGCATACTCGCATTGGGAGCATGACTACGCCGAAGCGGCGCAGTCATGCGGGCTTGGTATGTCGTTGGATGAAGCCGTCAGCACCGTCAATTCATGGATCAAAAATTTGGTCGGCTCTATTGGGTTCGAATAGTGCAAGCAAAAAGAGCCTTCATGAAGAAGGGTTCGGAAGAGAAGTCTTCAATGTCGGTTCGAGGCCGAGAAGAACGCCGCAGCCTCATCTTCTCCTAGCGTAGCCATTTCGGCGTGGTTGTGAACGATCTTCGCCACAACGCCACTTATGAAGCGGCGACCTATTATACGAGTCATCCATCGTTTTTGTTGCGTTTTTCTGAGAGTCCTGCACTCGCGCATTCGCATCTCCGGAAAAGGGCGCTGAGCGGATGGGCGAGGTTTCGTTCGGGAAGCGGGGGGATGACCGGCTTATTGCTCCATCATCCTCAAGGCGGCAATCGCGGAGGCATAGGCTTCTCGTGCCCGGATTACGAGCGCCTTCGCAGCGGGAAGGTCTCCAGATTTGAGCGCGTCCGACACGCGGCTCGCCGCCGCGTAGAGGTCCGTGAATGAGAGGTTGCCTGCGACACCTTTGAGAGAATGCGCCTCGTGATAGGCTGTCTCGACATCGCCGGCGGCAAGTGCGTTTTCGAGTGCGGAGAAGTGGGGGTCGTCAAGAAATTTGAGAGCGAGTCGCTTGAATAGGTCGGCATTGCCGCCGAAGCGGTCCATCGCTTCGGCGTAGTCGATCCCATTGCTCGAGAGCATGTCTTCGTAATCGGCTCCCATGATAGGCGTGCCCCTTCCTCGCTGCTTTCTGGCCGGTGGCCAGCCGTGTTTACGAAAGCTTAGTATAAAGGTCTCCCTCAGGCAATGCCCATGGCTGCCCTCATTGTCGCGGAGGCGTTACCGAGCGGGCGCTTGCGTTGCCTGCTGGTGGGGCGCTTGCGTTCGACGTGGTCCGTTGTTCCTGTCTCGAGAAGGGCCTCTCGAGACAGGCCGCTTTCGGGCTGCTTCCCGTGCGGCTTTCTCCGTTATATCTGGGTTGGAGCTTTGTCGTTAAGATGACGCGCTTTCCCATCGGGGATGGGTCCTGTGGGCAAGCGTGCGAGATGCCCGATGGATGGCCTCCTTCGGAGAGGGGTGGGTCGGACATCGGCAAAGGAGCCCTGCGCAAGTTGCTTGCGGTGTTTGAGTAGCGCTGTATGAAACCCGTGCTCTGTATGGCGGGATGCCCGGCGCCGCGAGCCCTTGAAATGGCAAGGTTTTCGGTGAAGTGCGGAGGCAAGATGGGAGATGTCGCGGAGTAATTCCCGCTCCACGGCTTGTCGATGTTTCGACCCTTCTGCCGGTCATGCCATTTCGAGGGCTCGCGGCGCCGGGGTTCTGCAATCTTGGCATGCGCGCTTCTTCGCCAGGGAATGAGTCGAGGGTCCTCGCGGGAAGCGCGTTGGGTGGCATCGGGCTATTCGTCTGCCCTGAACTGCAGATATTGTCTTCTCTCATCGTCCGCACGCGCTTCCTGACGGAGCGGGTGGGGCACGCAGTCGAAGCGGGAGCCTACTTCTTGCTGTCCTCCACGTACACGCCTTCTTGCTTGAGAACCGTGGAGAAGGTCTTGAAGAATATCTTCACATCCAGAGCGAAGCTGACCGTGTGCACGTATTCGACATCCATCGCCAAGCGGTCATGCCAGGGCAGCGAATTGCGGCCGTAGACCGCGGCATAGCCGGTGACGCCCGGCTTGACCAGAAGCTTCTCGCCCTCGTTGCCGACGTAGAGCTCGGTCTCCCGGCGCAGGTCGGGGCGCGGGCCCACCACGCTCATGTCGCCTTTCAGCACATTGAGGAACTGGGGGAGCTCGTCAAGGCTCGTCTTGCGCATGAAGGAACCCATGCGGGTCATGCGGGGATCGTCGGCCCCGTTGTAGGTGGAGCCATCGTCCATGACCAGGTCGGGAGCATTGACGCGCATGGACCGAAGCTTGAACATGGTGAAATCCTGGCCTCTCAATCCCACCCGCGGGGCGTTGTAGAAGACCGGGCCCTTGTCCTCAAGGTAGATCAAGGGAGCCAAAAGGGCAAGGGCGAGCAACACGAAAGGCAGTGCGATCACGCCGATGATGAGGTCGCATGCCCGTTTTCCGAATCGTAGATACATTGCTCAGGCACCCTCACCCTCAAGCGTGGCGTAGACGTCGAGGAATGTCTCGACGATATAGTCGACGTCGTCGTCTGAGAGCAGGGTGTGGAGCGGCAGCGTTATCTCGTTTTCAAATTGGGCATGCGCATGGGGGAAGTCTTTGATGTCGAATCCGAGAGTGCGATAGGCGGTCAGCATAGGCAGCGGCTTGTAATGCACGTTCGCCGCCACGCCCCGCTCTGCCATGCGCTCGATCATCTGATCGCGAAACGCGCGCTTTTTGCCCGTCAGGCGCGTGAGCATGAGGTGTCCGCTCGACGCAAAGGCGTCGCCGTAGTGCTTCAGCACATCGACGTTGAGCGCAGAGAGCCCTTTCTCGTAACGCTCGATCAGCTGGCGCCGCCGTGCGAGGAGGGCGGGGTAGCGTCGCAGCTGGGCGAGGCCGATGGCTGCCTGCAGGTCGGTCATGTTGCATTTCCAGCCAGGGAAGGCGACGTCGTATTCCCATGCTCCGGCGCGGGTCTTCGCCAGAGCGTCTTTCGTCTGGCCATGCAGGGACATGAGCATGAACTCGTGGTAGAGGCCGTCGGGGTCCGCAAAGGCCCCCTCTCGCCACGAAAGCGCTCCGCCTTCGGCCGTGGTGAGGTTCTTGACGGCATGGAACGAGAACGCGGTCAGGTCGGCGATCGATCCGGCCGCATGGCCGTTCCGGGTCGCTCCGAGCGCATGTGCGCCATCGGCCACGACGGCGACGCGTCCCAGCGCCTCCTGGCGCTCATTCGATGGCGAGAAGCGGCTCTGGGTGGTGTCGAGCGCGGCGAACAGGCGGTCGTAGTCGCACATGCGTCCGGCAATGTCCACGGGGATGATCGCGCGGGTGTTTTCGGTGACCAGGGAAGGGAGGGCGTCGTAGTCCATCTCGTAGCTGTCGGATGCCGTGTCACAGAGGACGGGGGTTGCGCCGACGTGGCAGATGGGAGAGCAGCTGGCCGTGTAGGTATAGGCGCTTGTGATCACCTCGTCGCCCGGCCCCACTCCCAGGGCGCGCAAGGCGCACTCGAGCGCCGCCGTTGCCGACGAGAAGCCCGCAACCCCTTCGGCCTGGGTGAACGCGGCAAGGTCGCGCTCGAACTGTTTCGTCTTGGGACCGGTGGTGATCCACCCGCTTTTCAAGGCGTCGGTCACTTCCGCTATTTCGTCGTCTCCAATGTCAGGTGGCGAAAAAGATATGATGCGCTGCGCTGCCACGATGCAGGCTCCTTGCCTCTCGATGTTCCCCAACTTGCCCGGTTGCGCACAGAGACGGCCCGGGGTGTGTGCCAAGCCCATTATTCTGACGCGTTATTGCCGCTTTGGCGAGACGCTTCACAAAGTTACAGCAAATTGCGCAGCAAATTCACGATCGCTTGATACGATTGTGGCTGGTCGAATTCGCGTTCGGCAACGGCCCGCCCCTTGGCGCCCATGATCTTGCACAAGGAGGGATTGAGCGCGAGTTCTTTCAGGGCGGCGGCCAGGGCTTCGGGATTCTCGGCCTCGACGTTGAGCCCGAAGCCGTCCCGGGCGACCTTGGTGCGAAACTCCACGCTCGATCCCGTGTTGATCATGGGCTTCCCGCAAGCCAGGTAGTCGCCTATCTTGGTGACGATGCTCTGCGGCGCCGACTTCACCAGCGAGTTGACCACGATGTCTGACGCGCACAGATAGGCGGCCATGTTCTCGTAATTCTGGTATCCCAGGAAATCAACGGGCGCGTTCAGCTCTCTGGCGAGCGCTTCGAGCGTCTCGCGATCCGGCCCGTCCCCGAGAATCTTGACGCGCAGGGCTTTTGGGACGCGCACCTCGAACCCGTCGGGGGAGGAGTCTCCTGCCTGCCTTTCTGCTTCGATCAGTGCAGAAGCCTTGATGAGCGTTGCCACGTCGTAGCTTGCTCCCAAGGTCCCCGCATAGGTTGCCCACAGCTCGTCAGGGGGTTTCCCCGTCTGGCCGCAATGCGCGCTGGCCCCCCTGTCGAAAGCGGCAACGTCGTTTCCCACGTAGACTGTGGCGTGGGGGTAGGGATCTGTGCGGTCGGCGGCGGGCCGCGCTGCGTATTCGTCCGAGGTGCCGACAGCGCCCGACAACAGCTTGTAGACGCGTCGGGCATCTCTTGTGAACGGGTAGAACGCGATGTCGCTCAAGACGGGGACGTTGACCACCATGCGCATGGCTTCGGGCCAGAGATCGTTGATGTCGGCGACAAAGGGAATGTTCAGGGAAGCGGCTGCCTCCGCGCACGTGCGGGCGACGTCATTGGGGGGGATCTCAGCATAGATGAGATCGTAGCGCCCGGCATTCTTCGCGAAATGCGCACGAAGGTTCTTGGCCGCCACGTGGTGGCTCTTGATGCGGCCAAGGTCGAGGTTCTTGGTGTATCCCGGCTCGTCGATGAACACGATGCGGTAGGGGAGTCCCCGATAGCATTGCCGAGAGCAGTCACGCTGGGCCTTCTCCCAATGCTGGAACGACGAGGTGATGAGATCCACGACGAAACCTTCGCGAACCAGGAGCTCGGAGAGGTATTTGAAGCGGGTGTAGCCGCGCTGCTCGTCGCCGAGCTTCACGCCCATCGTCACGACGGCGATGCGCTTGCGGGGACCAAGATGCCGGCAGCCCGGTGCGGTCTGCGCGATGGCCGTGATGTCCGAACTGTCGATGCCGACGGTCGAAGGAAGGGTTGTCTCAGAAATGTCCATTGGGTCGTATTATACCATGGAGGTTTTCGGCTATCCTACCTTCTCGTCAGCCTTTTTTGCAATAAGAACGGGGATTTCGGCCTCTCGGAGCACGCCGCGGCTGACGCTGCCCAGCATCCCTCTCAGAATGCCCAGGCCGCGGGATCCCATGACGATGAGGTCGCAGCCGTGTTCGTCGGCAAACTCGACGATGCCGTCCACCACGGAAGGATGGTTGAGGGAGAGTATCTCCGTCTCGTTGGGCAAGGCGTCAAGCATGTTTCCGATGGATTCCCTCATCTCCCTCACCTCGCGTGCCGTGGCCTCATCCGCCAATTCCCGATATATCTGGGGATCAAGCATCGTGGCCGGCAGCTCGCCGAGTGAGGTCATGTCGGGGTTGAGCGAGGGTGGGATGTCCGTCACGCTGACTACGCCTACCACGTGCAGCTTGATCCTGCTGTCCTCTTCCGCCAGTCCCCGCGCCAGTTCAAGCGCATAGTGGGAATGCTCGGACTTGTCGTAGGGAATCATGATGTTCATGAACTTCATCGGCGGCCATCCTTTGCTCTCGCGGGTGTGTTACGTGAGTGTATCACGATGGCGTGGCAGGATATCGTTCTGAAAGATCGCGGTAAGCTTTTCGGGTTTTCTCACAGGGGCATAGGCAAGAAATGTCACCCAGATATCCCTGCATTAGATAGCTGACGATCCGATAATCGCATAGCTGGAATCTCTCCCCTCCTTTGACGGGGGTGGGGCTTCCTGTATCATACTGAGACATGAGCTCCTGTCTCGCACATATCGGCGCACTTCCCGTTCACATCCTGAACATGTGTATGCCGTGGCCTGAGCTTGCTGACGCACGTGTCGGAGCTCGGGCCTAGCTTTCGCGCGGCCATCGACTATAATGAGGGGCCGCATTCTGTGCACTGCGCACCTAGTATTCGTCGAGATAAAAACGAGAACGCAACCATGATCCAGATACAACATCTGAGCAAGACGTATGGGGATGCCGCTTCGGAGGCTCACCACGCGTTGCGCAATGTCAACCTGACGATAGAGGATGGAGACATCTTCGGCATCATCGGCGCTTCGGGTGCCGGCAAGTCGACCCTCGTCCGTTGCATCAACTTGCTTGAGAGGCCGACGGGAGGAAGCATTGTCATTGGCGGGGAGGACGTGACGGACTTTTCGGGCAGGCAGTTGCTCGAGCTCCGCTCTTCGATTGGCATGATCTTCCAGGATTTCAGCTTGTTTCAGCAACGCACGGTACTGCGTAACGTGACGTTTCCCCTGGAACTCCGTCACGAAGGCAAGGAGGCACGTGAAAAACGTGCGCGCGACCTTTTGGACGTCGTGGGGTTGGGGGACTTGGCGGAGCGCTATCCCAGCCAGTTGTCAGGCGGGCAGCAGCAACGGGTGGCCATCGCCCGCGCGTTGGCCAACAATCCGAAGATCATGCTGTGCGACGAGGCCACGAGCGCGCTCGACACCCGGTCCACGGTGTCCATCCTGAAGCTTCTGAAAAGCATCAACGAGGAATTGGGCGTCACCATGGTCGTCATCACCCATTCTTTGGCCGTGGCCCAAAAGGTTTGCAATCGCCTGGCGGTCATTGACGATGGTCGCATCGTCGAGGCGGGGCGCACGGCCGATGTGTTCTCCAACCCGCAAAGCCCGGTGACGCGGGAATTGCTTGAGAACGATAGCCTTGTGGACAGGGAGACCAGCGTCGACGGGCAGGTGGGGTAACCATGGAGCAGCTGTTCGGGTTCTTTGACACCTACGGGCTGTTGCTTGCTCAGGGCACGTGGGACACCATCGTCATGACCGGCGTTTCCACGTTCTTCGCGTATCTCATCGGCATTCCCCTGGGCGTTTTGCTGGTCGTCTCAGGTCCTGATGGCCTGCGGCCGCACCATGTGCTTAACGCAGTGCTCGGCTGGATAGTGAATGTTGGGCGGTCCATACCGTTCATCATCCTGCTGGTTGCCTTGATTCCGGTGACGCGATGGATCGTGGGCACTTCGCTGGGGGTGCCGGGGGCCATTGTGCCGTTGGTGGTGGCTTCGGCCCCGTTCGTGGGGCGTATGGTTGAGCAGAGCCTGGCTGAGATCGACGGCGGCTTGGTGGAGGCCGCTCAGAGCTTTGGCGCGAGCGTCTGGCAGATTGTCGTGAAAGTGTTTCTGCGTGAGAGCCTGCCGTCGCTTGTCAGGGGAGTGTCCATCACGTTCGTCATGCTGTTTGGCTATTCGGCCATGGCGGGAACGGTGGGCGCGGGAGGCCTGGGCGACATCGCCATCCGGTATGGCTATCAACGCTACCAAGATGATGTCATGATAGCGGCCGTCATCCTGTGCATCGTTCTTGTGCAGGTGTTCCAGAGCGCGGGTGACATCATCGCCCGCAAGGTTGACAAGAGGAACTGAGGTTTGCCTGAACGGTGACGGCGCCTTTGCTGCGAGACGGGGCTCGTCAGTCACTGAACGCACCAAAAGAAGGGAAGGACCAAACATGAAAGCATCGAAGATAGTGAAGGCGGTCGCCACGGTCGCGATCGCGGGCGCCGCAATTGCCGCGCTTGCCGGCTGCGGCGGCGCGGCGAAGAGCGTGCAGATTGCCGTGCCGTCGGATCCGACGAACGAGGCACGTGCACTGCTGCTGCTGCAGGACCAGGGCCTCATCAAACTCAAGGATGGCGTTGGGCTCGACGCCACCAAGAATGACATTGCCGAGAACCCCAACAACATCGAGATCGTGGAGACCGAAGCCGCCTCCCTGCCGCGCACGCTGCAGGACGTCGACGCGGCCGTGATCAATGCCAACTATGCCATTGGAGCAGGGCTTGACACGAACACGGCGTTGGCCAAAGAGGATGCGAATTCCGAGGCCGCCGGAAAGTATGCGAACGTCATAGCCGTGCGCGACGGCGACGAGAACAGCGACAAGATCAAGGCGCTGGTCACCGCACTCCAGAGCAGCACGGTTCGCGATTACATCGAGAACACGTTCGATGGCGCCGTCGTGCCCATTGACACCAAGGGCAACGCCGAGATCGAGGACGCGAAGGATGGCGACACCGTCATCAAGGTGGGAGCCTCCCCGACTCCTCACGCAGAGATTCTCGCGCAGGTGAAGGACATCCTGGCCAATCATGGATACACGCTCGAGGTCGTCGAGTACTCCGATTACATCCAGCCGAACGTGGCACTGACCGACGGGGAGCTGGATGCGAACTACTTCCAGCACATCGCCTACCTGGAGGACTACAACGCCGAGAACGGCACCACGCTCGTGTCGGCGGGATCGATCCATTTCGAGGCATTGGGCCTGTACCCAGGCAAGGCCGACAGCCTTGATGCGTTGAAGAAGTAAGCGCGCGCACCTTCCGCGCTGCCCGTTCCAAAAAGCCGCAGGTCGTGTGTCTCGATCTGCGGCCTTTTGTTTTTTCTGCACATGGTGGATGGGTGAAGGCGGAACGCGGCATAGATCGCCTTGTCGGACTGGGGGACAATGTTTGCATTCCTTTGCCGCGTGCCCCCGGCATCGGTTCGTTCGCTGCTTGAAAGCGCGGTGAAACCTCTCCGAAACATCACAGGGTATAATGGGCCTTTGAGAGAAAGGACATCCCGATGACCGCCAACCCCGAACAGGATTTCGTCCTCAAGACCATCAAGAGCCGCGATGTCCACTTTGTCCGCTTCTGGTTCACCGACGTGCTGGGGACGATGAAGTCCTTCGCCGTCACTCCGAGCGAGATGGAGAATGCGCTTGCCGACGGCATGGGTTTCGACGGAAGTTGCGTCGAGGGCTTTTGTCGCACGCAGGAATCCGACATGCTGGCATTCCCTGACACCTCGACGTTCCAGGTGCTGCCTTGGCGCCCCGAGCACAATGCGGTGGCCCGCATGTTCTGCGACATCCGCACTCCCGACGGCGAGCCGTTTGAAGGCGATCCGCGGCATGTGCTTGCACGCACCGTGGCGAAGGCCCAGGACATGGGCTATGTGTTCAACGTGGGTCCGGAGCTGGAGTTTTACTATTTCAAAGAGCCCGACGGCGCCGAGGTGCTCGACCGTGGCGGGTACTTTGACCTGACCAGCCTTGACTATGGCAGCGACCTGCGGCGCGACACCGTGCTCACCTTGGAGAAGATGGGCATTCCCGTGGAATACTCCCATCATGAGAACGGTCCGTCGCAGCATGAGATAGACCTGCGTTTCACTGACGCGCTTTCCATGGCCGATGCCGTCATGACCTATAAGCTGGTGGTGAAGGAGATCGCCCTCAAACATGGCGTGTACGCCTCGTTCATGCCCAAGCCGTTGGCGAACGAGCCGGGCAGCGGAATGCACGTCCATCAGAGCCTGTTTGACTTTGAGGGCAACAACACCTTCTTCGATCCGACCGACCCCCAGGGTCATAATCTTTCGAAGACCGCGAAGCAGTATGTTGCGGGAATCTTGAAATACGCCCCTGAGTTCTGCGCCGTCACGAATCAGTATGTGAACTCTTACAAGCGGCTCATTTCGGGCGGGGAGGCGCCCACCTACTTGTCGTGGGCAAGCCGTAACCGGTCGACGCTGGTGCGCATACCAGGCTATCGTCCGAACCGCGAAGACGCCTGCCGCATCGAGCTGCGCAGCCCCGATCCTGCCGCCAACCCCTACCTGGCGTTTGCGGTCATGCTGGCGGCGGGTCTCAAGGGCATCGAGGATGAACTTGAGCTGTGCCCCCCGACCGAGGACCAGGACCTGTTTGCGCTTTCCCGTCAGGATTTGCGCCGACAGGGGCTTGAGACGCTGCCTGAGAGCCTGGGCGAGGCGGTGGAGCTGTTTGCGGAGTCGGAGCTCATGCGCGAGACTCTGGGAGAGCACATCCACGCTTATCTGGTTGAGGCCAAGCGCTCCGAGTGGAACGATTACCAGGGATTCGTTTCCCAGTGGGAGCACGATCGCTATCTGGCGGTGCTGTGATGGGGCCGCATGAGAGAACGGGGGCCTGACCATGCAGCGTAAACTTGTCATCTTCGTGGCAGACAGCCTGGATAACGCCCATAAGTTCCAGCAGGTGCTCGCAGGCCTCGACGTGGACGTCGCGGCAGGGTCCTCGTTGCAGTTCAAGAAGCTGCTCACCCAGCATCCCAATTACGACTTGGTCATCTACGAGGCCCGCGGAGACGCGTTGGCCAATGTGGCCCAGGCTGAGCAAATGATGCTGGAAGACGGATCCGCGTCGCTCCTCATCATCGTCGGCGACGACCAGCTTTCGGAATTTCGTCTGCCCGTGCAGGTGAAGAGCGATTTCGTTGTGCATGGAGCCACGTCTGACGAATGTGCCGCGCGTATTCGTCAGCTGTTGTGGCCCGGCAACGAGAGTTCCGTTTCCGACTTTCTGGTGGTCGAGGCCATGACCATCAACCTGGCGACCTATCAGGTCACCGTTGCCGGCGAGCCCCTCGACCTCACCTATCTCGAGTACGCGCTGCTGGCTTTCCTGGTGACGCATCCCGGCCGCACCTACTCGCGTGACGCGCTCCTGCGCCGCGTGTGGGGGTTCGACTACTACGGGGGCTCGCGCACGGTGGACGTCCATGTCCGCCGGGTGCGTTCCAAGCTCGGCCCCGATCTTGCCCAGCATCTGGAGACCGTTCGTGGCGTCGGCTATCTCTGGAGCGCGTAGGGAGCGCTGATCAACGCGGCGCGGACCTGACGCCCTCCTGTGCGTTCGACGCAGGAGGGCTGATGCGCATGCAGCCGTCCCCCGAACGCCTCCGGCTCTCGGGGGACGGCTGCAGGGTCGCGGGCCGTGCTGTGGGCCTGATTCTCTGTTTCTCTTCCGTGCCGTGGCGGGTGGCGTTGCCCGTTGTTCTATACTGGTCATTCATGAAACGAACGACGGAGGACCGCCCTATGCCGAAGAAGATCGCCGTCATCGACGGCAATTCGCTGATGCACCGCGCCTATCATGCAGTGCCCCCCACCATGAATGCGCCCGACGGCCGGCCGACCAATGCCGTGTTCGGCTTTTTGGCCATGCTGCTCAAGTTTGTCGAGATGGCGGACCCCGACGCAATCATCTGCGCCTTCGATGCCGGACGTCCGGCATTTCGCATGAAGGCTCTCGAGCAGTACAAGGCGCAGCGTCCGCCCATGGATGACGATCTGAAGGTGCAGTTTCCCATCATCGAGGAACTGCTGGAGGCCATGAACGTGCCGGTCGTGCGCATCAAGGGTTGGGAGGGCGACGACATCCTGGGCACCGTGGCGGCGCGCAACGAGGTGCTTGGCTACGAGACGCTGCTGGTGACCGGCGATAAGGACGCCTATCAGCTGGCCACCGACAAGACAAGCATCGTCACCACCAAGAAGGGCATCACCGACGTGGCCATCTACGGGCCTGCCGAAGTTGTCGAGCGCTATGGCGTGACTCCTGCGCAGGTGCCTGACTACCTGGGTCTCAAGGGCGACTCGTCCGACAACATCCCAGGAGTTCCGGGCATTGGCGAGAAGACGGCCTCAAAGCTGCTGCAGTCCTACGGCACGCTCGAGGGGCTGTACGAAAACGTCGCCGACCTCAAGGGAAAGCAGAAGGAACGCGTCGTCGAGAACAAAGACGCCGCGTTTGCCAGCCGCGAGGTCGCCACCATCGTGCGCGACCTCGATTTCCCCCTCGATTTGGAGGATGTCAGCTTTCCCTCGTTCGATCCGGACACGGTGGCCGAAGCATTCAAGAAGGTGCAGTTCAACGCACATCTCAATCGGGTGCTCAAGCTTGTTGGCAAAGAGCTTGAGAGGAAGGTCGCCCCGCTTGTCTGGGAACCGGTGCTTACGGGGGACCAGGCGCGGGATCTCGTTGCGTCCGCCGTCGAGCGTGGCGAGACGTTGGGCGTGGCGTTTGCGGAGCCCGATCAGGTCTCGCTGTTCAGCGCCGGCCTGCATTGCGCTGTCAACACCAGCGAGGGCACGGCGTTGTTCGAGGACGGCGTGGCGTTGGAGGAATTCGCACAGGTGGTGCGCAGCGCTCCGTTCGCCGCGCTCGATGTCAAGCACAGCGTGCATCGCGTCTATCCGGCCGACACGTCCGAGCCTGCCCTCCTCACCGATGAGGAACTGGTGGGAATGCGGGCTTTCGATCTGGGCCTTGCGGGGTACGTGTTGAATTCGTCGGTGTCGGAATACTCGTTCGACGCGTTGCTTGATGCCTACTACGGCGGCGTGCTTCCCGAAGCGGAGGGGGAGGCCGAACGCGCGGCGGTCCAGGCCGCCGCCGCACGTCTGCTGGTGGGTCCGCTGACCGAGGCGCTTGAGCGCGATGGCAGCCGGGCCGCCTACTTCGACATCGACTTGCCGCTCGTCGCCGTGCTCGCGCTGGTGGAGCGCACGGGAGCCGCCATCGATGCCGAGCGCCTGGCGAAACTTGGACAAACCACCCAAGCTGAGCTGGATGAGCTTTCCCAGCGCATTTTCGACAGTGCCGGCGAGCGGTTCAACCTCGATTCTCCCAAGCAGCTCTCGCACATCCTGTTCGAGGTGTTGGGGCTCACTCCTGGCAAGAAGACCCAGCGGGGCTACTCCACCGACGCCGCGGTGCTCAAGGAGCTCGCAAACGAGCACGAGTTGCCCGTTCTGGTGCTGCGCTATCGCGAGCTGTCCAAGATCAAGTCGACCTACATCGATGCCCTGCCGCGCATGAGGGCGGGAGACGGGCGTGTTCATACCAGCTTCAACGAGACGGTCACCACGACCGGGCGCCTCTCCTCGTCGGATCCGAACCTGCAAAACATTCCCGTGCGCACGGACTTCGGCCGTCAGATTCGCGAGTGCTTCGTGCCGCTTGGGAAAGGAGAGAAATTTCTCTCCGCGGACTACTCCCAGATAGAATTGCGCTTGCTTGCGCACCTGTCGGGCGATGAAGGGCTCATCGAGGCGTTTTGCTCCGGCGCCGACTTCCATGCCAACACGGCGGCTCGGGTGTTCGGGCTCAACGTCGAGGACATCACGCCCGAGTTGCGCAGCCGCGCGAAAGCGGTCAACTTCGGCATCGTCTACGGGCAGCAGGCCTTCGGGCTCTCTCAGAGTCTCGGCATCCCGTTCTCTGAGGCCAAAGAGATGATCGATCGCTATTTCGAGGCGTATCCCGGCGTGCGCACGTACCTGGATTCCTCCATCGAGGAGGCAAAGGCGAAAGGTTACGCCGAGACGATGTTCGGCCGCAAGCGCCATATTCCCGAACTGCGGGCAAGCAATGCCAACCAGCGGGGCTTTGGCGAGCGCACGGCCATGAACCACCCCATGCAGGGCAGTGCCGCCGACGTCATCAAGCTGGCCATGACCGAGGTGCAGCGTCGCCTCATGGAAGGGGAGTTCCGCGCGAAGCTGCTGCTGCAGGTGCATGACGAGTTGGATTTCAGCGTGCCGCTTGAAGAAATGGATTCCCTGAGCGCCCTGGTGCGGGAGGTGATGGAGAACGTCGCCTCGCTGCGCGTGCCGCTTGAGGTGGGAATCTCCTCGGGTGACACCTGGGCGGAAGCTCACTGAGAAAATGCGTGACGGTTGTCGCGCTCGACGGAGGATTGGCGGGATGCTGCTCCCGGTCCTCCTCCGGGCTCTGTCTGGAGGAGGACGGGACATGTTGCAGGGAGCGGGTGCCGGGTGCTCCCGAGTGCGCCAGAGATGTGGAAATAGCCGAAATTATGCGCTCCTTCATGCCTTTGGCCTGCAAGCTCTGGTATCATGACCCGGCCGAACATACGGAAACTGCGGGAATAACAGAAAATCACGTGTCAGATGTTGACTCGACGGTGACGCGCTGATAGGATATTACCTTGCGTTTTCCACTCCCCGCAAGGGAGTGCAGATTGAAAATAAACGAGGAGACGTTCATGTACGCAATCGTAAAGACAGGCGGCAAGCAGTACAAGGTTGCCCCTGGAGACAAGCTGAACATCGAGAAGCTCGACGCCGAGGTTGGCGCCAAGGTCGAGCTGGATGCCATCTGCATCGTCGACGGCAAGAAGGTCGAGGCCGATCCGGCCAAGGCTGCCGCGACCAAGGTCACCGCCATCATCCTGGAGCAGTTCCGGGGCGAGAAGCAGCTGGTGTTCAAGTTCAAGAAGCGCAAGAACTACAAGAAGATGCGCGGCCATCGTCAGATGCTGACTCGCGTCGAGATCGATTCCATCGGCTCGGCGAAGGCCAAGAAACCGGCAGCCAAGAAGGCCAAGGCTGCTGAGAAACCTGTCGAGAAGCCCGCGTCGGACGACGCCGAATAAAGCAAGGGAGGAAGCACCATGGCACACAAGAAAGGTCTCGGATCTTCGCGTAACGGTCGCGATTCCCATGCGCAACGACTCGGTGTGAAGATGTTTGGCGGCCAGGCTGTCAAGACGGGCAACGTCATCGTTCGCCAGCGTGGGACGAAGTTCCATCCCGGCGACAATGTCGCTCGCGGCAAAGACGACACGTTGTTCGCCCTGTGCGACGGAACGCTGGAGTTCACGCGTGGCATCAAGCGTAGGGTTCACGTTCGTCCCGAAGCTTAGGCTTGCGTCTCGCGACTGCGTAACGTTCATCTGTTTTCATCATGCCCTCTGCAGAGCAGGGGGCATTTTCATATACAATCTGACCGATATGGTTACAAAGCCGACCCGGTTCCTCTCCTTGGGCCGAGGATGAGATAGAGGTGCCCTAATGTTTATCGACAAAGTGCGCATACAGGTGAAGGGTGGCGACGGCGGTGCCGGATGCATGTCCTTCCGCCGAGAGGCCCATGTTCCGAAAGGCGGACCCGATGGCGGCGACGGAGGACATGGCGGCAACGTGGTCGTCGAGGCGGATGCGAGCCTGTCTTCCCTCATCGAATATCGTTTCAAGCATCATTTCAAGGCAGATCGTGGCGTGCATGGCAAAGGCGCACGCATGCATGGGGCGACCGGAGAGGACCTGATCCTCAGGGTTCCGGTGGGCACGGTGGTTCGCGAGTGCCTCGGAGAGGATTCGGGGCCCGACGGCGCAGGCGAGCTCATTGCCGATCTGACGCATGACGGCGAGCGCGTGACAGTGGCGCAGGGCGGCATGGGCGGTCGGGGCAACATCCACTTCGTCACTCCCACCCGTCGTGCGCCAGCCTTCGCTGAGCTGGGGGAACCGGCTCAGGAACTCTGGATCGAGCTCGAGATGAAGCTCATGGCCGATGCGGCGCTCGTGGGAATGCCTTCGGCGGGCAAATCGTCTCTCATCGCCAAGATGAGTGCTGCACGTCCCAAGATTGCAGACTATCCGTTTACGACCATCATGCCCAATCTCGGCGTGGCCCGCTCGGGCGACAACAGCTTCGTGATTGCGGACATCCCCGGGCTCATCGAAGGGGCCCATGAGGGACGGGGTCTGGGGCATGAGTTTCTCCGACATATCGAACGCACCGCGCTCATCGTCCATGTGATCGATCTCACGGGCGACTACGAGGGACGTGATCCCCTTGAGGACTATGAGACCATCAACCGCGAGTTGGCTCTCTATGCCGACGAGTTGGCTGCCCGTCCTCGCATTGTCGTGGCGAACAAGACCGACGTTGCGGGTGTCGAGGAGGCTGCTGACAGGTTGGCGGAACGTG
This sequence comes from Actinomycetes bacterium, assembly GCA_023429565.1. Classification (GTDB taxonomy): domain Bacteria; phylum Actinomycetota; class Coriobacteriia; order Coriobacteriales; family Eggerthellaceae; genus JAEWQO01. Next base: position 19,022 of record JAEZDJ010000066.1, read on the forward strand.
TCCGGCAGGACTCGATCGCGGCCGCTGGCGGGGACGAGTTTTCAGCAAGCCCCATTGATCCGAAGCTCTACCGGGTGAGCGCTCTGACCGGTCAGGGGGTTGACGGCTTGAAGGCGGCCATCGCATCGAAGGTTCACGAACTGCGGGAGCAGGCGCGTGCCCTGCTTGACGAGGGACCGGCCTATGACCATATATGGGAGCATAAGCGTTCGGAGCGTGACAGGAGCTTCCAGATCAAGAAGCTGTCGGACAACATCTTCCGCGTCACCGGCCCCCAAATCGAGCGTATGGTGGTGCAGACGGATTGGGACAATGACGAGGCAATCGCGTTTCTGCAGCATCGCCTCAAGAAGCTGGGCGTGGAGCGGGAGCTTGAGCGGGCGGGTGCCGTCGGCGGAGACGAGATCCGTGTCGTCGGCCGTGCGTTCGAGTTCGAGTCGGCCCTGGCATCGGATGACATATTCAAGGGGCTTGAGCTGTGACGGCATGGCCTTCCGACATATCCAACCGCCCTGCCGGGACAGGTGCCGGCGCGTCGGGCCAGATGGCGACGATTGTCGATGAGGGCCGCGAGAGGGCGAGCCGGCCGCTGGTCGTCAAGATAGGCTCGTCGACGCTCACGACGTCTGAGAGCTCCATCGACTACGACTACCTGCGGACGGTCGCCGATCAGATTGCCCGGGTCCGAGATGCGGGCTGGCAGCCGGTCATCGTGACATCTGCGGCGATAGCCTGCGGGCTTGAGGCGCTCGGCATCTCCAAGCGTCCGCATGACATGCCGAGCCTTCAGGCGGCGGCCTCGGTGGGGCAGAGTGCCCTTGCCACCGCCTATGCCGAGGCGTTCGCGCCCTATGGCATCACGACCTCCACGGTTTTGCTGACCCGTCGCGACACGGCCGACCGGCGCGCGTACCTGCATGCCCGCGACACGCTGTTTCGTCTGCTCGAACTGGGTGTTGTCCCCATCGTGAACGAGAATGACACCGTCTCGGTGGAACAGATCCGCTTTGGCGACAACGACACGCTCGCGGCGCTCGCGGCCTGCCTCATCGAAGCTGACCTCATGGTCATCCTGTCTGACATCGACGGCCTGTATGACGCCAATCCGCACCATGTGCCCACTGCGAAGCTCATACCGCGCGTCGAGGCCATAGATCGGGACATCATGGCCGTGGCGGGCGAGGCTGGCACCACGGTTGGCTCAGGCGGCATGATAACGAAGATCAAGGCTGCCCGCGTGCTCATGGTGGCCGGCATCCCGCTGGTCGTCTGCAACGGACGACGTCCGAACGTCATTGTGGACGTGGCTGCCGGCGAGGACGTGGGCACGCGGTTCCTGGCCGCGCGCAGGCCTCATGAGATCACGCCGCGGAAGCTGTGGATTGCTCTGGGAGATGCCGCCCATGGAGCGGTGGTCGTTGACGAGGGTGCCAAGACGGCACTCATCGCGAGGGGAAGCTCCCTGCTTCCGGTAGGCGTGGCGGCGGTTGAGGGGCGCTTCGACGCCGATGACATCATTGACATCAAAGACGAGCGAGGTCATCTGTTCGCCCGCGGCAAGGCGCTTGCCTCCTGTGACGAGGTGCGGTTGGCTGTGGGAAAGACGCGTGACGAATTGCGCGAAAATCGCCTGCTGGTGCATTTGGCTGACCGGCCCCTCGTGCACCGCGACGAGCTCGTGGTGTTCGAATGATGGTCGCGGTGCGGGCTCTTGCGCGGTGCGGCAAACGTGACGCGTGAGGACCTTGCCTGTCGCGAGACGAGGGCGTCTCTATCTCGAACGGGCCGCTTTGCTGAGAGGGCTGGTGCCGAATCCCGCTTGAAAAGGGATTCGGCACCAGCCCTTTTTCTTTTACCGGGACGTTTCGCTTGCTGCGTCGCCCTTTTCTGGAGTGGACGAACCCTTGTGCTCATTCCCTTGGGATGAAAGCCGGGAATGCTTGCGTGAATAGGAGAAGTAGATCACGAATCCCACGGCAAGCCAGACCACGAAGCGCAGCCAGGTCTCGACCGAAAGGTTGATCATGAGATACAGGCATATCAGGGCCGAAAGAATCGGCACGACGGGAACGCCTGGCACCTTGAAGGGCCGATGAAGGTCGGGCCGCTTCTTTCTGAGCACCAAAACGCCGATGCTGACCAAGAGGAATGCGCTCAACGTTCCGATGTTGACCATTTCCTCAAGCAGTCCGATGGGCGTGAGTCCGGCAACCGCAGCGCACACGACGGCGATGATGATGCCGATGACCCAAGGCGTTCTGAACGTGGGATGCACCTTCGACAGGGCCCTCGGAAGCAGGTTGTCACGCCCCATGGAGAAGACGAGGCGGGTCGCCCCGGTCATCATGGTCAAAACGACGCTGGTGAGGCCCGCAACTGCACCGGCTGACACCAAGATGGACATCCAGCTTTGCCCGTGAAACGCAAAGGCCTGTGCCAAGGAGGCCGATGCGGAAAGCTGATCGTAGGGAACCATGCCGGTGACCACCAACGAGGTGACGCAATACAGCACGGTGCAGATTGCGAGCGAGGCCAGGATGCCGATGGGCAGGTCTCTCTGGGGATGCTTGGTCTCTTCGGCGGTGGTTGCAACGACGTCGAAGCCAATGTAGGCAAAGAACACCAAGGAGGCCGCCGAGACTATCCCGCCCAAGCCGAACGTGGTGGGGGAGCTGCCCGAGAAGAACTGAATGAGCGGCTGGGCCATCATTGAGGCCGTCGTCGTGTCCTTGACCTGTTCGGCGGGGACGAAGGGGCTCCAGTTCGACGGGTCGATAAACTGTATGCCGGCAAGTATGACGAACACCACGATGAACAGCTTGAGGGCCACCAATACCATGTTGACCCGCAGTGATTCCTTGATGCCGAACACCATGAGAAGCCCCAGCGCCAGAATCAGGATGATCGCCGGCGCATCGACCACACCCCCGTAGGTGAGCTCGGGCGGCAGGGGTATCCAGTTTCCGATGAGCATGCTGAAATAGCTGCTCCACCCCTGAGCGACAACCGATGCTGCCAAGAGCAGCTCCAGAAGCAGGTCCCAACCGATTATCCAGGCCACAAGCTCTCCGAGGGCGATGTAGCTCAGGGTGTAGGCCGATCCGGAGACTGGCACGGTGGAGGAGAATTCCGCATAGCACATGGCGGCGAGGGAGCAGCAGGCAGCAGCCAGGACGAAGCTGAGAACCACGGCGGGCCCGGCAAGCTCATGGGCTGCCCTGCCCGTCAGGGTGAAGATGCCGGCACCGATGATAACGCCTATTCCGAAAACAACCAGGTCGAGTGCATTAAGGGATTTCTTGAGCTTGAACTCGGGTTCTTCGGCTTCGGCGAGAGACTGTTCTATTGATTTGGTGCGAAACAGATCCATGCGATACTCCGTTGTCTCATGCCTTCCGGCTGCCAAGGCCGGAAACTTTCGGTCTCTCGCAAGGCTCCATTCCGGGGCGATGCGTCGACACGGCTTGGTGTGGGCTTTGATTTCACGTGCCTCTTTGGATAGGGGCGGCCTGTGTCTCGGGTCTTGGAACGGTGCCGGTCCCTTATGCAAAACGCACGTAGCATAGCCCAGTTTGCGGTGCCGTTGCAAGGGTTTTACGCTCCGGTTCGAAACTTCGATCCGCCAGCGCCGCTCCGATGGGGCACGAGGGGCGCGTGCCGGCCGCCATCGCGCCGAGGCCTGAATCGGTGCCGCTCCCCTCAAGGCTCGACCTTCGGGCGGCGCGGCGACCTTGCAGGATGGGGCTTGCGCCCTTGGCCGCAAGATGGCGGGCTGCCTTGCTCCGCCTGATCGCTTTGTGGTATCGTCTTTAGGAGATGGAGTTTCTCGCTGATTTGTCCCGAAATGCGGCAGAGACCGAGGGAAATGCATGTTCCTGACGGCGTCTGCAGTTCGTGCATGAGGCTTCGAGCGCGGGCGTTTGCCGCAAGACGGCGGATATGAGGAGCAAGGAGAAATCGTGGACGAGGAAAGTGCTCGCGTCGAAGTGCGACGCATGGCGGAGGCGGCCCGGGCGGCTGCAGGACCGCTTTCTCAGACATCCGACGACGAGCGGAACGCCGCTTTGCGTGCGATGGCGCAAGCCCTCCGCGACCAGACCGAAAAAATCATCGAGGCAAACGACCGCGACATGGCATCTGCGCGTTTGGCTGGCACGGAGGAGAGCCTGATCGACAGGCTCATGCTTGATCCCGCACGGGTCGAAGCCATGGCGTCGGCCTTGGAGGACCTTGCTGCGTTGCCTGATCCCCTGGGGATGGTTCAGGAGGAACGCACGCTCTACAACGGCATTGAACTGACCCGCGTGAGCGTTCCTCTCGGCGTGGTTGCCGTGGTGTACGAAGCCCGTCCGAACGTGACGGCCGACGCGGCGGGAATCTGCCTGAAATCCGGCAATGCCGCCGTGCTCAGAGGAGGAAGCCTCGCCGCCCATTCCAATTCAGCCATCGCCGCCGTGCTCCATGACGCGGCCATCGGGGCTGGCATGCCTCGAGGCTGCATCGGTTTGGTAGAGACGACGGATCGGGCGGCGGCAGACGAGCTCATGCAGCTTCACGGCATCATCGACGTGCTTGTGCCGCGCGGCGGCGCGGGCCTGATTCGCCACTGCGTCGAGACGTCGAAGGTTCCGGTCATAGAAACGGGAACAGGAAACTGTCACGTCTACGTTCACCATTCTGCCGACCAGGCAAAGGCCCTTGACATCATCGTGAACGCGAAGTGCCGCCGCTATGGCGTGTGCAATGCCGCAGAGACCCTGCTGGTGGACGCCTCCATCGCTCCTGCGTTCCTCCCGGGGACGTTGCGGGAACTGGCGGGCCGAGGCGTCTTCCTGCACGGGGATGGTCGGGCCTGTGAACTCGCGGCGTCGGCCGGGCTTGTGCCGGGAGAGCAGTTTGTCGCGGCCACTGAGGAAGACTGGGAAACCGAGTACCTGGCTCCTGAGCTTGCCGTCAAATGCGTCGACGGCATCGATGAAGCCATCGACCACGTGAACCGCTATGGAACCCAACATTCGGAAGCCATCGTCGCCGAGGACGCGGACGTCTGCGAACGCTTTTTGGCACGGGTCGACGCAGCGGCCGTGTATGCCAACGCCTCGACCGCTTTCACCGACGGCGGCCAGTTTGGCCTTGGTGCCGAAATAGGCATTTCCACGCAGAAGCTGCATGCCCGCGGTCCCTTTGCTTTGGCTGCGCTCACCTCGTACAAGTATGTCCTGCGCGGCGACGGGCAGGTGCGCGCGTAAGTGGCGGTGGTGAGCGATCGGTTCGACGACTTGGGAAAGGATGGCGCCCCCTGCCGCCTCGGCATCATGGGGGGCACGTTCGACCCTATACACATCGGTCACCTTGCCTGTGCCGAGCAGGCGCGTGAGGCCTACGGCCTGGATGCCGTCGTGTTCATTCCGGCGGGAAATCCCGTGTTCAAGCGCGACCGCGCCATCACGCCTGCCTCCATGCGCCTGGCGATGTGCCGCGCCGCCGTCGAGAGCAACCCGGCATTCGACGTGAGCGCCATCGAGGTCGATCGCGGCGGCGACACCTACACGGTGGACACCCTGCGGCAGCTGCGGGCCCACTATCCGGACAACGTGGAGCTGTGTTTCATCACGGGAGCCGATGCCGTGCTCAGCATTGTGAAGTGGCGTGAGAGTGCAGCCATCGCCGGGCTTGCCCGCTTGATAGCGGTCACGCGCCCTGGATATGTGCTCACCCGGGAGAAGCGGGCGGAGATCGAGTCCCGTGGCATTTTCGACATAGACTACCTGGAGGTGACGGCGCTTGCGCTCTCGTCGAGCGACCTGCGCCGCCGCGTCGCGATGGGAAGGTCCATCCGCTATCTGACCATGCTGTGCGTCTGCGAGTACATTGACGAGCATGGGCTGTACCGCGAAGGGGGCATGCTCGATGGCTGATTCACCGGCTGACGCGCTCTCTGACGCCTTCTATGAGGCGCGCAGGCACGATCTGGCGCAACGCTTGCGGCGCAAGCGCTATGAGCACTCCTTGGGCGTTGCCGACACGGCGGCGGCGCTCGCACGGCTGTATGGCGCCGACGAGCGCAAGGCCCGATTGGCCGGGCTCCTCCATGATTGGGACAAGGCCTATGACGATGAGGACATCCGCCATCGCGTCGAAGACCTGCATGTGCCGGTTGACCCTTACGTGTTCGCCGAGATGCCGCAGCTCCTTCATGGCCCAACGGCCGCCGCTGCGCTTTCCCGCGCCTATCCTGACATACCTGCCGACATCATTCGCGCGATCCAGCTTCACACGACCGGCGCGGTGCAGATGACCGATCTCGACATGATCGTCTACATAGCTGACGCCATCGAGCCGACCCGGCGTTACGACGGGCTTGACGCCCTCCGTGGCTTGGCGGGCGACGTCCCTTTGGACGATCTGTTCGTCGCCACCTTCCAGCACATCCTTCTCAACCTTGTCGAAAGGCGTAAACGCGTGTATCCTGACACGCTTACCATTTGGAATCACCACCTAGCCCGCACGCGCGAAGCCGCCGATGCGGGATCGAGGAAAGGAACAGCGTGACTGACGCGAAGAATGACACCACTGAGGCATCCTCCCGGGAATGCGCGCTCATCGCAGCCCGCGCGGCCGATGAGAAAAAGGCGACCGACATCATGGTTCAAGAGGTGGGAGAGCTCATTGGCGTGACGGAGTACTTCGTCATAGCCACGGCGGCAAACAACCGCCAGGTGGAGGCTATCATCGACGAGATAGAGGAGGCCGAGCGCACGCAGGCCCACGTGAAGCCGCTGCACCGTGAGGGCACGCAGGATGGAACCTGGTCACTGCTTGACTACGGCAGTTTCGTGGTGCACGTGTTCCAGCCGGAAACGCGCGAGTTCTATCGGCTTGAGGCGCTGTGGAACGACGCCCCTGTCATCGACCTCTCGGCAGAGGGATTGACTGACATCCAATATTCCGACCGCATAGCAAAACTGCTCGGAAAGGAATAGCGTCACCCTTCCTTGAGACCACGGATGCGCCCCGGTTATTTCTCGGGACGTTCGTTTTCTTTGGCCTGTGGGGCGGGAGAGCGGCGAAAAGCTTTCGGCAGAGGGACAGCTGCGCCGAGTGCGGCGCAGGCAATCATGACGAACACCCCCTTGACGGGGAAGCACAGGAAAAGCAAGAGCACCGCCATGAACGGCTTGCGCATGACTGCACCCATGAGGGCCGACGTGCAGGCGCACAGGCAGAACACCGGATCAGCGCCCGAGACCGTCGCCATGCCGTATCCAAGGGAGATGCCGGCGAAGATGAGCGGGAAGAAGTGCCCGCCTCGCCATCCGAAGCGGATGCAGAGGCAGGTCGCGAACACTTTGAGGAAACCGGTTGCCAGCAGCGTCAAGACGCCCATGGACATCCAGGCTTCCCCAATCTGCTCCGCCTGCGTCTCTCCTGCGAACATGGTGAAGGGAAACGCGATGCCGCACAACGCGAGGATGAGTCCGGCGATGACCGCCTTTTGCACGGGGCGGTCTCCCAACCTTTGCGACAGATGGGTGAAGGCCCCGTCGAGCACGCCGTAAAGCCAGCCGGCTGCACAACCGACAAGGGCAAGCGGGATCAGCCAGGCAAGCTCCCTGCCGCCAAGGGCGATGTCTTGGTAGTGGGGAAGCGACAGCCCTCCTCCGAAGAGCGTGCTCAATCCCAGGAAGGTGCCGAGTGCGCCGGCGATGGCGCAGAAGTAGACGATGACCTTTGACGTCCGGGGAATCGTGATGGCCTCGGACCCGTCTTGGGCGCTCTTCTCTCCCAGTGGGGCCACGAAGCCAAACAGGGGCGCCGTGAATATGGCCGAAATCGTCGCCATGGTTCCCACGGAGGTGAGTTGTCTGAAATCGGAGCCAAACCGCTTCATCCTGTCCCCAACCCACGTGCAGATGCCGGCGATGGCTCCCGTGAGCCCGGCTTCGGGGCCGACCGACCCACCGAAGAACAGGGGAAGCAATGCCGCCACGGACACGATGCCGATCTTGTCGTACTCGTAGCGCCCAGTCCTTCTCACCGTGGACATGACTTCGTCGAGCTCTTCGGGATACGATCCGAACCTCTTGGCATACAGGCCGATGACCAAGCCTCCAATCAGGCAGGCTGCCAAGGGGAAGAGGGGCCCGAACTGTGCGGGAAGCAGGGTCCAGACAAAGGTGATGCCGAGATTCATGACAAACAGCAGAAGCCAGACGAACGCGCCGGCCAATGCTCCCGTCAGAACCACCGATACGGCGAAGAGCGCACGGTTTGAGAGCTTCGTCGCATCCATGGAGGCGTCCTAGCGGGCCACGGCTATGTCGAGCGCTGCCGGCAGCCCGTAGGCTGCCGTTGCCTCGAGCGCGGCTCGTTCGATGGCTCCTTGCATCGCCTCTGTCGCGAGGACGGCGACGGCATCGGCGGAGGCGGCAACCTCTCCCGACGAGAACGTGAAAACCGTGTCACCGTCATTGGAGGTGTGAACGGGCTTGATGGCCCGCGCGTAGGCGTCATGGACCGTTGAGGATACCTTTGTCGCCTGGGCTTTCGTCAGAGCCGCGTTGGTCAGCACCACGCCGATGGTCGTGTTGGCGCAGGGCCCTGCCTTCGCCTGCGTTTCGCTTTCGGAGAGCGCGGGGTCAGTTTCCTCGGACGCCTGTGCTGCCATGAGGGAGAATGACGCGAGCGGATCCATGACCAGCCCGTCGTCCCCGAGACAGCCGGCTATCCACGAGCCGTTCTCTCCGCGCACGCAACCAAGCGCGTTCACCGCGACGATGGCGACTGCCGTCAGCGACCCCATGCGCAGGCCGTGGATGCCGAGGCCCGACTTCATCGCACGTTCCCCTCCGAGCAGCTTTCCCACGCTTGCTCCCGTGCCGGCTCCCACGTTGCCTTCGGCAAGGGGAGTGCACGGATTGCCGTCAAGGGCAGCCTTGGTCGCCTCTCGTCCCATCGCGCCGTCGGGGAAGACGTTCTGGCCGACCAGGAGATCGAAGAGGCAGGCCCCCACCACGATGGGAACATGGGCGGTGCCGACGGGGAAGCCGATGCCGCGCGACGCAAGCTCGTCCATGACGCCTGTCGAGGCGGCAAGCCCGAACGCGCTGCCCCCCGCCAGCACGACGGCATGCACGGCTTCGATCATGTTTTCGGGGCGCAGGAGGTCGGTTTCCCTTGTGGCGGGGCCGCCGCCGCGCACGTCAACTCCGCATGTCGCGCCCTCTGGCGCGACGATGACCGTGCAGCCGGTTCCGCCGGAGGCGTTTTGGGCGTGGCCGCAGCGAAATGCGGGCACGTCGGAGAGAGAGGCGACATCGAACATGGAGGGTCCTTCCTTTTTGGGTGCACAACCACTGGTACATTGTACACTGGTTTCCCTGTTCAGAGGAACCTGCGGCCGAAGCGTTTTCGCAGATGACGAACTAATGTCGGATCTTGCGGAGAAGGCTTGGCTGCCGGTATCATGGACGAACTGTTCCAGGGCTGTTGCGCACCCGCATATCGAGGGGAGTGCGCGCCATGCCAACCTATCTCGTCAACGCCGCCTGCAAAGGGTATCCTCCGAAGCATCTCGCCGCAGTTCGGCACCGCCCTCGCCCCAACCTGACTGCGCGGCTCTTGCGCGAACGGCAGGTCGTGCGTTTCGTTGTGGCGCCCGGGGGCTTCGGGAAGACGGCGATCATCCTGGAGTACGCTCAAACCGTGTATGGCTATCGACACGTGTTCTGGCTTGACGGCCGCAGCCCCTGCTTTCTGCGGGATCTCGACCGGGAAATCATCGCCAAGACGCTGCTTGCCGCCGATTCCGAGCAGTTCCTCGTTGTCATCGAGGACATCCCCCTTTTGAATGCCCGACGGGTCGAGGCCTTGTCTCGGTCGTTTGACGCCTTGCTTGACCGTGGCTGCGAGGTCGTGGTCACCTGCACGCCTTCGTGTGACGCGTTTGGAAGGCTTCAGCGCGATCGCCTCAAGCTGACTGCCCGCGACCTGTTGCTGAGCGATGCTGAGATCGAGGGCGCGCGCACGTCCGAGGATGGGGTGTCGGCACCTGCGAGCTTTCTGTCTGCTGCTCAGCGAATCGCTGGCATCCAATGGGCTCCGCCGGGGGAGGCGCGGGGGTTTGTCAAAGAGGTCTTTCGTGAAGAGCTGCCTGCCGACATCTTGCTTGCAGTGGTCGTGGCGCTTGTTCTTCAGGAGGGTGGCCTTGCGGACATCGATGCGTTTGGCCCCTGCGGGGAAGCCACCGTGTCGCTCTTGGCTGAAAACTATCTCCATGTGGGAATCGATCGAAAGAGGGATGCGTTCGAGGCGGTTCGTCTGCCGGTGGAAGACCTTGCGGATGAAATGGAGGGGATCATGGAGGGCATGGTCGCCTGTTCCCGCTTTGCCAACCGCGACGCCCTGGTGTCGCGGTTGGCTGACGTGCTTGTCGCGCGTTCGTCCGCTCATCGGGCATGCTCGCTCATGGGAAGCCTCGGCTCCCTGCAGGCTCGTGCCACGTGGTTGGCTGACCATGGCTGCGACTTGCTGGATGCGTCCTGCGTGCTGCCTGCGGCAGAACTGTATGGATCGCTGCGGGGAGGTCTGGGACCGGTGGCCTCGCTGCTTTCCGCCGACCAGTCGGCTCGGCTTCTCGTCCTGGGCGATGACATCTCAGCTTGTCAGCTTGCCCAGAAGTCTTTAGGGGACGTCGATGTGCCGGAGGCTGATCGCGCAACCGCCGCCCTCGTCCTCTTTTTCGGGGGCTCCATCGGTGCCCGGTCTCTCGCTTTGTCGCAGCTGAAAATACTCGTTGCCGATTCTGGAGACGATGCCGCATTGGTGGGGTCGGCGGGAAGCGCGGCTTCTTTGCCGGGGGCGGCCTGGAGGCCCCTCGCGTGCATTGCCGTCGCCTGCGACCGGTCGCAGGCTCTTGCGGCGGCGACGTGGCGGGCCTGCTTTGATGCGGGTGCGGACCGTCGCGTGCTGCTGATCGGGGCTTCGTGGATTCTCAAGCAGGCAATCTCTGCGAAAGGAGGGGCGGCGGTCCCTTGCTCGGATGGCGCGGCATCGCGCTTCGAGGATGATGCGCTTGCGCTCATTGCCGAATACGTCCAGACGCAATGCGATTCACGCGTGTCGCTGCCCTGCGGGCTTTTCGAGGCCCTGGCTGGCGTTGCCCTTGAGCGGGCATGCGAATGCGGGGCCGTCGATGTCTCGCCGCCCCATGCAAAGGCGTCGCTTGCCGTGCATCGGGTCGAAGTGGGCCTGTTCGCCCAGCGGAGCGCTTACGAGCGCATCGCGCGGGACAAGGCGGACCGTCGAAGGGACTTCGTGTTGACGCACCCCGATGCCTTTCGTGCGGAGGCCGGTCTGCGGCTGGAGGAGGAGGCGATCGAGCCCCTTCTGACGGTCAACCTGTTCGGCGGGCTCGATGTGCGCATTGGCGATGCGCCCGTGGATCCTCGGTGCTTCCGCCGCCAGAAGGTGAAGACGCTGCTGGCCCTTCTCGTTCTCAACCGGGGCCGAGAGTTTTCTCGCGACACGCTTGTCCAGCTTCTCTGGCCCGAGAGCGCCATCGAATCCGCGCGCAAGAATTTTTACGGGATATGGTCCCTGTTGCGTCGGGCTCTCGTCACGCCAGCTGGCGGCTGTCCCTACTTGATCAGGCAGCAGAATGGCTTGAGGCTTGACGGCCGCCTGTTGGTGACGGACGTTGCCCAGCTGGAGCTGCTCTGCCGGACCCTCCAGCTCGAGCATCCTGGCTATGGCGGTTGGTCCGCCCTGCTCTCTCAGGTGAATGAACGCTTTTCTGACGACTTGCTTCCGAGCGAGTGCGACAACGAGCACATCGTGCGACGCCGGGTTGACTACAGGAACCGCCTTGTCGACTCGCTCGTGTCGGCGTCGAATCGGCTGATACGCGCGGGCGATGTCCAGGAAGGGCTCTGGTTCGCCCGTGCGGCCCTCGTGCGTGACCATACGCGCGAAGACGCTTACACCGCGCTCATGAACGCGCAGCTGGCTGTCGGCCAGCGCACGGCGGCGCTCGAGACCTATTTCTCCTGCCGAAGGTTTCTGGCGGACGAGCTGGGAATCGACCCCTCGCTTGAGACCATGGGGCTCTACCATGCCATCATCGAGACCGAGGAGGCCCTCAGGTGAGGGCATCGCGTATGAATTTCCTCTGAGTTCAGGCCCTTTATGCTAGAGTAGCAGGTACTCATTTTGCGACGAAAAGGACGGCGTAACCGCGATGGCAGGATTTCTTTCCAAGCTGCTCACGCTCGGTGAGGGCAAGCAGCTGAAGAACTATGAGGCGACTGCGCAGAAAATCAACGGCCTAGAAGCCGATATGCAGGCAAAAAGCGACGAGGAGCTGCGTGCTCTCACCGCCGCCTTCCGCGAGCGGGCTGAGGCGGGGGAGGATCTCAAGAGCCTTTTGCCCGAGGCGTTTGCCACGGTGCGCGAGGCGTCGGTCAGGACGCTTGGCCTGAGACACTTCGACGTGCAGCTTATCGGCGGCATGGCCCTGAACGACGGGCAGATCGCCGAGATGAAGACCGGCGAGGGCAAGACGCTCGTGTCCACGCTTGCCGGATATCTGAACGCCCTTCCGGGCAACAACGTCCATATTGTGACGGTGAATGACTATCTGGCTCGCCGCGACAGCGAATGGATGGGCCAGATATATCGCTTCCTCGGCTTGGACGTGGGCCTCATCCAGAACGGCATGCGTCCCGACAAGAAGAAGCCCGCCTATCAGGCTGCGGTCACCTATGGCACCAACTCGGAGTTCGGCTTCGACTATCTGCGTGATAACATGGTGACCAGGGCGGACGCTCGCGTGCAGCGCGGCCATCATTTCGCCATCGTCGACGAGGTCGACTCCATCCTCATCGACGAGGCGCGTACGCCGCTCATCATATCGGGAGCGGGAACCCAGGCCGCCGACACGTACAACAAGTTTGCCCGCGTCATGCCAAGCTTGGTCTCGGAAGTCGACTTTGACATGGACGAAGCCAAGAAGACCATCAATGCCACTGAGAGCGGCCTTGAGAAGATCGAGGCCATGGTCGGGATCGACGACATCTACGCCGACCCTTCCGGACAGTTGGCGAACCATCTTCAACAGGCTTTGAAGGCACAGTTCCTGTTCCATCGCGACGTCGATTACGTCGTGGTGAACGGGGAAGTGAAGATCGTCGACGAGTTCACGGGCCGCATCATGGAGGGCCGCCGGTATTCCGAAGGCCTGCACCAGGCCCTCGAGGCGAAGGAACGCGTGCTCGTGCGCGAGGAGAACCAGACGCTCGCCACCATCACGCTGCAGAACTACTTCCGCCTTTACGAGAAGCTGTCGGGCATGACCGGCACGGCCATGACCGAAGATGCCGAGTTTCGCGAGATTTACAAGCTGCCGGTCGTGGCAATTCCTCCCAACAAGCCCGTCTCCCGCAAGGATGAAGACGATCTCATCTATCGCTCGATCGATGCCAAGTTCAACGCCGTGGCCGACGACGTTGCGGAACGCAATGCGAACGGCCAGCCCTGCCTCATCGGCACGGTGTCCATCGAGAGTTCCGAGAAGCTTTCCCGCCTGCTGGACAAGCGGGGGATTCGTCACGAGACGCTGAATGCGAAGAACCATGAGCGGGAGGCGCACATCATCGCACAGGCGGGCCGTGTGGGCGCTGTGACCATCGCCACCAACATGGCGGGCCGTGGCACCGACATCCTGCTGGGCGGCAACCCCGAGGTGCTTGCCGACGACGTGCTTCGTTCGCGCGGCTTTGATCCCGAACTGGGTCCCGACGAGACGGCTGAGGAGGGACGTCCTCCCG
>JAEZDJ010000067.1 GCA_023429565.1 Actinomycetes bacterium
GTGCAATCCTGAGACCCAGGTGCGTGATGTCCGCCTCCTTACGCAGAGGGGCTATGCGGTGAGTGCCGTGCAGCCCGTTGACATGTTCCCCCATACTGACCATATCGAAGCAATCGTTGCGTTGCGCCATGTGTGATCACCGTCGAGCTGTTGTGTCAATGGCCTGCTCTTGAGTGAGTGGCGCCGCTTGAGGAAACAATGAAACGAGATGTCTACACCTTAAATTCTTTTGCCAAGACAGCGGGCGGCGGAAACCCGGCAGGCGTTGTCATGGACGCAGATGGGCTGACTGAGGCAGAGATGGCAGCCATTGCGGCTGCCGTTGGATTCAGCGAAACTGCCTTTGTCATGCAATCCGACGTTGCAGATTTCAAAGTGAGGTTTTTCACGCCGAACGAAGAGGTGGACTTGTGCGGCCATGCGACGATAGCCGCCTTCTCTGCGATGGCCTGCCTCAACCTGTTGAAACCGGGCACGTATGAGCAAGAGACCAAGGCGGGATTGCTTGGCATTGAAATCCATGAGGACAATTTCGTTTTGATGGATCAGTCAGCCCCTCTTTTTTCGGAAGTCATCGACAAAGGCGAGATAGCGGATTCCCTGAACATCGACACGTCCCAGATTGTGGCTGACTTGGCGGTCCAGGTTGTTTCAACGGGGCTTCGGGATATCATGGTTCCGGTGGTAAGCAACGAGGTTCTGGACGCGATCACGCCAGATTGGGAAAAAGTAAAAGAGATCAGTCGCAAATACCACACGGTTGGATATCATGTCTTCTCTTTGACATCCGCACAGGGGACTCATGCCCGTTGCAGAAACTTCGCGCCCCTCTACGGCATCCCGGAAGAGTCTGCCACGGGCACGTCAAACGGCGCACTTGCCTGCTATTTGTACCAGTATGGGAAGGTCGACGAGGAACAGGCTGGGCACCTTGTTTTTGAACAGGGCTACTCCATGCAGCGCCCCTCAGAAATTCGCGCGTGTCTGACTTTGGAGGAAAACGAAATCTCTGAAGTCAAAGTGGGCGGGAAAGCGATGAACTTGGCCCTGATGGAGCTCGAGCTCTAGCATGAGGGACACGTGCTCCTTCAGGGCGCAACCGGGTTCAGGCGTCATGTCCCGATTGCCAAGGCGGGATGGAGTTTGCCGACTTCTTTCAAAACAACCATAATGACCCTGTGTCCCGTCAGCCATCAAGGGAGGCCGCCGTGCTCAGCCAGATAGAAGAGAGAAGAAGCGTCCGTCGGTATCTCGACAAGGGCGTTGAAAAAGAAAAGCTCATCCAAGTATTGGAGAGCGCCCGATTGGCTCCGTCCGGAAGCAACACCCAGCCTTGGACGTTCGTCGTGGTGGAGTCTGAGGACACGAGAGAAAAGCTGTCGAACGCCGATCATCGTCAGACCTGGATGATGTCGGCCCCCGTGTTTGTGGTGTGCGTGGCGGACATCCGCTGCCGCCTTGCTGAAGACGTGAGCATCAGGCTTGACGAGCACAGCCCCGAACCGGAGCTCAAGCAGATCATCAGAGACACGGCCATCGCGATAGAGCATCTTGTGCTGGCGGCGGAACAGGTGGGGCTGTCGACCTGCTGGACGGCGTGGTTTGATCAGGATGACGTGCGGCCGATTTTGGGCATTCCCGAAGATAAATATGTATGTGGGATTGTGCCGCTGGGCTATGGCGACGAAGCGCCGAAGCCGCGGCCGAGAAAAGCGTTGGAGGACGTCGTCCGCTATGAAACATGGCGATGACGTCGGTTGCACGCGAGTCAGAGCCGAGATTGCCTTCTGCGGCAGCGACGGTTTTACGGTGGTTATGATGCATGTGGGGGTGCGGTTATGGCAGTGGAAGTTGGCATGATTCCGGCCGCGAGGGCGGCGATGCTCCCGATGGATGATCAAGCGGTCTCGCAACAGAATGGAGGATGTGATGGCGCTGCCCGTTGTTGAGCGCATGAAGGACACGATCAGGGAACGGAACCTCGCCGATTCCGGCACGCCCGTGCTGCTTATGGTGTCGGGCGGGTCCGACTCGACGGCGCTTGCCTATTTGGCCTGCGACCTGTGTGACGAGGGAGTGTTTGGGCCGCTGGCCATGCTTCACGTCAACCATCAGCTGCGCGGAGAGGATGCTGACGGCGACGCCCGCTTCGTGAGCCAGCTTGCCGAGCAGCTGGGCATCCCTCTGTTTTCGTGCGAGATCGACATCGCCGGCGAAGCGGACCGTACCCACGAGAACGTGGAGGCCGTTGCGCGACGCGAGCGCTACCTTGCGGCGAACGAAGCGCTGGCAAGCCTCTGTCGGCGTGCATCCGCACCCCTTTCTGATGGGCGCATTTTCACCGCCCACACGGCTGATGACCGCGTGGAGAGCTTTTACATGCGCTCCATCGTGGGCACGGGCCCCGGAGGCTTCCGCGCCATGAGATATCGCAACGGGCCTGTCGTTCGGCCGCTCATGGACGTGAGCCGTGAGGACCTGCGTGCGTTCATCGCCGACCGCGAACGCTCGGGCGAGGCTGTTTCTGCGGACGAGCGGGGAGACCTTTGGCGGGAGGATGCGACAAACGCCCACACCGATCGGTTCCGTGCGTTCGTCCGCCACGAGATCGTCCCGCGTGCCAAGGAGCGGAACCCGCAGCTGCTCGAGGTGCTGTGCCGCACCATGAACCTCATTGCCGACGAGGATGACCTCATGGGGGAACAGGCCGCATCGCTCGTTGCCAAGCGGGTGGAATGGATTGAAAGCACCGAGGCGGCAGGTGTCGACTACGGGTCGGGCTGCGTGCTTTCTCCTGACATGGGCGCCGACCCGGTGCCCCTTGCGCGCCGTGCGGTCGTTCATGTGCTGGGGCGCATCCTTGGCTCCGAAGCCCGGGTGGAGACGGCGACGGTCGATGCCGTCCTTTCCGCTTTCCGCGACGGCGCACCCCTGGGCGGCTATGTCTCAAATGTTCAAGGCGATCTGGCCGTGAGCGCCAACAAGCAGGGCGTTCGCATTGAGCCTATGGCCGCTTTCCGGGCACGAAGGAAACGGGGATAGGACAGGCACGCGCGCGCCGGCAGAGTGCGGGCCGAACCGTTCGTGTGGAAAAATCCCTTCGTTTCGAGCGATCCTCTGGCGGCGGGGAAAGTGAGGGTACAATACCCACCATGGAAAACGAATCGAACAACACCGAAAACAAAACTGCCTCCTCCCTCGACGTCATACTGGCCAGCGGGTCGCCTCGTCGACGTGCCCTGCTGGAGGATGCGGGCGTGAAATTCACCGTGCGCGTGTCCGAAGTCGATGAGAGCCTGGATGCCGACACGTTGGCTGACCCATCCGAAGCTGCCAAGAAGCTTGCCGAACGCAAGGCCGGAGCTGTCGTGCAGGAGGTGCTGGCTGAAGACTACCGGGGCACCGCCGTTATCGTGGGCGCCGACACCATGGTGGTGCTGGACAGGGAGATATTCGGGAAACCACGCAGCCTTTCCGATGCCAAGCATATGCTCAGGCAGCTTTCGGGTCGCACGCACGAGGTGCTGACGGCGGTGTCGGTGTGGCTGGTGTCTGCGCCGGAACCCGAAAAGATTTCGCTCGGATTCCGCACGTTCATCGACGCCGCCCAGGTCACGTTCCGAAGCTTGGATGACGATGAGATAGCTGAGTATCTGAAGAAGGGCGAATCGTTCGACAAGGCGGGAGCGTATGCCGTGCAAGGGGCAGGCGCCGATCTCGTCTCGTCTGTCGAAGGGGATATGAACACCGTCATCGGCTTGCCGGTCAAACGCCTGCTGGAGGAATTCCCTGATCTGAGAGACCCTTCGGCGTAGGCAGGCGCCGTTCGAAACCAGGCAGATTATTCTGGCACCCTGTCTTGCTTGAAGCGCGTCTTGCCCGGCTGCATAGCTGAGCGCGTGCCCGTCCATCGCAATGCCGAGACGCCAAACCCCCAGTTCCCGCGCCACCGTGTAAAAATCGTGGCTCTTGGGTCGGCGTTACCGGTTCGTCTCCTTTTATGTGAGTGGCAATGGTACACTTACGAAGTCTCGAAGCAAGCTTGAGACCGCCGCTCATGAATCATGTGTTTTCGGCATGCCATCGGCGGCGATAGGAAAACGGAAAGCCAAGACGAAGAGGTAGGGACGTGCACACCGATATCGCGGAGATTCTGTTCACCGAAGACGAGATTGCGGGGCGAGTCGAAGAAATTGGGAAGGCGATTACCCGCGACTACGCTCATACGGCGGACGGAGGCGGCATCATCCTCATCTCGGTACTGCGTGGGGCGGCAATCTTCATGGCTGACCTCGCTCGAGCCATTGAGCTTCCGGTGGAAATGGATTATATGGCGATTTCCTCCTACGGCAATGGGGCAAAGAGTTCCGGCGTCGTGCGCATCCTGAAGGACCTGTCCTCCGAGATCAAGGGACGCCATGTCATCGTCGCCGAGGATATCCTCGATTCTGGGCTTACCCTCACCTACCTGCTCAAGAACCTTGCTTCACGAGAGCCGGCTTCCCTCGAGGTGGCCACGCTCCTGCGCAAGAAGACCCTTCAGCAGGCTGACGTCAACTGCAAGTACATCGGTTTCGAATGCCTCGACAAGTTCATCGTCGGCTACGGGCTCGACTATGCGGAGCGCTACCGCAACCTGCCGTACATCGGTGTCCTGAAACCGGAGATCTACTAGCGAAGCCTCATCGGTGGTTCAGCGCGAGAAACGGGTTCTGGCCGCCATCGCCTGAGGCAGAAGCGCTACGGTCTGCAGGGAGTGGGCGGTTTGAGGCCGCGCCCGCAGGCGGATCGCAACGGAAAAGAAAGACAAGGCCTATGGCACAGCAAAACAAACAACCGCAATTCCAGCAGCCGAATCCTCGGACGACCATCATCACGGTCATCCTGTTCATGATCGTCGCCATCTTCGTGGGCAACCAGTTCATGAACATGACCTCGAATTCGACCCAGCCCACGGACACGCTCATCACGTCGGAGTTCGTGCAGGCTGTCGAGCAGGATCGCGTCACGAAGGTGGTGTACAGCGCCGGTGACCATACGGTTTCAGGCACGTACTATCCAGCCGTCACGGCCGGATCGACCGCCGCGGATGCGTTCAATGGGGCATTCCAGTCACTCAACGCGCGCATGGCGACCATCAAGAATCCTGACACGGGCAAGGCGCTCGGCGGGGTGGGCACCACCGATATCGTCACGTCAAACCTGGGCAGTGAGCATCGGTTCACGTCCACCTATGTCGGCCAGGACTCCTTGGGAGAACTCATGGCCGCACATCCCAACATTCCCTATGAGGTCACGTTGCCATCCGGCTTCGTTGACATCCTCATCACCCTCCTGCCCATCCTCGCCATCGGCGCGGTGATGTTCTTCTTCTTCTCTCAGATGCAGAAGGCGAACAATTCGCAGATGAGCTTTGGCAAGGCCAAGACGAAGAAAACTGCGGAGGAACGTCCCGACGTCAAGTTCTCCGACGTCGCCGGCGTCGACGAAGCCGTCGAGGAGATGCAGGAGATCAAGGACTTCCTGGCGAATCCCGCCAAGTACCAGTCCATGGGCGCGAAGATTCCCCGCGGCTGTCTGCTGGTCGGGCCTCCGGGCACCGGCAAGACCCTGCTCGCCCGCGCGGTTGCCGGCGAGGCCGGCGTTCCCTTCTTCAGCATTTCGGGCTCAGACTTCGTCGAGATGTTCGTCGGCGTGGGCGCCTCGCGTGTGCGTGACCTTTTCCAGCAGGCCAAAGACGCCAGCCCGGCCATCATCTTCATCGATGAGATCGATGCGGTCGGTCGTCAGCGTGGCACAGGTTTGGGCGGGGGGCATGACGAGCGCGAGCAAACGCTGAACCAGCTGCTCGTTGAGATGGACGGCTTTGACTCCAACGATTCCGTCGTCCTCATCGCAGCCACCAACCGTGCGGATGTCCTGGACCCTGCATTGCTGCGTCCCGGACGCTTCGACCGTCAGATTGTCGTCGATGCCCCCGATGTGAAGGGACGCGAGCGTATCCTTCAGGTCCATTCCCAGGACAAGCCCATCGGCAGCGACGTGGATCTGACGAAGATCGCCAAGCTCACGCCGGGCTTTACCGGTGCCGATTTGGCAAACCTCATGAACGAGAGCGCCTTGCTGACGGCTCGCCGCGGCAAGAAGATCATCACCATGCGCGAGGTCAGCGAGTCAATGGAGCGTGTCATAGCCGGTCCGGAGCGCAAGGGACGCGTGCTGGACGAGCAGACCAAGCAGACCATCGCGTATCACGAGAGCGGCCATGCCCTTGTGGGCCATCTGCTGCCCCATGCCGATCCCGTGCACAAGATATCGATCATCTCTCGCGGCCGGGCCTTGGGCTACACCCTGTCCATCCCCAAGGAGGACAAGGTTCTCAATTCGTTGGGCGAGATGCGTGACGAATTGGCTGTGTTCATGGGCGGTCGCGTGGCGGAAGAGATATTCTGCGACGACATCACGACGGGCGCCAGCAACGACTTGGAGCGGGCGACGAAGATGGCTCGGGCCATCGTCACGCAGTACGGCATGAGCGCCGAATTGGGGACGCAGGTCTTTGGCCAGCCCAACCATGAGGTGTTCTTGGGCCGCGACTATGGAAACACGCAGGACTACTCCGAGGAAACGGCCAAGCGAATCGACGACGAAGTGGCTCGGATCATGAAGGATGCCCACGATCGTGCGCATGAGATACTGTCCGGCCATCGCGAGCAGATGGACCTCATGGCCAGCGTGCTTCGAGAGCGTGAGACGGTGGAAGGCGAAGCCTGCCAGGCCTTGCTTGACAACACGTGGGATGAATATCTCAAGCATGAGGATGAGATCAACGCCCGCAAGGAGCGCGAGGAGTCCGAAGCGCGTGCCCGCGACGTCAAACTGGCTGATCCGGAATGGCGGGAAGAGCCGGTCGAACCCGGCGATCAGGCGTCGAAGCCTCCGTTCAGGGAGCCTGCTGCCGGTTCGCCCGAGGGTTCTTCCGCGAACTCCTCCCCGGAAGAGCCGCGCAGCTTCATCGATGAGCTGGAGAGCCGTTTCGCCGACATCATGGACGAGCAGAGCGGCAAACGTGGCGCGGAACCGGATGAGCCCGCTCCGTCGCAAGGCGACGATGTAAAAGATCAGGACACGGCGGGAGAAACCCGGTCCGATGATCAGAAAGGTGACGGAGATCATCGATGATCTGGCGTTGCGCATCACACAAGTTCGATAGCAGGATGCCCATTGTTATGGGCATCCTCAACGTTACCCCGGATTCCTTCTCGGACGGGGGCAGTCATGCCACGGTCGAAGAGGCCGTCAGCCATGCCCTGCGCATGGTTGACGAGGGCGCTGCCGTCATCGACGTCGGCGGCGAGTCCACCCGTCCGGGTGCGGAGGCCGTTTCTGTCGAAGAGGAGCTCGGGCGTGTTGTGCCGGTGGTTCGCTTGCTGGCTGAACAGGGAGTGTGCGTGAGTGTGGACACCCGACATGCCGAGGTGGCGCGTGCCTGCCTCGAGTGTGGCGCTTCCATCGTGAACGACGTGTCCGGATTCCGTGATCCTGCCATGGTCGATGCCGTGCGCGACACGGAGGCCGGTCTGGTGGTCATGCACATGCGGGGCGAGCCGGCAACCATGCAGGCCAATCCGTTTGAAGGCGACGTGGTGGCCGAGGTGCGCGGTTGGCTGGGGTCCCAGGTGGCCTTTCTTGAGGCTGCAGGCATCGACTCGGATCGCATATGCGTCGATCCCGGGCCTGGCTTTGGCAAGACGGCTGCGCAGACGGTCGAACTTGTCCGCAATTTTCAGGAGTTCGCGCGATTGGGCTATCCCGTGATGGTGGCGGTTTCGCGCAAGAGCTACCTTGGGTCAGCCTATGGCATTGAAAGCCCTGCCGACCGCGACCATGTTTCGGCGCTGGAAGCGCTTATGGCGTGCGAACTGGGAGCAAGTGTCGTGCGCGCCCACAACGTCGTGGAAACGGTCAGTGCGCTCAAGGATCTGCGCCCCTATGCGCTGTTGGGGCTTGGATGCAACGTTCCGCTCGTCGCCGAACCGGGGGAGGAGAGGGAAGGCAAGATCGCCCTGCTCGAAAAGGCCATCGCCGACCTCTGCACGCTTCCCGACTCTCAGATCGTCGACATTTCAGGTTATTACGAGAGCGAGCCTGCGTACTATCTCGATCAGGACTCCTTCGTCAACGCTGTGGTGTTGCTGCGCACAGGCATTGCTCCCAAGGAGCTGTTGGGGTACCTCCACGCCATCGAGAACAGTCTGGGGCGTGTGCGCGAAAGAGCCAACGGGCCGCGCACCTGCGACATCGATATTCTTGACTATCAGACCTATGTGGCGGACACCGAAGTGCTCGTGCTCCCTCATCCCCGTCTGCTGGAACGCGACTTCGTGGTGAAACCGCTGTTGGAGATTGTGCCTCGCCATGTGCTTGCCGATGGCACGCCGGTGACCCTTGACGCGGTGACGGTGGGGGCGGCGACACGGCTGTGAGCGGCTCGCATCCGTTCCACGTTCGCTTGCTTGATGAGACGACTTCGACGAATGACGAGGTCAAGCAGGCTCTTGCTGCCGGAGAAACCGAGGGGCTTGTCGTGCGTGCCCGACGTCAGACGGGCGGCTATGGACGGCAGGGACGTTCATGGGCGAGCCCCGAAGGCGGCCTCTATGCATCCCTGTTGCTGCATCCTCGGGTGGATGCGGCCGTCTTGCCGACGTTGAGCCTCGTGGCTTCTGTCGCATTGCGAGAAGCGCTCGTGCATTTCGTCCCCGAATGCGAACAGGGCCGTGTTCGCATCAAATGGCCGAACGACATCGTGTACCTCCCGTCGGCTGATGCCAATGAGCATGCCGTTGAGGGGCCGGGCGTCGTTGCTCCCGATCCGATGGCTCAGGATTCAATAGATTCTGAACAGACCGCGGTCCCGGCCTTCCATAAACTCTGCGGCATCTCTCTGGAAAGCCACGCAGGGGGCGTGTGTCTTGGCATGGGCGTGAATGTGTTCGCTCCTGGTGTTTCGGAAAGCGTCGGCGGCAAGAATGTCCCCGTTTACCTTGCCGAGCTTGCGGGGCTGGGCGACCCCATCGAGCATTTTGAACCTGGTGGTCAGCGTTCTGTTTTGACGGACGGCAGCGATGAATTTCTTGATGAGGTGTTCGCCGCCATCATGAACGAGTTCGTTCCCGTGTATGAGCGATGGCAGGCGGAGGGCTTCGCGCCCTTTGCGGAAGGCTATCGCGAACACGCCGCTTTGGCTCATCGGCTTGTTCGCGTCATGGATCGTGCGGGCATCGTGGTCACCGAAGGCCAGGCGGAAGGCATTGACGACGACGGCCGGCTTATGCTGAGGCTGGCCGATGGGACGCTTTCGCCCACGCAGTCGGGAGAGGTGCATCTCGCCTGACGGTCAGGGGAGGGCTGGCTGCCAGCACGTCGGGGATGCAAATGTCCTTTGCAACTGCGCCCGGGCTTGCTTTTGAATCGCGGGGAAGGCGCGACTGGGCTAGGGTGCAAGGGCCCTGGGCATGGCGTTCTGGGGCAAGCGGTGCTTTCATGCGGGCATTCTGCAGCGGACTCATGCCGGATCAAAAATGTCAGGGTCTTTTTTCCGTTCACCTTCACCTCGTCGAAAAATGCTTTCTATAAGGAATACAATGTCGTCAATCCGGTGTATTTCCCTGTGAAATGCTGTGTTGAGTCACGATTGGCTTGCCTGGCTATCAGGCTTGGAACGAACGGCTTGGGCGGGCTCTGAATTCTGAGCAAGATCTCCCGTGTTGGTTTCGGTGGGCTCTCTCTGCCATGAATCAGAATGGCTTTCGCCCTTTCTCTTTCTTCCAATTGAGGATTTGCCATAGAGAAAACAACGGATTGATTTTTTGGCGATAGAATGGATCGTTCCGCGAAAAACAGGTGATTGAAAGAGGTACCAGAAAAGAATGTCAGCAGCTGCAGCAATGAAACCTCCCGTTTC
>JAEZDJ010000074.1 GCA_023429565.1 Actinomycetes bacterium
CCGCTGGTCAATGCAGTCCATCGTAAAGCGGTTCAAAAGAGTAACGGGAAAGCAACCTTCCTTTCCAGGCGCAAGTTGTATACCATGGTGCAAAGAGGCGCATCGTCTTCAACCCTCGGATCCGACTGGCGACCGAGGACGGAAACTCCCTCGTGAAACGAGAAGAAGCGGCCTGCATGCATACAGTCCTTTTCTATTACACGCTGACGATTCTGCTCATTTGTGTCCTTGCGGCCGCAACAAGCCTTTCGGCTTTTTTCGTTTCGCATCGCAGGACATTCATCTATGCGTTCCTCTGCTTCCTGTTCTACTTCTTCGATGTCGCGCTGGTGTTCCAGAGCGACTTCATCTCGCAGAATCTCACCTATCGCGCGAGCTCGTTTTGGTCCATAGGCAATCCCTACCTCTCAATCCTCACCGGAACCGGAACCTTGCTCTTTCTGTGGCTGGTTGTATGCGACTACCTGAATGAGAGGCGCCCGGCCGTGCTGTTTGCGCCCGCGGCCGTCTATGCCGTGCTGAGCGCAACGATGCTGCTCACCGTTGAGGATGCCCGATGGCACGAGTTCCTGTTCTACAGCATGAGGGAGGTATTCCTAGGCTTCATGCTGGGCAGCATCGCGCTTCGCTATCTCACCGTAAAAGATGACATTGACCGGGCGCGCATGCGCCACTTCCGGGCACCGTTCATCGTTGCATTGGCGCTGACAGGCGGAATCATCATCGAGAACGTCTATTTCCAACTGATATTCGACCCCATGTCGCTCGACCCCGAAGCGGTCTGGTTCATAGCGGAACGAAGCTTCTGCGAGAACATGCTCTTCGTCAGCTTCGCCGCCGTCATTTTTCGCGAGTCGTTCCGCACCCTCTCGCTGAGGTTCGACAGGCCTCCGCGGAGGGACGATGACAACATGCAGATATCCATCGACCGCATCCTTCCCACGTATTGCAAGCGCACCGGACTCTCCGAACGCGAATCGGAAGTGTTAAGGCTGGTCATCCTGGGGAAAGACAATCAAAACATCGCCAGCGAGATGCATCTCGCCCTGAGCACGGTCAAAGTCCACGTGCATAACATTCTCAAAAAAACAGGGCAGCTCAACCGGCGCGAGCTTGTCCAGCATTTTTGGAAAGGATAGCCCATGGGCTTCATGTTTTTCATGTACACGATGGCCATCATCGCCATCGCCTTGCTTGCCGCAACCACCAACATGCTCGCGTATGCCGCCTCATGGAAACGGGCATTTCTCCTGGCAGCGATTGGATTTCTTTTCTACTTTCTGGACGAGCTCCCCATTTTCTTGAAAGACTTCATCACGCAGCCTTCGGTCGACCAAGGCAATTTTTTCTACATGATCTACCAGCCGCTCTATATGCTGGTCACCGGCGGCGGCTTTTTGGGATGCCTGTGGCTGACCGTGTGCCATCATCTTGGCGAGCGGCGCATCGCGCTTCTGGTTGCCCCTATCGCCCTCTTCGCGGCGTTGAGCATCTGCGCCCTCGCGTTCGTCCCCGAAGGACGTTGGCAGCAGCTGTGCTTCTACGGCTGCAGGCAGCTGATGATGGTCTGGATTGCCGGGTATGGCTTGCGTCGTTTAAAGAGGATTGGACTGGATAGAGATATGAGCACCTTGCATCGGGTGCTTGTCGGGCTTGTCGTGCTGGCCGCACTCATGATGGCAGAAGACGTGGTTCTCATGGTGATCATTGATCCGTTTGCCGTTTCTCCCAGCTTCCCCGTCTACACCACGGAGCGCAACTTCGTTGAGAACGCCCTGTTTTTCTGGCTCGCGTATCTGTCCGTCAAAAAGGCAGGTTCCACGTTGCGTATCCAAGAATAGGGGGGATTCCCCAAAGAACCGCCTCAAAAAGAAGGGCGCGGAATACCACGGCGCCCCTGACAAAGGCAGATTCAAGGCCTGATGGGCTAGTCGAACTTGTTTGCCGCCAGGTCATGGCCCAGGCGGTAGCCGAACGTGAGGCAATTGATGCCATAGCTATTGCCGGGAATGGCGAAGTTGTAGGTATTGGCATACATGTCGCCAATCATCGCACCAACGTTGAACAGGCCAGGGATGGGCTCATCGTCCTCATCGCATACCTGCATGTCAGGGCTCGTACGCAACCCTCCCATGACCGTCATGAAAATGGGACGGTTCTCGGCAGCGTAGAAGGGACCGGCCTCTTCGATCTCAACCATGAAGTCGGGGTTCTTGTAGAAATCCTCATCGACTCCCTTGCTGCACAACTCGTTGTATCGCTGGACCACGTCCGTGAGCTTGTCGGCATCAAGATCCAATTGGCTCGCCAGCTCGTCCAATGTGTCTGCCCGGTAATACGACTTGTCGGCAACGCCGGCGTCCCAAAGAGCCTTGACCTGATCGGGAGTGAGGGCCGGGAGCGTATAGTCCATGCCGAAGGTATACCACTCATGGCCTTTGTCCAAAATCGCCTGCGGATAGTTTGCCGTCCAAATGCCATAGGCCACATTGTCGGGCTGAGACAGCAGGTGATTCGCGCTGTAGGGAGCGGAGATGTCCTCGCGCTGGTAACGGTCGGTGTTCGTATTGACGTTGAGCCCCATGTGGAACCCGCATGGCTCATGGCTGCCTCCCCACGATCCCTGCATCATGGGAGCATTGGGATAGGCATGCTGCCATGCCGCTCCAATCCACAGGCCCATCTTCTGCCCGTCTCCACCATAGATTCCCGTGAGGTTGAAACTGGTGTTGTAGTCGATTTCACCCTGCTCATAGCCGATGAATGGCAGCACCTGGGGACAGTAGGCGGCGAGCATCTCCTTGTTGTTTGAAAAGTCGCCCGTAGCCAGCACAACCGCCTGATTGGCCACAAACTTGACATAGCTTCCGTCATCCATCTTCGAAGCCACGACCCCCGTGACGCGACCGTTGGTGCCGCCGTCCCTGACAAGCTGTTCGGCCTTGGTGTCATAGATGATCTCGACGCCATATTCCTTGGCCTTGACCTCAAGCGCCTCGACGGCTCCCTGCTGCCCCGTGGACACCATTGCGCTGTTTCCTTCGGTCGAAAAGGCATGGGCGTAGTTCGGGCCATGGTCAAGCGTGTTGTCGCGCTCCATGATGACCTGCAGCCCGCTCTCGCGCGCGATGTCGATCATCCAGTTCATTGCCTCTTCCGACTCGTTATAGCCCTGCATCCATTTTTTCTGGTCGATGGCGAACGAGGCGGCGCGCATCTCGTTATAGTAGAAGGGAACGGGATCAAAGGGCTCGATTCCCAGCTCCTCCATCACGACCGAGTTGCGCGCGTAGTTCGATCCGCCACGGGAAATGGGTGCGCTCGCTGCGGAAAACAGCGTCACCTTGGCACCCTGCTCCGCGGCAGACACCGCCGTGGTGAATCCCGACATGCCGCCGCCAACAACGATGATGTCGTTTTCGATGGTCTCCCCTATTTTATCGTCGGGAATTGCGTCAGGTGGAACCATGAATGACCACTTCGGCATCCCGTCAGTCAACTTCAGCACGGCATCGGCCGAGTTCACGGTGCTGCCACCGGTCGAAGTGCCTGCAGCGTTTTTGGAAGACGGCGCAGAGCAGGCGGCAAGGCCGGTCGCCGCCGCTCCCGCTGCCCCAACCGCACCCAGTTTCAAGAAGTCGCGGCGTGAAAAACCCTGATTTTGCATGCTATTCCTCCTTCATTCGTTCGACATTTTAGACAGCCCACGAGCCCTGCCTGACGCCAAGGGCGCTTCAGAAACCCGGAGAACCCCTTGTATCGTAGTCGGTCACCCTCTGGCAAAGAAGCGGTTTCACCCTGCCGAAACACAACGGTTTACTCGCAGATTCATAAGGCTTTCGTTTTTTGAGACCCCCACGGACCGCACGCGACCGCCAAGACGGGCGCGTTCGGTGGCGTTCGCGCAAAGCCTCCCCTCACCTTCCAAGTTCGCCGTGAAGCGTTTCGGGGCACTCGATAGCGCCACATCAAGCCACACGGGCTCACTTCGTGTCTCCTCAACGCGCATTCCTGGTCTATGTCGCAAGCCGAACGGAAGGTTTTCAAGCTATACCAAGCGAGAAATGATATTATTTTTTTGCCTCGGAGTTCGTCCTGCCACGCATCCCGAGGCATATTCAGTGTTTCAGCCAAAAATGAGAGGATTGGTAGTGGATAAGTTTTTCAAGATATCGGAACGAGGCAGCTCGGTTTCCACGGAAGTCGTTGGAGGTTTGACAACGTTCCTGGCCATGTCGTACATCATCGCAGTGAACCCGGCGATGTTGGCAGCGGCGGGAATTCCCTTCAACGCTGGACTGACAGCCACGTGTTTCGGCGCCGCCATCATGACGGTCGCGATGGGCCTGTTCGCCAACCGTCCCATCGCGCTCGCTTCAGGGATGGGAATCAACGCAGTTGTAGCCTATTCTCTGTGTTTGGGCCTGGGCGTCGATTGGCGTGTGGCCATGGCAGTTGTCTTCCTTGAAGGCATCGTCATCCTGCTCCTCGTGCTGTGCGGCTTGCGCAAGGCGGTCATGGACGCCATTCCCGTTTCGCTGCGCCGGGCAATTGGCATCGGCATCGGCCTGTTCATCGCTTTCATCGGCCTGAAGGGTGGCGGCTTCGTCATTGCGGACGCTTCGACTCTGATCGCGCTGGGCGACCTGACCAGCCCTGCCGCCATCGTCGCGACAATCTCCATCGTCGTCGCCGTCGTTCTGACGGCATTGAACTTCAAGGCCGGACTGCTCATATCCATCGTCGTCGCCACCCTTGTGGGCATTCCGCTTGGCGTGACGTCGCTTGGCAACGACTTCTCGTTCATTCCCGACTTCTCTGCATTTGCCGCACCCTTCCAGGCGACGCCGGAAGGTTCCCTGGCGCTGCTCCAGGTGTTCCTGCAGCCCGTGCTTCTGCTGTTCGTGTTCAGCCTTCTTATGAGCGACTTCTTTGACACCATGGGAACGGTCATGGCCGTTGGAAGCCGCGGGGAGTTCGTGGATGACAAGGGCAATGTGGAAGACATCAAGCCTATCCTCACCGTCGACTCGGCCGCCGCGGCCGTAGGCGGCTTCATCGGAGCAAGCTCCATCACCTCGTTTGTCGAGTCTGTCTCGGGTGCAGCGGCAGGCGCTCGCACCGGCCTCTCGAACATCGTGATTGGCATAGCCTTCGCCCTCTGCGCGTTCCTCGCACCCGTCATCGGCATGGTCAGCGGAGCCGCCACCTGTGGCGCGCTTGTCGTTGTCGGTTACCTCATGATGACCGAAATCGGGCAGATCGATTGGAAAGACATCTCTTCGGCATTCCCCGCGTTCATCACGATCGCAGGCATTCCGTTGACATACTCGATCGCCAACGGCATCGGGTTCGGATTCATTTCCTACTGCATCATCATGGTCGTACAAGGCAAGGTTCGCGAGGTCAAGCCTCTCATGTGGGTTGCCTCGGCAGCGTTTCTGGTTTCATTCATCTTCGCGTAATACTTCGGACCCCTGCGGCTCTCTTTCGCCGCAGGGGTCCGAAATCTCGAAACCCCGCAATCGAAAACCACCCTTCGCACTGCAGTCACCCTCTTCCACCTTCTTGGCAGGCCCTTCAGCGGGTTGAGCGTCCCAACCTGAACCGGTCATCCGGATCCGCCATGGATTTGTCTGGATTATTCCTTGAACTCGTGCCCGGCTTTCAGATCAAGATGAGGCCACCCCCTATCGTGCACGCGCCCCTCGTGCGACATCCCTTTCTTGCCTGCGGCCATCTTCCTGCCTGCAGGCATCTCTCCAACATCGGATTTGCCCATCATTTTCCAGATGATACTCTTGTCAGTTGATCAGGTCTTCTTGGCACAAAAACCTTCGATTATTGCACGCAAGCAGAAAAAGTGACATAGGGCAGCAAGAAAGAACGGCTGCCTCGTTTTTGCGAACAGGCATGATGCGAAAGGCGTCTCCGATACCAGTCTCCGATACCACTCAAAATAGGCATGCCGAATGGATTCAAGACGCAATAATCGAAGGTTTTTGTGCCAGCGAGCGACATTGCCGGAGCATTTTCCGGCATTCGAGGCAACCATCAATAAAGGGCACCAAGAAAGCGACCTTGGAGGATTCCGTCAGCACATTCTTGGAGAGGGGTGCCTCGAAATCGAGACACCCCTGGAAAATCGCCGCCGCGTGAGGGAGGGAGAGCGGCGGCGCGGATAGGGCGCAGCATGTTCGCTTCACGCTTGCACCGCGCGACGCACTGCTGGCCGAACGATACTTTGGCACTTCCCCGTTCAGCCAGCGCTTCGGGTCTATGCCTGCGCGAGATCGCGTCCCAAAAGATAGGGCAACGTGCAGCAACAGGCCCCAAGATTCTGTCCCGGAAGGCCGAAGTTGTACGTGCCGGCGAAGAAATCGCCGATCATGGTACCGACGCAATACAGCCCTTCGATGGGGGTGTCGTCTTCCTCGCACACCTGAAGGTTCTCATCGGTGCGAAGGCCTCCCATGACGCAGAGGAACGTCGATCCCGTCGTTTTGGATCCATAGAACGGAGGGGTGCTGATGGGGAAGAGAATGCTTGGATTCACCTGGTATTCTTCATCATAGCCCTGCGCCGCATAAGCGTTGTATCTCTCAATGGAGGCGAGGGCGTTTTGCTTGTCGATGCCCTCAAGCTGGTCCACCAGTTCCTCCAGCGTGTCTGCCTTGAAATAGGCACCGCTCTCGACATTCGCGTCCCATGAAGCGACAAGCTGCTCCGGGGTGAGCGGCTTCGTCGGAGTCACGTTTCCGTAGGAGCAACCGAGCGTTTCCCACTCCTCCTGCGTGTGAGCATAGGCGCTGTCCCAGATGCCAAAACCGGTCGTTTCCGGCTGATGGAGCAGCGACATGGCCCCGAATGCAAAGTTCGTGTTCTCATTCTGGAAGCGCTTGCCGTTGACGTTGAGGTTCAAACCCCAGAAATTATCGATGACGGCGTGAGTCGGGCCGGCAACGCCGCCGTTGATGGCGCAGGGATTCGGGAAGACGCGCTGCCAGGCGGCACCGACCCACAGACCCATCTTGTGGCCCCAGCCGGGCATGAGACCCGAATAGCCCATCCCCACATCGTAATCGACCGAATCTTCGCCAAAGACAAGCTTCTCCTTGAACAGGTCATAGGCCCACGGAGCATACTTTGCCATCATGTCCTCGTCTTTGGAAAAGTCGCCCGTTGCCAGCACGACGGCTTTGGTGCCGACGTATTTGGCATAGGTGCCGTCTTCGCGTTGCGTTATGACGGCGCTCACCCGGCCCGTGTTGTCATCCTCGCGCACAAGCTGGACAGCCTTGTTCTTGAAGTGAATCGTTTTGCCGTACTCCTTCGTGAGGATGTCGGCATACGCCTGGGCGCACAGCGGCGCTCCTTGGAAAACGCCAATCGGATTCTCGTCATTCCAGAAATTATGGACGGAGGGCGGCGCGGCAAGGGTGCCGTCAGGATCGGCATAAGGAGGCTCCAGATTGACCTTGAGACCCTGGCCCGTCATTTTTTCGATCATCCAGTCCATCGATTCGCCGCTGTGCTGAAGCCAGCGCGACCATTTCGTTTTGTCCATGGTATAGAAGCCTGCAAGCTGTTCGATCTTCACATGCTCCAACGAGTCCCGAGGCGTGTAGTCGACGCCCATCTCGCGCTGGTACTTCGTGCCAATCGCCTGGTTCGATCCCCCGCGAGAAATCGGCTTCGAGCCCGCATCGACAACCGTCACATCGGCTCCCAGCTCAGCGGCAGATGTCGCGCAGCACATACCCGACATGCCGGCACCCACGACCACGACTTCCGCAGTGATCGTTTCCGCGATGTCCGAATCCGCAATCGGCTCAGGCGGAATCTCAAACGACCATTGCTTGCCCGCGACAGCCTCCGCGTTCAGGGCAGAAGAGGACGAGGCCTGTCCCGATGCCCCTTCCTTTGCAGTCCCCTTTGCCTCTGGCGCACATCCCGTAAGTGCGCCAACGGCCCCCAGTGCACCGAAGGCACCGACGGCACCCGCTCCCCTCAAGAAATCTCGACGATTCAGTTCCATGCCATTCCTCCTTGTTCCCAATAATTCCAACCAACCGAGCATAGACCGCTGGCAAAGAAATGGCGTTCACGTGAACAGCGGTATTCTCCCCATCAGGGTTCACATGGATCGGGTGATTTGGGACATCCCCCAAATATTCTGCCGGCACCCTGATTGATAGCTGGAGGTTTCGAGTAAGATGGACGCAGGAGGGATATATGCAAGGGGACCATGCAAAGATAATGCTCGCGAGCGCAGGCTTTGCTTGCTTTCTTGCGATGAATTCGTTCTCGCTCTGGGGCTTCACGCTGCTGCCCCAGACGACCTTGGGACCCGATGCCTCGGCCCTCTGGAGCACGCCCCTCTCCTACGGCAACACGCTTTCGTTCTTCGCCTTTGTCTTGGGCGCCTATCGGGCACCAGGGCTGTTCGAACGAAGTCCTCTGGCGGCAGCCGTGGCGTTTCTCGCCCTTGCTTGCACGCTTCTGAGCGGCTATTTCGTCCTGCGCGCCGATCCGCTGATCATCGCTGCTGGAACCTGCATGGGAATTGGCACGACATGTTGTTTCTTCTGCTGGGCGCGAACCTTTTTTGAGAACGGCATCGACAACGCAAAAATGGAGCTGGTGCTCGGATCTGCGCTTTCGGCCGTGCCATTCCTCGCCTTCCTCACCCTCGACCCCTCCGCCATCGTGTTCACTTTGGGCGTTCTCGCTTTTCTGAATCTCATCGCCCTTTTTGCCCACGGTCGCATCGCCGGTCACGGGCGCAAGGAACTGCCGACGCGCAGCGTCCCCCTCAAGACTATATTTGGCTTTTCGTGGAAAGCGTTTCTCTGCATTGCCATGATCGGACTCATGGCACCCATCGTCGCCAAGCTTTCGCACGAACCGCTCGACACGTTAGGATTCATGCAGCAGACGTTCATGGTTCATTCCGAGAATATCTGCGCCGCGCTCATCCTCGGCGTCGCGTGGCTCGGGCTCAAACGCCAGCTCGATGTCACCAAAACCTTCACCATCTTGTTTCCGGTGCTGACCACCGTGCTTCTGCTGTTTCCATTCATCGGAGAACAGGCGCGCATCATTGTCCCGTACGTCGGCGGCATGGCGTTCGTGATGCTCTCGATGGTGATCACCATCGAGAGCATCGAGGTCAGCACGCGGCACACCGCAAGCTTCACCACCGTCTATGGACTCTATGCAGGACTGCTCTATTGCGCAAACAGCGTCGGCAATATTGTGGCAGCCGGACTTGGAGAGAATTTCCTCTTTGAGGAAACCTCGCTCATGGGCATCATGTTCGCCTTGCTCTACGGATGCTCTATCGTCATGTTCTTCATCACACGCAAATCCACCCCGGGAACCGAGGCAAATCCCAGCGAAGAAGGACGGTCCCCGGAAGAGGGTACCGTCGATGCCGTGTGTCAGGCCATTATCGCTGAACAGGGTTTTTCCGAGCGGAAAGCCGAAGTGTTCTCCCTTTTGGCGCATGGATACGACATACCCACCATTGCGAAGAAACTGTTTCTTTCAGAAAACACGGTGCGGACGCACACCAAGAAGATATATGCGGCACTCGACGTACACAGCAAGCAAGAGATCATCGAGCTGGTGAACGCCCCCGAAAAACCCTTCCGAGCAGTGAAATCGCCTTTTGAAAGAAGAGGTCCCGCCTCGGAGGGAAGCGGGACCTCTTCTTGAAAGCTATACGGAATGCCCGGTTGTCGAAACCAGGAAACCCTTATTCTCCAGCAAGCGGGCTCGGCACGCTGTAGGCGCGCGCCGCATTTTCCTGATCCAGATCGTAAAGCGCCTTTGCGTCGGTGCCGAACAATTTCATTTTCGTGATCATGTCCTCGGCATTTGCCTCTTCTTCAAGCTGCTCGTCGATGAACCAGCCCAAGAATTTGATAGTCCGGTAATCCTTGGCGTCGTGAGCAGCGGAATAGATGTCGTTGATGAGAGACGTGACGTACTTCTCGTGCTCCAAAGCGGCTTCAAGGGGCTCAAGATGAGAACCGAACGTCTTATCGGGCTGGTCGATGGTCAAGAGCGTGACCTTGCAGCCGTTGTCATGCAGGTAGTTGCGGAAGATGAGCGCATGGTCACGCTCTTCCTGAGCCTGGATCTCATACCAGTTTGCAAAACCCTTGAGGCCCTCTTCCTCATAGTAGTCGGCAAACGACAGATACAAATACGCCGAGTACAGCTCTTTGTTGATCTGGTCGTTCAGAAGCTCATACACCTTTGCATCCATGACTCTCTCCTTTACTGCCATCCCGCCCTCCGGGGAGGTGAGATAGCTCGCTCCATGTGACTGTTTTCTATGATACGTCCAGCTTGAGACGGGTGCGGCATGTCATTGCCGACGTTTCAAAATCAACATACCCAGCAAGCTCGAACCACCCCGGCAGGGGGACAAGGAGGACGAGCCAATTCCAAGACGAAGTAGATCATGCTTGCAAATATGTATACTATATTATACAATTCGAACATGATAGAGGTCAAAAGAACAGAAGAGTTCGCCGGGTGGCTAAAGCGCTTGAGAGACACAAGATCAAAAGCGCGTATCAACCTGCGCATCAACAGGATCGAACTCACAGGAAATCTGGGCGATTTTAAACCTGTCGGAGACGGGATTTGCGAGATCAGAATCGACTGCGGACCGGGGTATAGGCTCTATTTCGCCATGCACGAAAAGGAAGTCTTTCTTCTTCTCATTGGTGGTGACAAATCCTCTCAGCAGCGCGATATAGCGAGAGCAAAGAAACTGAACACAGAATATGAATGATTTAGGAGCAATACTATGAAAACAGCAGTCAAATGGGACACAGCAGAATTTCTGGAAAATGACGAAGACATCGTCGCCTACCTCAATGCGGCTCTTGAAGACGGCGATTCCGCATTGATAGCCGCTGCACTCGGAAACATCGCCCGGGCCAGAGGCATGACCCAACTCGCAAAAGATACCGGCATTTCTCGCGACGGTCTCTATAAGGCATTGTCGCCTTCGGGCAATCCTTCTTTTGACACGGTACGCAAGGTTACAAAAGCGCTGGGACTCAAGCTTGATGTCGCAATTTCTGCATAGGAACCGTTCAATCTGAAGGATTGTTTTGCGCGATACCTTTTTCTCGGGACATAAATCTGAAAGAAGGGTACAGCGGCGAATTATGAGCTTTTGGTTCTTAGCCTTTCAGTATGCTATTTCGCCTACAAGCAGCTGGAATGGTGTAGCAAGATTCTTCAGCACGTCATCTTTATGGCCATGCTCCTCGCTGCTTCTTGCACCCTTCGTTTCAGATTTGACTTCTTTCTGGGAACAACCCACCCTCCCCTTGCGTATTATGGGCGAGGAGATGAAGATATGCCCGGGCCCAAACGATCCGAAACATTTCTCGAAGACGCTATGCGCCAATGGGGCGACATGGTATTGTGCCTTGCTCTCAGCCACCTGCGCAATACCGCCAATGCCGAGGACGTGTTTCAGGATGTGTTTCTCCGTCTGCTGGACAGCACGGTCGAATTCGATTCAAACGAGCATATAAAAGGCTGGCTCCTTCGCGTGACCATCAATCGTTGCCATGATGTCGGCCGCTCAGCCCAACGCCACCCCAACGAGCCGCTCAATGAGACACATGCGACCATCGAAGCGCCCGACCTGTTCGCCTCCGACGTGTGGGAAGCAGTAGGCGAGCTCCGCTTTGAACTTCGCACGGTCGTACATTTATTTTATGTCGAGGGCTATTCAACCGATGAAATAGCCCAGCTTGTCGGCCGCCGTCCGGCCACCGTGCGCACCCGGCTGCACCGCGCACGCACTCAGCTCAAACATGCTTTGGGCGACGGGCAGCCAGCGACGGAAAATCGGAGAGAGCCTTTTCAAGAAGGAGGACTCGCATGAGAGTTGATCCCTTGCGCGACTATGCCACGAAGATGAAAAGGGTGCGAGTCTCCGACACGCTTGCCAACCGCGTCCGCACCGAAGCACGAGCCGAACGATTGGTGAGCGAAAGCGTTCCTCGACGCACTCTGTCATCCGAGCCCACCCGCAGGCGGGCACCTCGCGCCACCGAGCCCACAACACAGGGCAGCAAAAGATGCCTCGCCCATCGGGCCACACCGTGGCATCGCCTGCGAATGCTGCCCCAAGTGGCCGCCGCCGTCTGCCTTGTCGTCATCGCCACGGGAGTCGCGTTCGCCAGCGGAACTATCAGCCTTTCGAACATGCCGTTCCTTGATGACGGCTCGGGCGATGCACCCAATTCCTTCGACCTCGCCTATGCCGCCGGAAATCCCGATGGCGAGCAGGGAGCGCCCGTCACGTTGCACGATGATCTTGGAGGAGGCGGGTCGAGCGGTGCGTACTATGATCCTGACACAGGCCTTTTCTCGTCGTGGGGCGACTGGGCCGGCTACAAATATGGCTTCAATCTCTCCTGCACCGGCAGCAACATCAAGTCTGTGTCCTACCAAATAGAAGGCGAGCATACTTATTTCGAAACCATCGATATGGATATCACTCAGGAGGAAATCGACTCCGGCAACACGGCGGCCTTCCTCTACACGAAGGAAGTCTCGTTTGACTACGGCAACCAGGAATCCATCACCGACGAACGCATTGTGAGCATCTATCTGGGATATCCTGTGCCCGACGACGTCAAGCACACATATGCTCGACTCGAAGCCGGCGATCAGGATCCTCGTCTGTTCTATGAATACAGCGTCAGCCTTGATAAAGCCGCCGCCCAAACATTGGCCAAGGC
The DNA here is from genome assembly GCA_023429565.1 of Actinomycetes bacterium. GTDB lineage: Bacteria > Actinomycetota > Coriobacteriia > Coriobacteriales > Eggerthellaceae > JAEWQO01. The sequence goes on from JAEZDJ010000074.1 coordinate 12,786, forward strand.
ACGCTTGGTTTTGACTGCGACGTTCAACGATGGATCGACCGAAACGAAAACATATGTCATCCAGCCAGTAGAGGACTTCGACCAGAAATGTGCAGCCTTCTGGGAGGAAAGGTATGAGTGGAGCCAGAAACATGGACAGGAAAATCCCTCCGGCGACACGCCTTCAGCAGAATCGCCTGAAGAGCCGCAACTCTACACCATCACCGAGGTGGCATAACCCTTTAAACCTTCAGTCCCTTCGCTGTTTTCGGTAGTCAGCCAGGGTGTCGTGCGGCGCCTGGCCCGCACCCTCATGTGCTCAGTCGGCAATAACGATGGCAGAAAGTGCGCACTTTCCAAGGAGCGAGCGCTGTGGCCCCAACAATGCTCTCAAGCAGCGCGACGTTGATCGAAAAGGGGACCAATACGCCCAAAACACGCCAATTGTGACATCGTGGCGAAAAATCAGCCTGCTTCACGGCCTCTTCCTTCCGACATGATTTCACGTCTCCTTTTAGAGGCTCCTGATCAGGCGATTTGCAGAAAGCGAAAGGTACGAGTCCCATCGCACCCGTTTGAAAGTCACAATCGCACTCTTGACTGTCACAATTGGTGAGAAAACGGCACCTTCAGGAGGGATTCGCCCGAATCCTCAGTCCACCGGCCTCGCCGACAGCGGGATCCACTGCCGAGGCCAAAGGCGGGGCCCACAACGAGGCCGACGACCAAGGGCCGACACCGCGGAACGTCGTCGCCGCAAATGGCGCAGAAGCGCGGCACCCGTCAGAAACACCGGAGGGCCGAGATAAAACAGGTGGACGACTAGCCGCTAGACAACTCCGCCCGACGAGCGGAAGACAGGCCCCACGTCTGCCGTCCGCGTCAGCCCACCTCCGATCCCCCTATCACAGAGGAGTTGGCGGCGAAGCGAAACCTCTTCTCGTCGCAGGAAAACAGGTGCTTCAGAAATGCACGATGGCGCCCCTCGAAGGGACGCCATCGCATCGTCAGACAATTACCGTGCAAATCCTCCTACAGCATGGCCACCGTCAGGGTCACCGGCAGGGCGGCGACGACGATGAGGAAGCGCAGCAGGAAGCCGCCGACCAGCACGCCGACGTCGGACCCGAAGCTGATCCAGTGGGCCTTGCGGCTCTCCTCGAACTCCTTCGGGCTGAAGAACAGCAGCCAGGTCTCCAGCGCGGTGGGCAGCACGAGGCCGATGGCCACGAGGCCTATCCAGAACAGCGGCGCATACGACCCCGCCAGCAGGTTCATGACCGAGTTCCAACCTGCCACGGAGTTGAAGCTGGTGATGAACATGAGCGAGGCCACCAGCACGAGCTCGATGATGGGCAGGAAGAAGTGGAACTTCTTGAGCACGCCCACGCGGTTGAACTCGTCGGCATGGCGGACGATGGACACCAACAGCACGCTCGCCATGCCAGCGGACACGGCCGACACGAGGAACAGGATGGGAAGGAGGGCGTTGTTCCACAGGGGGAACGTCTTGCACACGCCCAGAAGGGCGCCGGTGTACACGGCGACGCACACCGCGAACACCACGCCCGCGATGTCAAGCCACACCGGCACGGACTTCTTCAGGAAGTCGAGCACCACCACGACGAGCGCGATGACGGTGAAGCCGCCAAGAAACACGACGCCCCACGTCATGACTGACCCGAAGTTGGTCAGCAGGAGCGCGAAGCGCAGCGGGTTATGCAAACCCCCCTCGGCGTCGAACATGAGCAGGCACAGGCCAACGACCACGACGATGGGGGCGATGAGATGCCCCACCTTGCGCATGCTCACGGCCTCGGGATGACGCCAGCCCAGGAAGGCGGAGGTTATGAACGCGCCGCCGCCCAAACCGGCCAGGAACAGGTACCATGCGATGATGGCACCCCAGATAGGTTCAAACATCATCGTTCATCACCTCACGTAGAATACTTTGGCCTGCGTCAAGTCGCCGGCGATGGGCTGGGCGTTGTACTCGACAATGGCCTTGGACAGGTCGCCTTCAGGATCGTCAAGGTCGCCGAAGATGCGCGCTCCCGTCAGGCAGGCCTCGACGCAGGTGCACATCTTCGTGCCCGTGGTAAAGGCCGACACCGTGCAGAAGCGGCACTTGTCGACCGTGCCGGTCTCCTCGTTGTGCACACGCACCTGGTAGGGGCAGGCGGCCATGCAGTACTTGCAGCCGATGCAGCGCCCCTCGTCGACGCCGACGACCCCGTCAGCCCCGATGAAGGCGGCTCCCGTGGGACACACCGCCACGCAGGGGGCGTCGTCGCAGTGCATGCACTGCAGGGGCACCGTCTCGACGGAGACGTCGGGATAGGTCCCCGTCTCGCTCTCCTCGTAGCGGATGAAGTCCTGCGTGGGAAGCAGGTCGTTCTGCCGCTGGCAGGCCACGCGGCATGCGTAGCAGCCGATGCACTTCTTGGTGTTGATGAGCATTCCATAGCGAGCCATCATGCACCCACTTTCTTGACCGAGACAAGCGCTTCCTGCGTCATCGCGCCCCCATAGGCCGGCTCGATGTGGAAGGGAACGAAGTCCATCTGGCGCAGGCCCACGCCGTAGGCCGTGTGCTGCTCGGGAGAGGTGCAGCCGTAGTGGCTCGGCATGTACAGCGCGGTGGGATTGATGCGCTGGGTCACCTTCGCATGGCAGCGCCCCGTGTGCTGCGGGTTGGATATCTCGACCTCGTCGCCGTCACGGATGCCCAGCCGGTCGGCGATCTCGGCCCCCAGCCACACCCGGGTGAGGTCGTAGTCCTTCGTGATCTGCATGAGGTCCTCGATGTTGGTCGTCATGGTGTGGCTGTGGATGGCCTGCTTGCCGCCGATGAGCCGCAGCTCGTTGCCAATGGGCATCACGGCCGGCTCCACCCACACCGGATAGGCGGACAGGCCCGCGGCCTCGCATGCCTCGCTGGTGAACTGGACCTTGCCGGTCGGGGTCTTCCACTTCGGCACGCTGCCGTACGCGAACGCCTTGTCGTTGAGGTAGGCGGTGCCCACCGTCTTGAGGGCGTCGAGCGACAGGCCGACGGTCTGCAGCTGTGCGTCGGCCAGCTCTTCCACGGAGAATCGGAAGTACTCCCCAACCCCGCACGCCTCCGCAAGCTCCGAGAATATCTGGTCGACCGGCCTCGTGTTCGGATGGATCCTGTCGAGCACCTGGTCGCGCAGGGCCACGGCCGGGACCTTCCCGCCGATGAACTCCGGCAGCTCCAGACGCTCGAGGTAGCTCGTGTCGGGAAGCACGTAGTCGGCGAGCATGGCCGTCTCCGACATCTGCACGTCGACGACGACGCACAGGTCGAGGTTGCCGATCGCCTCCCCCAGATACGCCGTGTTCGAGTAGCCGGCGGCCATGTTCGAGTTGTAGAAGAACATGCCCTTCATCTTGCCCTCTTTGGCCAGCTGGACAGCCACGAGGTTCGTTCCCATGCTGGAAAGGGACAGGGGATACTCCGCCGCCCCGGCAATCTCGCCCTCGACCTTCGGCACGCTGGGGAATGCTCCTTTATCGAGGTCACCCGCCGACACGCTGGGAGTTATCAGGGCACCGCCCTCCTGGTTCCAGCAGCCCAAGAGCGTGTTGAACAGGCAGATGGCCCGCGCCGTCTCGCCCGAGTTCTCATAGGAGCAACCAAAGGCACCGCGCCAGCTGGGCTCGATTGACGCCGCAGGCGCTGCGGCGGCGAGCTGCGTGGCCAGCCGCTCGATCGTCCCGGAAGGAATGCCCGTCACGACTTCGGCCCATTGCGGGGAATAGTCCGGAAGAGCCTTGGCCCATTCCTCGAAGCCGACCGCGTTGGCGGCCACGTACTCCTTGTCGTACAGGCCGCGCATCACCAGCACATGGGACATGGCCAGCACGAGCGCGAGGTCCGTGCCCGGGTTGACGGGCACCCACTCGTCGGCAAAGACGCGGGTGTTGTTGCAACGTGGATCCACGATGACGATATGTGCGCCCTTGTCATGGGCCCGCTGCAACTCGGCGACGGAGCTCGGACGGATGGCGTCGGCATAGCTGCGGCCAATGAACATGGTCATCTTCGAATTCTCGACGTCGGACGCGTAGCTCCCCGTGCCGATGGCCTGCGTCATGCCCGATTCCTTTGACAGGTTGCAAGCCGCACCATGCGTGTACACATTGGGCGACCCGAGCGCGCTCATGAAGCGCTTGGTGTAGTACTTGCCTGAGGGACGGGGATCCTGCACCATGGCCAGCGCCTCGGGGCCCTCGGCCTCGACGATGGCGTTCACCTTGTCCGCGATCTCACTGTACGCCTGGTCCCAGGAGATTGCCTCGAACTGCCCCTGCGCGTTCTTCTTCAGGGGGTCGGTCAGGCGGTCTTTCGAGTAGGCGATCTGCGAGTAGCCGTAGCCGCGCGCGCAGAGCTTGCCCTTGGAATAGGGATGGTCGGCGTCGCCGATGAGCTTCGTCAGCCGTCCCTTGACGACATATGCGGTGAAGCCGCATTTGGTCGAGCAGGCGTTGCACAGCGTGTGGACGGTCTTCGTCTCGCCGCCCCCGGCTTCCTCATCAGCATGCGCCCGCTCCCAAGCGTTGAAGCTCATGAAGCCGGATGCCGCCGCGAGTGTTGCCACCCCAGCGCTACCAGCCAGAAAGCTTCGCCTGGTTATAGCGTTTTCTGACATTGCTGTTTCCTCTCTCTATGCATGCCCGTGTTTCGATTCATGATGGTCCCCCAGCCTCAAGCATTCATCTCGACCGTGCCGACTTGAGCACGGATGCCCAAGAGCACGTCGACGAGCCCAATGTAAAAGCGGGCATCGTCCTGTAGGGCGAGCAGCTGCGTTCGATATGCCGTCAGCCACTCGAAGCGCTCCACGAAAAACTGGCACGCCTCGTCATGCATGCCGGAACGCAGAAGAACGGCGACGAGATCGAGTTCGAGCGACACGTGGTCCGGATATGCCGAAAAGGTGCTTGGCACCTGCAAGCCAAGCGAGTCGACAAGCGCACCCATGTAGCGTGCCGCATCTCCGCAATACAAGCCTTTGGCCTGAGAAAAAGGAGTCTCAGTCCGAGGATTGGCAGACCACACGGCATACAGCGACTCAACGGGCACAACCGATTCGGACAGGCCGCCCGTGAAATGGCGCGCAGCAAACGCGTTCTTTTCCTCAAACGTCGGCGGCGAGAACAGCGCGTTGACTTCGCCGGCCGACAGGAATTCCTGCAAAGGGCAGCGTTTGTGGGCACGTGCCAAAGGAGCAGACGTCAATCCAAATATGCCGTCATCCTGCAGCAGGCGGCGTGCGCCGTCCAGAAAATCCGACCACGCAGCGCCCTGCACGATATGCCTCCACTCGGCCCTCTCGACCGGAGCGAAGCATTTTGAAAGCACGGAGAATACCGCCTCGTCCTCCATCATCGTCTGTCCCCCCTCTCGTCCTTGCACTGTTCGACAACCATCATGATGAACGGGACTACGATTGGACGAGCGTCGTCGTCCTCACTACGCCCTGGTCGATGACCTTCTGGGCGATATCTTCCCAATCGATGAACTTGATTGCGCCATTCGGGCACTGCTGAGCGCAGCGGCCGCACGAAACGCACTTGGTTGACACGCCGGTCTCGCTGTCCACGACGGGCATGTTCCACGGGCAGGCCATATGGCACATGCCGCAACCGATGCAGCGATCGGCATCCACCAAGCGGGTGCCATACTTCTCGTCGGCATAGATGGCGTGCACCGGGCAATTGTTCATGCACCACGGATCCTCGCACTGCTTGCAATGCTCGACGGTGAACTGGCAGTTGGCGTATACGCCATCTTCGGTGTCCGCACTGGCGCCAAAGTTGTAATTGGGCCACACCCGCACACGGGCGATGCTCTGGCATACGCGGCCGTCGTTTTTCAGGGTGCACATCATCTCGCAGCGCTGGCAACCCGAACAACGGGCGCGATCGGTGACGATCATCTTCGTCGGCGTCGTGCGAATTTCGATCCTCCCTGAGGCGATGGACTTCGACGTGACGCCCCATGAGGCCAGCACGCCGCCCACTACCAGGCCCGCGACGCCACAGCCGGCCATCGCCAGCACGTCGCGACGGGTAAGGCTCTTCCTCTTCTTGGTTTCCTGCTCCGGATTCGGTGCAGATGCACTCGTTTGCTCCGTGGCCGATGCTCCCCCGTCGGTACTCGCCGGGATGCTCTCGTCTGCGGAAGTGGTGCCGTTCAGATTTTTATCTGACATGTCTCTGTACTCCCCCTCACATTATTCGGTGAGTCTCTCTCAAACTGGTTGTCGCCGGACGGTTTTTTCGCGGAACTCTCTCACTCCGCCGCCCCGACCGACGCATGCCCATTCGCCTCCTTGCCACACAACATCTGTGATTCTGAGGGGTATCTACGGAAGCGCCGTACCCTTTTTAAGGGGCAAAAGGGCAATTGCCTGAAATACCCTTAAAGAGGGTATTCCCTCGTCAGAGCCGCTGACATACTCAGCCGCGATGAAGTTAGTCATCGGTGCCCTCAAATCGCATCCAACGTGTCACACAACGCACGTATCGAGAAGAGATTTGGAGATGCAACATGGCTGACGAAAAGTCATATGGATGGGCGGGGAAGATCCTTCGCGTCAATCTGAGCACCGGCGCGATCACGACCGAACCGACCGCACCATACAAACAGTATATTGGCGGCATGGGTCTTGCCAACAAGATCATGTACGACGAGGTTCCGGCTGGCACCGATCCGTTTTCTCCCGAAAACAAGATCATCTTCGCCGTCGGTCCTTTGACGGCATCGGGCGTGCCCTTGGCGGGCCGCACCACCATCTGCTCGCTTTCCACGTTCACCAAGGATCATCTGATCGTCGATGCGCACTGCGGCGG
>JAEZDJ010000039.1 GCA_023429565.1 Actinomycetes bacterium
TTCCCAGGCCGATACGACTTGAACACTTGCATCTTAAGCCTCTGGCAGGCGGTCATTGGATTTTCAAGGGCAAAGCCTTCGATGCGCACCCGCATAGCGGGTGGTTCTTTGTCCTGCGCGTTCCGCACAGGACAGGCTCACGAGCCTGAACAGAACAGGGTACAGATGTTTCACATGAAACATCTGTACCCTTCAATATTTTCGGCGATCCGCCAGAGGCTCGTGCGGTACTTGGCCTGCCCCCACCGTTACCCCCGTCCCCAGACGGGCAGCGCCAGGGATTTGCCCACGCCCCCAGCAGGCAACGCCATGGCCTGCCCACGACCCCAAACGAGAGACACCATGACACAAGCGGATGGCGGCGAGGGCTGAAGGAGGCGAGCAGGGTGGGGAACGGCGGGGGGCGAGGGCGGCAGAGAGCGGTACGGCGCACCCTCCCCTGCAGGTCGCCCCTGGAAAAACAACGCTCTAGAGTGTTGTCGGCGAAACGCCTGCCTCGAGCCAGTGGGCTTTGTCGGGCTTCGCGCTGGCAAGAGCAGGTGAAATGCCGGGGCTCCCGGCAATATGCCCGAGCGGCACGACGGTGATCGAAAAAGGGCGACAATGCGCCCAAAACACGCCAATTGTGACATCGGGGAGAAAAGCCAGCCCACCTTCGCGGCCTCTACCTTCCGATATGATTCGACGTCTTTTTTCAGAAGCTTCTGATCAGGTGATATGCTAAAGGCGAAAAGGATGCGACCCATCGCGCCCGCCCGACGGGCCACAACCGCGCTCCCAGTTGTCACAATTGGTGGGAAAACGGCACTTCCATGGAGGATTCGCTCGAACCTGCAGTCCATCGTCCTTGCCGTTGGCGACGCCGACAGCAGGACCACCATCGAAGCCGACAGCGAGACCGACGGCGAAGGACCGACACCGCAGACCGCCGTCGCTTGCCATCCCAAAGGTCGCCCGCCATCTCACAGAGGTGTTCCGCCCGCCAGAAACAGCGAAAAACCGGAATGTTTCACGTGAAACATTCGTTCGTGACGGTCACACGAAAAACGCCACAGGGCAAGCAAGCCATCTGCCCTGTGGCGTTTTCACGCGGTTCCAGGCGCCTCGCAGCCATGCCCCTGCAAAATGGCGCTCACGCTTCGGTGAGTTCCACCAGATCGATGAGTTCCTGACGTGAGTGAACCCCCGTCTTTGCAAAGATGCTCTTGGCGTGGCTTCTCACCGTGTTCTTTGAGATGACCAGCTCTTCGGCAATGTAGGGAACGTCGCGCCCACGTGCCAGCAGGGAGAGAACCTCCGCCTCTCGTGCCGACAGGCCATAGCGCTCGACGGCGACTGCGCACCGAACCTCCATGGGCGTCTCCAGCACGCCGACCGCACCGCCGGGAACAGCAGGTCCGGGTCCCGTTTCCGCATCCGGCGAGCGGCGCCCGCGGCCTCGACGGGGAGCCGCCATGGCTAAAGACAACACATACACGGCCACCAGGGCAACAACGGAAAGCTCCGCCAAGCCGGCTCCCCTGCCGGCGCCCACACCCAACCCCACGGCCGACCCCACAAGCGAGCTGGCATACACGATTCCAGCAAACAGGCCATACACGAGCACGGGCGGCAAGGAATGGTTGCGCGCCGTGCGGGCGCAGGAAACCACCATGAGGGACGAGGTGACTGAAAACACCAGGAACACCAGGGACACGACCACCTGGCGAAACGAGCCTTCCAGCAGAGGGATCAGCAAAAACGCCGTCGCTGTCAGAGGAAAGAGGATCTGGTACAGCCGCGTCAACGTCACGCGTTCATACAGGTAGCGCCACGTGAACAAAAGGGCGACAGAGGCAACCAGTAATCCCACCATGTTGCTGGCGTTCGTCTGGCCCAGCAGTCCGTCAGCCGTGATGGAGCCAATGCGCACCATGCCCACGACGAATGCCGAAAACGCCACGCACAGCAAAGGTCTCCACAATTCCGCAGCAGCCTCCTTGCAGCGGTCACGGCGCTGGCTTGGAACCGTTTCGAACATGGGGTGGCCAAACGACGCCCTGCGCTGCGCGGCCCGAGCAAGCAGCACCGTCGCCAGAGCCAGCACAACCAGCGCAACCCAAGGAGTGGCTTCTTTTGAAAAAAAGTCGAGGGCGAAGAACAGCAGCGCCGACACGCCAGCCGCCGCGAACACGATGATGCCGGCATCGAAAACCTTCTGGGATGCAACCACCTCCTGCAGGACGCAGAACATGAGGCCGCTCGCCCAGCCGAAGCAGGCCCCGCCCGTCACCAGCAGGACATCGCCAAGCACGCCGCCGACGTGCCATTCGAGGGCCACCAGGATCCCACCGAGAACAAACCACCCAAGCACCACCAACGGCGATCTCCACCGGCGGGACTTGGGAAAAAGATACGCCACAGCGCCCGAAACCAGCAGCGATGCCGGCAGCGCGGCACTGCGCACGAAAAATTCCTGCGCAAGGACATCGCCGTCTCGTGCGATGCCGAGAGGAAATCCAAGATAGCCTCCCCACAGCGTCACTGAGGTGCAAGCGAGAAAAAACCCATAGGCAAGCGTGGCAAGCACGTGCTCGCGCGATATCCCCTTCAGAACTGGTCGCATCCGCACCTCCCTCCCTCGCACGGACACCCCGTTGCGGACCATCGGCCCGGCACGCCTATTGTACCGCACTCCCCTCGGCGAGATCGACACCCCCAAACGTCGAAGACACCTTCTGGAATGAAAACCACCTAGGGTGGGTGAACCGTCTTTTCGGCCGCTCGAATACGCTTTCAGCACCTTGAAGCATCGTCGGCTTCCGGCGCGCCAGCCTGTCCAGCTGACGCCACAATGCCGCCGGACGCTCCGGCCGCCTGGAGGAAACAGGACAGTGGCCGCGATTCGTTTGGAGGCGGGAACACCCGGGATGGCATTCAAGGAGAACCGTCAAGGAAGGGAGCATCACCATGCAAGAAAACATGAACCGCCGCAACTTCGTCAAGGGAGCAGCATTGGGCGCAGTGGGCCTGGCAGCCAGCACTGCGCTCGCTGCGTGCTCGGCACCGCAATCTCAGGCGTCCACCAGCGACGCCAAGGACGCGGCATCGGCTTCCACAGGCCTGAACAGCGCCGACCAGCAATGGGGCTTCGAAATTGCACCCGAGCCCATTTCCGATTCGGACATCGCCGAAACGGTCGAGTCTGACGTGGTGGTCGTGGGAGGAGGCATGAGCGGCCTGGTAACCGCTGCATCCTGTGCAGAAAACGGCTTGAGCGTAACGCTTATCAGCGCATCGAAGGCTCCGGTGAGCCGGGGAGGCTCGAACAACGGCGTCTATTCCACGGTCATGCAGGAGATGGGCGTTCCCCGCATGGACCCCACCTGGTTTTACCGCATGCAGTACGCGGCCAATGGAGGCAACTTCAAGCCAGCGCTCTGGTACAAGTTCTACAACCACTCCGAAGAAGCCATCAACTGGATCATCGACATCGCTTCCAAGGCCGGCATCAAGACCACGATAGAATCCGGTCCCGAATACAAAGAGGGCGATCCTATGTTCACCCCCACCGCGGCCCATGCGTTCTACGTCGACGACAAGGAGCTGCGGGGCGCCATCGGCAATGGCGAGGGTTACATAGCGGAGGAAATGGGCCGCTATGTCACCGAGGATTTGGGAGTTGCCGTACATTGGAGCGTCAAAGGTGAACAACTGGTCCGCGGTGGCACGCCCAATGGCACCAAAGGTCGCGTCGATGCCATCATCGCCTCCAACGAGGACGGCGGCTACACCAAATATGTGGGCACCAAAGCGGTCGTCATGGCAACCGGAGACTTCTCTCACGACAAGGACATGATGGAGAAGTACTGCCCACAGGCTGTGGAACTGTGCGACTTCACCACGGAAGTGAACTACGACCAGGGCATCTGGATGGGAGGCCTCATGCCCGGCGACGGCCACAAGATGGAGCTGTGGGTTGGCGGGGCATGGCAGAAGGAACCCAACAACATCATGCTCGGCCGGCCCAATCTCCCGGGCGACCAGCCCTACACCAGCCACACCGGCCTCATGGTTGACAACGCCGGCCAGCGCTTCATGAACGAGGACGTGCTGGGCGGCCTCGCATGCGCAACCATCATGCATCTTCCGGAAAAGACCGCCTACTGCATCTGGGGAGCCAACCGTGCGGAAGCGGGAGGTCCCTGGGGTGCCATCAACTATGCGCACGGCGAGTACTTCACCGCCGAAGAGGTCATCGAGCGCTGGGACACCGATGCCGACGGCTTTGGCACCGTCAAGGCCACCACACGGGAAGAGATCATCTCCCAGCTGGGCCTGCCGGCGGAAACCATAGAGACCATCAACCGCTACAACGAGCTGTGCGAAAAGGGGTCTGACACCGATTTCTACAAAACCGCCGACAAGCTCATACCCATCGGCGAAAACGACGGGCCCTTCTACGGCGCAGCATTCACTCCCGGTTTCCTGACCTCTTTGGGCGGGCTTCGCACCGATGTTGACCTGCGTGTGCTTGATGAGAACGACCAGCCTATCGAAGGCCTGTTCAACGCAGGGTGCATGATTGGAAACTTCTACTCTGCCACCTACACGTTCGCCATGGAGGGAATGAACTACGGAGCCACCTGCATCACCCTTCCCTACGTGCTGAGCAAAGATCTCGCAGCGGGGAAATTCGACTAGCGACACAACACCTCAATGCTGGGCCACATCCCCACACTTGGGCATGACGCGAAAAGCTTTGAAGATGCGCTCCAGATAAGGAGAGCCCTCGAAAAACGCGGACAGCTCTAGGCAACGAGGGGACGCGCTTCCGTGCATACGCCCCCTCGTTGCCGCAATCGAAGCCAACCTCTCTCCCCTCCCCTTCGCCAGGACCCGGCGCGACGATATTGTCGCCGGGTCCTTATGATCGCCGGGTTCTGCCGACAGGGGCTCTTCCCAGAGACAACGGACTCGCCCAGCAAGCTGACACTATGACCATCCGGCAGCGTGACTGCCTTTCCGAGGACCGGGAACCACCGGCTTCTCGGGCGCACAGCATCTTCTGACTATCTGATGCGACAGTTTTCTCGGTCTCTTCCTGTGCCTGGTCTTTTGGGTGCCTACCGTACGCGCCCATGCTCTCGGAATCTCCTTTTTCGTGATCTTCCCTCTATTTTTCCTGCGCCCTTTCCGAATTGCCTTGTTTTGCGCTATAATTCCGAAGCAGTCGGGACATAAAAACTCCTGATCAACAACTGATGCGGGTGTCGCCAAGTGGTAAGGCACAAGCTTCCCAAGCTTGTATTCGCGGGTTCGAGTCCCGTCACCCGCTCCATTGACTCTCAATCCAAGCCTCAGCTTGGATTTTTCATATCCCAACCAAATTTCAAAGACCGCGATCTCTGCCCTGATCAGTCAGGCCAAAGAAACGGGCTCCCAAGCGGCCGATGCCAACAGAACATGCCGGGTTATAGGACAAAATGCCGCTTGGTGCGAACGACGTTGAATCCCGGTCGAAATCATCGCCGTCCCGCAATCCTGTAGTATGCTCTTATGACAGGCGGTCATGCAGGAGTACGCAACTGCAAAAGCTGGCTACCTCGTCACGGAGATCTTGAGAGAACGAAAACCATCGCCGACATCGAACGATGAGGAGACATAGAGCATGCTTGAAACATCCCACAACAACCAAGAGCACGGCGCGTCCACGTCCAAGCAGGAACCTCGCTTCGACACGTTTGTGTTCGACCTCGACGGCACGCTGCTCGACACGCTGCCCGATCTCGTGGAACTGACCAACACGGCATTGCGGGAATCAGGCTTCCCCGAACGCACGGCCGCTGAGATACGAAGCTTCGTTGGAAACGGTGCGCGGGCCCTCATGCGTCAGGCAGTACCCCAAGATGTCGGAGAGCAAGCAGCCGATGCCGCCATGGAGAGGTGGATGGGATTGTTTCCAACAGTGGGCAACAACCTGGCAGAAATCTATCCCGGCATTGAGGAAACGCTGCGCGAGTTGAAAGCTCGAGGGATGAACTTGGGAGTGCTTTCCAACAAGTTCGAGGAAGGCGTGAAGGAAGTCATCAGGACCCACCTTCCCAACACGTTCTCCGTCACCCATGGAGAATGCGACGAGATACCGCGCAAGCCGAATCCCGCAGGGCTGCTACGCACCATCCGCGAGCTTGGATCATCCCCCGCACGCACCGCGTACATTGGGGATTCCACCGGAGACATTGCGGTGTCTCGAAACGCTGGCGTTTTTTCAGTGGCTGTCACCTGGGGATACCATGATGTCGATCGCCTGCTCGAAGCCCAGCCAGACATGCTCATCGACCATCCCTCCAAACTCCTGAAACTCGCTGAGTGAAGCCGAGCTGCCTGCCGGGACGGCGCTGTGCGGCTTACGGTAGACAGCTCGCTGCGAATGACATGAGGCCTGCAAGACGCGAGGGAACTCCCTGATCGCGCCGTCGCCTAATCCATGCAATGGGCCGTGAGCCAGGCGCGACGCGGGGCATACGAAGCTTACTATGCGATGCGCGCGTGTGATGCGCGAGGCTTGAGGCACCATGCTCGACACACAGGAGGGATTGCGCAATGCAAGGCATGAGGCGCATGATACAACGTGCGGCGCAACATGCAAGGCGCGAACCTCGCTGTTCAATGCGGCATGCACGACACGACATTCCCAACAGCATTGCGCTGCGTGAAGCGGTGGACACGAGGAACGACTCGTGTGGCTCGTGCCATCACCAGCAACGTGCGCCCTCGTTCCACAAAGAGGGGCGAAGCATGGCGCCTCTCGCGTTCAACAGGGGCCTTCCTTGCCGAAGAAGACCCGCAGCCCACCAATCCGCAAAAAAAGAAGAGGCATATTCGTGTGGAAGGAAACTGAGCTCCCATGCCCGATGTTTCACGTGAAACATCGGGCAAGATTTTGTGATCGACGCCTTTCGGGAACCATCTGGGCAGCACCCCGTCTGCCGTCGCTGCCCGAATCTACGCTGTGCCGCATTCGCATCTGAGCGACAGGCGATAATACATGTTCGCAGACTCTCATAGACTCAAATCGGACACGCATTCTCGCCTAGAGCCCTCGCCTCTCCCCTTCTGCGGTGAAGGGGCTTTCTCTGTCTGGCTGCTCGCAAGCGACCTCTCGAGCAGCCAGACGGAGAAAGCGACAAACAAGCTCAACGCTCCCCATGAAAACGGCGAAACGGACGGAAAGGGGCTCGCACATCGGGCAGCCGCCAAACCCCAAACGCAGCACGCAGCACGCAGCACTCAGCACTCAGCATCGTGCCACAATAAGTGACAAGGGGGCTGTATCAAAAGCCCCTGTTTAACGAATCGAGTTCGACTTTAGTCGGGCTCGATTCGTTTCACTTAGTTTTATGCGGACGAGACAAAAGCCGCGGGGCTATGCCCGGACCGCTTCCACTA
>JAEZDJ010000040.1 GCA_023429565.1 Actinomycetes bacterium
TGTTTTGCTAGATCCATGCTCACTCTTTCTCGCGTGTCGTCTCGAATACAGCAATCACAAGGTAAAATTATATCATCTCGGTCAATTCTCTACAGTATCTGCACGGATGTTCCCTTATTCGGTTACATTTCTGTAGCATAAAGGATACCTTAGAGCATCCGATAGTAGCAGATGGCCAGTTGAGTACGGTTTTTCAAAGACAATTTCTGGAGAATGGCGCTGATGTGGTTCCGCACCGTTCCCTCGCTGAGATACAGATGGCCCGCGATCTCCTTGTTATCCAAACCTTCCGCAACAAGTTCCATGATGGCGCACTCCCGTTTCGTCAAGGCTGCGATGCGAGGGTCGGAGCCCTTCAACCCCGCTAGGTTGGCCCTGCCATCCTCCGCACCCCGGCATCCCTCCGAATCAGGCCCAACCGCATCCTTCCGCATAAGCGCTTCCACCCTGCCGAGAACCTCGCCGCCTAGAACGCTCTGCCCCGCCATGACCGTTCGCAAGGCTGGCGCGATGGTGGCGACCTCCTGCTTGATGAGGTAACCCTTCGCCCCCATGCGCAGTGCGCGAACGATATACTCGTCATCAGAGAACGTCGTCAGAAGAACGATGCGGGCCTGGGGGTATCGCCCAAGGATGTGGGCGGCGGCCGAAAGGCCATCCCTGTCCGGCATCTGAATGTCCATGAGCAGGATGTCGGGCATTTCGTGCTCGAACAGCTCGATGGCCTGATTGCCGTCACGCCCCTCGCCGACCACGGCCATGTCGGGCTCAACTGAAAGGATGGTGGAAAGCGACGTGGTGACGAAGACATCATCGTCCACGATGCACACGCGAACAGCTTCGCTTGGCGCTTCGTTCATGGCTGGTCCTCTCCCTTTGGAACAGTGACAAACACTTTGAACCCACGGTCATATCCAACGCGAAACATGCCGTCGAGCACGCGGACGCGATCGGCCATCGTTGAAAGGCCAATCCCCCGCGAGGCGCTCCCTCTCTGAGCCGCAAAACCTCCGTTGAGGCCATCGAGAGCACTGTCAGAGGGAGCAACTGATCCGTTGTCATGAACCGTCAGACGGTAAAATCCCGGATAGTCGACTACCGATACTGACGCCCGATCTGCATTTCCATGGCGAGAGGAGTTGGACAACGCCTCGCGAATGACGGCAATGAAGCAATAGCCGACCTCCACCGGCAACTCTGTCGCACGATAGTCCACGTCAACCGACAACGTGACACCTGCTGCCACCTCTCCAATCTGCGTCTCAAGATCAAACGCATCGTCATGCAGATCATGGACGCTCGCGCGCACGGTGTCCATGGCCTCATGCAGGGTCGTGCCAACCTGGGCAAACTCATCGCACACGGGAACATTGTCGCGGTGAACGACCTGCAACGCTTCAACCTGCATGATTGAACGGGTGATGAGGTGCCCAACGTTGTCATGGATGTCACGGGCGATGCGACCGCGTTCAGCCAGGGTAGCCAATCGAACCTCGAGATCCTGCTTTTCGCGCAAACCTCGGTTCTTCCCTTCAAGTGCAAGAGACGCTTCGCGCACATTGTCACGCACGCGTCGATAGGCGATCTGCTCGCTGTCGGCCTTCCGCGCCCTGAAAGACAGAAGATACGCCACCCCACATGCAATCACAATGACAGCGGTCGGTGCCAAGGGCAAACGAAGGGCAGCGCCAAGCGCGGGGAGGATCCAGCATGCACGCACCATCACGCGCGTGTCGCGAGCCATGTCGTAGACAGAAAGAGGGAGGAACAACGCGAAAGGCAAGGAGATGAGGGAAGCGATGGAGAAAAGGATGGCCGGAATCGAGGAGTAGCGCTGCGGGAGAGCCTCGGAAAGGGCAGACTGCGCCACGGCAAGAAGCAGGGCCACAAGAAGAATGGGCTCCCAGGGAACCAAAGCAAGACCCAACAAGCAGCAGAGGAGGACGATGGCTTTGTCGACAGCTCTTTCCATGAGACCATGGTAACAGGTCGTGTGCAGGAACGCCTTCGGCACATTCAACAGCATGAGAATTCATGACATTCGTCACACCCCGCATGGCAACGGATGACACCCCTCACTGGCGCCGTGGAAGGAAAAACGCGATTATGCTAGAGAACCCTCAGAAAGGACGGGCAATCTTGGAATACCTCATAGCCGTCGACAATGTGGTCAAGCGTTATGGCGATATGATCGCCCTTGACCATTTCGACCTCCACATCGCACAGGGTGAGATATTTGGCCTGTTGGGGCCAAACGGATCAGGCAAGACCACCGCCATCAACTGCATGCTGCAACTGCTCACCTACGACAAAGGATCCATCAAGCTGTTCGGTTATCCCATGGAGCCATCACGTTACGATCTCAAACGTCGAATTGGCATCGTTCCTCAGAATGTCGCCGTGTTTGAAGAGCTGACGGTACGGGAGAACATCGATTATTTCTGCGCCCTCTATATAAAGGAAAAAGCACAGCGGCAAACGCTGGTCGACGAGGCGATCGCCTTCGTGGGACTCGAGGATTACGTCAAGTTCCGCCCACGCAAGCTCTCGGGCGGACTGTTGCGTCGCCTCAACATTGCCTGCGGCATTGCCCACAAACCGGAACTCATCTTCTTCGACGAGCCCACCGTCGCCGTTGATCCGCAAAGCCGCAACGCCATTCTTGAAGGCATCCTCCGCTTGAACAAGCAAGGGTCAACCATAGTGTACACGAGTCACTACATGGAAGAAGTAGAGGAAATATGCACCCGCATCATGATCATGGATCAGGGACGCGCGTTGGCCACCGGCACCAATGACGAGCTGAAAGCCATGATAGGAACGGGTGAGCGCATTCGCATCGAGGTCGATGCGCTCACGGATGCCACGATGAAGGCCCTGCGTTCGCTTCCTGCGGTCATCGGCGTTTCGTTCGATGGCACAATACTTGAATTGACGTGCAGAAACGGAACGCACAACGTGGCCGACGTTTTGGGAGTGCTTTCGTCGCACGGCGTGAACGCAGGGCGCATCTATGCGGAGCCGCCCACGCTGAACGACGTGTTTCTTGAAGTCACCGGCAAAGAACTCAGGGACTAGGGGGATTCGCCGTGTGGAATGTCTTCAAGGGAGCAATCGCCGTGCTGGCACGCAAGCGCGAATTGCTCATGTGGTCACTCGCTTTTCCCATCATTCTCTCCACCATGTTTATGGTCATGTTCGCCAACCTCGACGACGCCACCTCGTTTGATCCCGTGCCGACCGCTGTGGTGACCGACGAAAACTACGACGATGCGCCAGACTTCGCCAACATCGTCGAACGACTCGGAGAGGCCGGAACAGACCAGCTGCTTGACGTGAGGTACTATTCCGATGCAGACGAGGCAATCAAGGCGCTTGCAGCCAATGACGTTGTCGGCATCGTCTCGGTCAACGCGGAGGGAAGTCCCAAATTGACCGTTCCACCCGATGCCGGCGGTTTGGGGATGGAGCAGATTGGACGGACCATCCTCAACACCGTCGTCGACTCCTACGTGAGAGACGCAAGCCTCCTTGGAACCATTTCCGCCACTGACCCGATGGCCTTGGCCGATCCAACACGAATCGAGAACGCGTTCGCAGGCGGAAGCTTTACGGAACAAGTATCGCTCACGCATGCGACACCAGCCCAATCGGTGCGGTACTACTACGCTTTGCTCGGCATGGCAGCGCTGTTCTGCGGCCAAGTGGGCGTGTTGGCCATATGCGAGATGCAGCCGAATCTGTCCGCCCTCGGCGCACGTCGGGCGCTCGGCGCGACCAGCCGAGGCAAGAACCTCACAGCGACGTTGGCGGCAAGTTGGACAATTTCGTTTATCTGCCTCATGACGGCCTTTCTTTACATGAGGTTTGTCGGAGGCATCGACTTCGCCGGAAGGGAAGGCATCTGCATCGTGGGCATTGCGATAGCGGCGCTGTTTGCAACCTCGTTCGGAACATTCTTGGGATCATTGCCAAAAATCGGACTCGGCGTCAAAGAGGGCCTGCTCACCGGCATCACCTGTTTCCTGTCGCTCTTCGCTGGCCTCTACGGAGAGCCCTGCATGGAGCTGGCAGACAACATCGCCCGCTCCTATCCGGTGCTTGCCGCGTTGAACCCGGCAAAGGTTGTCACCGATGTGTTTTACAGTCTGTATTACTATGACTCCCTTATTCCGTTTGCGCAAAAAGCAGGCATTCTTCTTGCAATGACCGCCGTGCTCTTCGCCGGATCAACCCTGTTCGTGAGGAGGCAGCGCTATGCAAGTCTTTAAAGCGGCTCTGCGGATCGTTTCGAACCATCCCGTCTATCTGCTGGTATATGTGGGGTTCCTCAGCCTCATGGGCGTTTTCATAGCTGGAAGCATCAACGTGGGCACCGACGACGGCGAGTATCTTGCTTCCAAGACTCCGTTCGCCGTCGTTGACCGCGATGGCAGCGACCTGTCAAGGAGCCTAACCTCGTTCCTGCAGGAGAACGGTCAGCGGGTGGAGGTGGCCGACGAGCCCTTCGCCCTCCAGGACGCCGTCGCCACGGGCGAGGCCCGCTATCTTCTGGTCATCCCGTCAGGATACGGCGACGCTTTCCTCGAAGCAGCGCGAACCGGCAGCAGCATGCCCACCCTGCAGTCAACATACAGTTTCGCCACTATGGGCGGAACCCTTGTGGATGAACAAGTGAATCAGTACCTTGGACTTGTCTGGGCAACCACAACGCTTCAGCCAGACGAAACGATGCCGTCGATTCTTTCACAGGCCAACGAAGCCATGTCCGCCTCCGCAGAAGTGGAAACCATCCAAACGCCGGATGGAACGACCCCGGCCGATCGCTTCGCTTTCTACCTTCAGTGGGGCACGTATACCATGACGGCCTCCATCGTCGTGTGCATCGGGCTGCTCATGAGCGCATTCAACCGAACCGACGTGCACCGCCGCAACCTGATCTCCCCGGTGAGCAGTCTGCGTCTCGGCCTCTGGAAGGCGGCGGCCTGCCTTTCGATAACTATAGGGGTATGGGCGGTGACATGCGGAATCGGTCTGTTGGCGTTTGGCTATACGCTCGAGGGGCTTCCCTTCGAAGTCATCGCGCTTGTGCTGGCCTCTGCGCTCGTGTACTCCTTGGTGCCGTTGGCCCTTGGATTTCTCCTTGGCCAGCTGGGAGCAAGCGACATGTTTGCCAATGCCGTCGGCAACATCGTTGGCATGGTCATGTCCTTCCTTGGCGGCGTATGGATAAGCCTCGACCTCCTCGCGCCCGAAATACAGACGTTCTCTCGGTTTTTCCCGACGTCTTGGTATGTCGACGCCGTCAATAAAGGGATCCACCTCACGGGCATGACCGTCGAGTCGATCATGCCGATACTCGGAGACCTCGGCATTGTGGCGCTGTTTGCCGTGGCGCTGTTTGCGGTCGCACTTGCGGCGGGGCGCATTCGGATGAGAAGCGCCGATGCGGGAGGCAACGCCGGCGCAGCCCCGAACGCCTCATAGACGCCACTCCTTGCCTACGAAAGCGCGATGCCATCGTAGGCAAGGATGCCCCAATCGAGATAGACCGTTGCATTACTGGTGAGACGCCCTGTTCGCATGATCACGCCTGAAGCGGAAGCGTCAGCGAACACGCCCAAGGCGCAGGGCATCTCACGAGCGCGACCCATGTCCTCAAACCACACAGTCCGCCCTCGCGCATAGGTGATCTGGTCGCCAAAGCGGTGACGAGAAGCGGAGGGCAAAATATCGGACTCCTTGAAGGGAAGCGTCAGCGCGTCGTCCAAAAAGCACATCCTTCCCCCAATCAAGGAGAGAGACCGGTCTGTCAATCCATACGCGAGCTGCACAAGGTTGAACCCGTGGAGGTCAAAGTTCTCCCCGTCTACGACCCCTCCCACATACCGGTTCGTTCCGGCTGAATCGACATACCAGCCGTCGAAAGCCGCACATGACGGTTTTGCAGCTGCTCCCCAAGCACCGTCCGGCACTGCGTGGGAAGCCCCTATCCTCACCCGCTCTTCGAAGCAGGGATCGACTTCTCCATCAGCGAAATACCGCACGTTCACATGCGATCTTCTCACGAACATCGACGGCAGCGCGACCTCTCCATGATATTTGATGTCATGGTAGCGCGTATGGGCAGTGACAACACACGTGAGATAGGTCCCTTCGTCATCCTCCCCAATGACATAGCTCTGTCGCCCATCAGCTTTCCTTGCCACTTCGGAACGCATTCCCCGAACTGCGCCTCGATACCAAGCGTAACGATAGACCATTCCCGAAGTTTCAGGATAGTTGCGAGGAAGGCAGGCATCGCCCGGGTCGGACACGACAAGCGTGCCGCCCGCCACTCCCTCGCCCGTCACCTTCATCGTTCCTGGCACGCGCTCATGAAACTCGGGTTCCTCGACCTTCCAGTTCTGGTTTGCGTTGTGCCAGTTCCCCAAGCAGTTCCACTGCACGATGCGCGTTCCCTCGGCCTGGCCGCCCCCAAACAGATCGAGGGCGCACCCGCTGCATTCGGAAACGATCAGATGATATCCATTCCCGAGCGAATGAAGATAGTACGATTGTGCAAGGCTGCCATTCCCTGACCATATCTGGAGGCGTGCGCCGTCGTCCCACACCCCTCCATCGACATCAAGAAAACGGGGAGAATCGCCCGTGTGAACCGGCACAAAGCAGGTGCGTCCTTGAGCGCTGCTCAGGGCGATCCAGTTCTGATTCGTCGCATCGGTCTCAGACCAACCGACGACTGCCGTTCCATCCCCCCTTCCGCCGGCAGCGGCATCGGCGAGCAGGTGGCCAGCCGCCCGAGGACGCAGCGTCACCACATGCCCCTCCCATGACCGATCGTTTGTCAGCACATGGCGAGGAATCCACTGAGGGGCTTCGGCAATCGTGTGAGTCCCTGGAGCATTGCCGCCAAGGCCCTTGATGTCGGCACCGCACCAGCATCTCCAGTCGTCCTCCCGTCGTGGAATGCGAAGCGAGGCGCCCACCATATACGCATACCAATCGTGATCATAGGTCGTGTCGATGATCCAATAACGCGAAGTGAGCCATGCCCCCGCATCCTCCCTGATATATGCATAGGTTGGGGTGTCAGGCATGTCTGGCGACCACGTGGGATTCCATGCGCCATTGCATGCCACATAGGCATCGACGCCGATCTCCAAAAACAGTTCGGTCATGCGCCCCACCGTGCAATTGCATGATGCCGACATCCACACCGTGCCATCATATGAGTACGCCCATCCAGCGTCATAGCCGAAATGCGCCCCAGGAGAAGCCATCCCGCCGTATGATCCCCATGCGCCGCTCCCCACACCTCCCCACGCGAGACGGGAACCCAAAAACAGCGACAAAGCAGCGATTCCTCCGAGCGCCGCAAAAACGCGGCGGGTAAGAAGACCTCCTTCCTCTCTGACAAACTGCCGCCCTCTCGGAGCCTCCCTGCCTCCCATGGCTCTCACCTCATCCTCTCTCATCGGAAGGTCTCATTCAGGAACGAAGTCAGATTGACAATGATTGGGGCAATCACAAGAATGACCGTTGGGGGAAGAAAGCAAAATGACAGCACGATGTCCAACTTCGTCGGCATCTTGCGGATGCGTTCGAGAACGGCCATGTGAGCCACCTCTCGCGCCAGGGTCGCCTGAGAGACTAGGCCCTCGGCAATTGACGATCCTTGGTTGATGGACTGAATCAAATGCGCAACGAAAGCGCTGACGTCCTGACTCCCACATCGTCGGGCAAGCTTTTCGAACGCCTCTTCACGCGAACGACCAAACAAGTTCACCTCTCGGTCAACAAGAAGAAGCTCATCGGAAAGGGGGCGCTCCAGAGAAGCGGCAACTTCGCGGAAGCACTGCTCGACAGGAGACCCCGCCGCAACGGCTATTCCAATCAGCTCCATCGCATCTGGAAGCTGCGCGCCGATCTCATCGCGACGCCGCTTCGTTCTGAAAGCAAGAATTCCCAAAGGCATCGCCCATCCAATCGTCGCCGATGCAGCGGCAACCAACAGCAAAAACTGAAAGGGGATCGAAACGAGCAGGCCCAAGGCCACTGCGACAACGAGACAGCCAGCCAAGCAAAGCACCCTGACACCCCGCCACGTCTCAGGTTCCAGCTGCACGCCCGCCTTGTCAAGCAGCTCCCGACGTTCGGACGAATCAAGGCGGGACAAAGGAACAAGGGTGTCGAGACGGCGTGAAACCGAGACGAGCACCGCTTTCCCCGCACTCCCCCATTGGCGACCGCCAGCCAGCCGGTCGTCCAGCATGCCCGCACTCGGCGGCAAAAATCTCCGAACAAGCAGTTCGTAGACTCCAAGCCCCGCAGCAATCGCAAGGATCGATGCGATGGGCGGAAGAAACGAAGGTGGATACATTGCAGACCCCCTAGGCAGAAAACGAAACTATCCTGTGCGCCAGAAACAAGCCGACGGCCTCGCAAATCGATGCCGCAGCCAAAACCCCCCATCCAAGAGGCTCCTCTCGATAGAAGGAAGCAAAATCGGCATTGGTCGCATACATGATCAGAAAAAGGAGGGGCATGGCACCTGCCACAAACCATTGGGCCATTTTTGCACTTGCAACTTCCGCCTTGAGCTCACACGAGGTCTTGAGACGAGCGCTGACTCGGTCGGATATCATGCCAAGGGAAGCTGCCGCACTTCCACCCCTCCGCTGCCCAATCCTTGTTGCGGCAGCGAGCATCCTGACATCGGCATGCTGGGTTCTTTCGGCCATGCCTTCGAGGGCAAGCGAGAAGGGCATGCCGTATGCGACATCTGCGAGCACGCGTGCAAATTCTCCTTTCAGTGGCTCGTCCAAATGGACAGCCACCGAGCGGAAGGCCCTCTCCAGGGTAAAAGAGCCGCGAACTCCTGCGGATATCCGTGGCAGGGCTCGGGCAAGCTGAGCGTCAAAGAGCTCTCGGCGCCTTCGTATGCCACGATCAAGCATCGCATGCGCAACGATAGCCACCAACACGGCGGGGAGGCCACCGCCGAGAAGGCTGCCCGTGGCATGAAATCCCACAGCAAACGCCACGGCCATCGCGGCAAATACCGCAACGATGCACGCCTTCTCGCCAATATGGACGCCAGCCGAGCGAAGTTTTTTCTCAAGCGGCGTCCTCGGGGAAGGAGCACGTCTGTCCCTCTGGCTCCTCGCTGCCTCTTCGCCCCTCTCATACAGACCGCGCTCTGTGAGGGCATCTTGCTGCCGGGCAATCCGTTCGGCTCTTGCGGTCAGAAACGCTGCACATGCCAAGAAAGGACATGATGCCCCCGCAGCGATGCACAGGACCAAGCTCATTGAAAGCTCCATATGACTTCTCCTAATCATCGAAAAACCATGCGGGGTCATACCAGGCGCCCGACTTCACCATTCGCTCCCTGATGCGCTGCGGCTGAATGCCGCAGGCCCTCCATCGCCCTGCCACATGACCACTGGCATCAACCCCTTCGATGACATAGGAGAAAAGCTCCACTCGCGGGATGACCGTGGATTCATCCGGCAAGGGGTCCAAAGCCACAATGCTTGTAACCTTGCGCAAGCCGTCAGACAACCTTTCCACATGCACGATCAATCCGCCTTGCAAGGATTCTGATATCTGCCTGACAATGACGTCGTGGCCGAGATCCGCATCGGCATAGCCAACCATGGTGCAAAGGCGGCTGATGGCATTGTCGGGATCATTCGCATGGATCGTCGTCATAGAGCCCGGATGATCCGTCTGCATAGCCTGCAGCATGTCATATGCCTCCGCCCCTCGGCACTCCCCGACAATGATGCGGTCGGGGCGCCTCCGAAGGGAAATGCTGACAAGGTCGCGCATGCTAACGGCGCCTTCTCCCTCGACGTTCGCCTCACGTGTTTGCATGCGTTCCGTATGGGGAACCTGCAATCTCAATTCCGGCGTATCCTCAATTGTGATGACCCGCTCCTCTGGAGGAACAGACCCCGACAGCGCATTGAGAAGCGTCGTCTTGCCTGATCCCGTTCCCCCAGAAACGAGAATGGGGCAGCGCGCAACCACCGCAGAGTGGAGGAACTCTGACATCGCATAGGTCAACGACCCCGCCCGTTCAAGATCGCCCATGGTCAGCATGTCTGATTTAAACGTGCGCAAGTTGAGGGCTGGGCCATCGGGCGCAAGGGGAGGAACCACATAGGTTGCTCGGGCCAGGCCGCCCGGCAGCATGGCGCAACCCATCGCGTGAGAATCGTCGCAGCGCAAGCCGGCCTGCTCTGCAATCTTGTCGATAATTCTTCGCAGATGCGCCGCATCGTCAAACGCGATGTCGTCGCGACGCTCGATCTTCCCCGCGCGTTCGACATACACCTTTGGAGGAAGAAAAGGCAACGCCGGATCCGAGTGATCGACTCCTCCTCCGTTGGCCATGATCTCGGTGATATCGTTATCCTCGAGAAGTGTTTGCAGAGGACCATAGTGCAGGAAGTCATCAACCATGGCTGCCGCAAGTTCCTCGGATTCCATACGGGACAGCCTCACTCCGAACTCAAAGGAAACCGATGCCAGGGCACGCTCGACAAAAACCCTGACCGCCTTCTCGTCACCGGCCTCATCGCCCAGTTGCGCTGCCATATCATCCCTGACAGCTGTCTTGAGAAGAGCTCTCGTCAGCTTATCCATGCGCTGTGTCCATGCCGACAGGCCCGTCAAGGGCTGAAATAAGCACAAGGCTCACGACCCCTGCACTTTGAGACGAGCGAATATCGTCTGCCTCGCGAGAGTCGACTTCCAGCGTGACCGACGCGTAGCCTTCACCATTGCCCGAAAGCCGGTCATCGAGAGCAATCACGCGTGCACTGCCGCATACCGTGGTTGTCACAATCTCGCCAGATGATGCCGAGTCCACCGAGACGACGCGAACGCGATCGAAAGGCCTGAGGTGTCCCGACAGGCCCGTTTCAGCATCGACGGCAATCGTCACCCCTTCCCTGCCAGCGTCAAGCGCTGCGGCAAGATGGCTCCCGCCGACCGTGCCGGACAGGAACGAAGCCGCCATCTGGGAGCCCGCAGGAATGTCAACGAGAGCCCGTTTCCCAACAATGGACCCGCCAGAAGAGGCCTCGTCCGCCGCAAGCGCCCCCTGCATGCGGAAGCTTTGAGGAATAGCGACCGCCTCGAACATTTCTGGCACTATCGAGTCACCGGCCTCAATGTCCTCAATGGCTACGAGCGTCACCAGGGAGTTGGCCCTCGTCTCCGCCAGAACGCTTTGCAAGGAAACGTACGCCCATACCCCACTCGAGGCAGCGACAACCGCAACGCAGAGAGCACCTGCCGTTATGCCCGACAGCCGCTTGACACGCTGGGCAGAAGCTCCGGCCCCCTGCCGTCGAGCGGCCTCCCCCTCCCGAGGGGGCCGCGCAGGGCCATCGTTTCGGAATGCTCGCCCAAGCCCCCTCCCGACCTTCGTTTTCATACCCTGTCCTTTCCCGTCTGACCATCCTTTTTCACCTTGTCTTTTGCAACCTGAACCTCTTCCTGCATTTCTGCAGGATAAGAGGAAATTCCTTCAAG
The DNA here is from genome assembly GCA_023429565.1 of Actinomycetes bacterium. GTDB lineage: Bacteria > Actinomycetota > Coriobacteriia > Coriobacteriales > Eggerthellaceae > JAEWQO01. The sequence continues at coordinate 11,551 of JAEZDJ010000040.1, forward strand.
ACGCTCGTATACGAAAGAGGCCGGTTCAGCGGATTCGGCCAGAAAATATCTTCCGTTCCCGCTCTCGTCGGGCCTCCAAGTCACGCTATCCGAGAACGGCTCGGCAATCACGATCTTCTTTGACGCCACAGGTATTGACTCAATTCCGAGGCCGCGGGCAAACAACGTCGGAGATTCATCTCGCACCTGAATCGCAATTCCCCATAAGCGTCTCGACGCTGAAGACCCTTTTACCGGAACCTCGAAGAACCATACGTCGATTTCGCCGTCAAACCCTGATTTGCGCAACAGTTCTCCCACCTCGCAAGCAACGTCGTGACCGGGGTTTTCAGAGTTTTTTGCGACAAACGCACGGGAGGGGCTCATGAACGATTCCCGCACCGAATCAAGCTCATTTTCCTGCCAGGCCTTGGCCGCAAAAGCAATCCCCTGGTCAACCGAGAACGCCAAAACCGAGAACAGCACAGACAGCGAGGCAACCACCAAGGGCGCTATAGTGCCACGTTGGACAAGAAAGGCCCCCCTTCTGTTCATGAGGCCGCCATCCGCACTTCGACGACGGAACGTCCCGTGCAGATGCATTCGACACGCCTTTCGAGCGTCTGGCCCGAAAGGCCGGGCAAGTCGATGAACGAAGGGATCTCGTACGACAGATCGAATGACACGGCTGTCCTTTCCCTGCGCAGGGCGATGGATCCTATTCCCTCAGCCATATGGCTGCGGTCCACTTGGACGGAAGAATAGACGACATGATCGATTGAAAGATTGCGTGCGATCAGTTGCCCCGATCTGCTCAATATATGGCTCTTCACAAATTCTTCCTTGTCTGCCGCGCCCTCGATGCCAGTCGCGTTGAGCTGTCTGCAAGCTCGCTGCACATCTGACGAGAGGCGAGTCGCCGTCAGCATCATTCCCCCTATCTGCACCGCGCCGAGCACGATGAGCAACAGCACTGAAACGGCTACCACGAACTGGACCGTCTCGTTTCCTCGTTCACAGGGGCTCACCAGCCGCCTCCTTCCACGGTTTCATCGACAAAGCCAACCGAGCGTGCAACAAACTCAAAATCTGCCGTGTCCCCAAGGGACTGGACTGCGAGGCCTCCGATCGGAGTAAGATACGCTCCCCGTATCGTGAGCATCACCTCAAATCGCCTCGTTTTCGTATGCGACAAACGCTCAGAAAATCCTCCGCCCCCTTGATCGTACAGGCGATGCACATAGGAGCCCTCTTCGGGATCCTCGAAAGCAACCTCGGCAACAAGGCCCAGATTGGCAACGCTCAACGAGGGGGAGGCGACACAGGCCCTCGCCACCAGCAGATCCTCGTCCATGACCGTCAACGATTTGTCTTTGATATCTCGACAGACGCTGGTGGCGGCATTCTCGAGTTCCATGCAGAGGAACACCGTTCTGCCAAGATCCAGAATGCCGCACAGAAGCGCAAGGATCAGCGGAAGTGCCGCGACAAATGTCACGATGCTTCCACCTCCCTGACGGCAACTCCCGAGAAAAGAGAGCCTCCTGGCCATCCTACGCAGGCTGCCTATTTCAAACGCTCGGTTAATGAGCTGCACCATTTGTGACTTTCGAGAACATGTCCGTTATGGCGACTCCGGCGTTCTGAATCGCCTCTTGGATATTTCCTTGCAACAGCATCAACGCCGCACCCAAGCCGACAGCAAAACCGAGAACGATGACCGTCTGCACAATCTCGGATCCGGCGTTCTGCTCCTTCTTCATCGCAAGCGCGCGGCACCTGCATGCAATTCCCCGGACCATATCCACTCTTTCCATACCATGCCCCTTCCCTATTCGTAGATTGACTTCTTTACGTGATGTTCACGTCAGTGATCGCGCCATGCTCGTCGCCGCCCCACATGCAAGCCATACCGCAAGAAACGGCGCCATGGGCACGCCGTCTCTGATTTTGAGACGACGAAAGAGGCATCCCAGCACTGAGAAAACGGACGCGCACGCGTAGCAGGCGACCATGCCGCAAAAGGCTCCAGCGCCGCTGGCAAGCGACAGTGCCGCCATGCAGCGGATGTCGCCTCCTCCAACGGCATCTGCCGGGGAGCGAATGCGGAAGAGTCGGTTTACCAAAGAGCACACCGCTACCACTCCCACCGCGAACAACACACCGGAGCCAATCCCCTCCAAGCCACCGGTCATCGCCTGGAATGCAACCCCCGAAACGGCAATGGCAACGCATGCCTCGATCGGTATGACACGCGCCCGGAGATCGCACACCGTCGCCGCAGTCATCGCGACGAAACACAAGGCGAAGCTGAGAAAAATGCAAAGGCCTGCGACAGAATGGGAGAGAGGGAGCATCTCTTCCCCAGCAAACGGCTCATTGGCCTGGAAAACCAGCAGACAAGCGCCAATAGCTCCCGTCGCACCCAATGCCGTCAGGACTGCCCGATGCCAAATTTTGGGCCGGAACCGAAAGCGCGTCCTTCTCTCTTCCTCAGAGCAGAAGGCCCCCTTGCCCTCCACCGGCATACCCACGTCCACAAGATCTCTCGCTCGTTCGGCAGTCAATGTTCCAGCAGCGGCTTCTCGCACAGCCTCCCGAAGCCACACCCCCAACGCTCCTTCAATCCCTGGCGACGATGCCACGGGAACAACATCCGGACAACGCTCCCTAAATATCCGATAAGCCTCACAGCCATTCCACCACCATGCCAGTTCGCGTGCGTACGAACGCCGAAGAAGCGCGTCCGAGAGCCAGGGTATGAAGGTCCATCCAGCCGCGGCCCCAAGGGCAAATATGGCCACGAGAACAAAATATGTCATCGGCGCACCTCGGCTGCACCCGCTGCGCGAAACGGATCTGGCACGGCAGCCAGATGCCCTTCGGCAGGAACCCGTTTCACATCCTTGACCAAAGAGGAATCAGAGCAAGGCAGAGGACGGCCTGGCATATGAACATGTATCAGGATCGAGGGAACGCGATTGCATGGCGTCCGCTCCTTCGCGACACCTGACCCAGAATCGCTTTCCCCGCAAGCGTCTCCGAGATTCCTCTCAACCCTTCCACAAGCTCCAGCAGGGAACTCGATGCCGACCGTCCATTCTTGGCCGACGATCGGTCCGGACTCCACATAACCGCGAAAGCGCTCCGACACATACCCCCTCGCCTGCCCCCGGGCGGGTACATCATTTCGATAAAGCGGAACATCCATCGGCGGGAGGCCCTTCTCAGCACAACCTTTTCGCAGTCGATCCGTCTTGGGTAAACAGGCACCGTCTTTCGGCTGGGTCGCATGCTTTCCAGCTCGTGGCATAGGCGCCGCCTGCCGGTCACGATGGGATTTTTCGCCACAGTCCGCGTGGGCATAATCCGATTTTCTCCCTTGGACGGCAGGCTCTTCAAATTGATGAAGACAGCCATAGCAGATGTCTGCATCGTCGAATGCGCGGGAGCTGCACACGGGACAGGTTTTCATTCTCCCATCCCCTCCTCAGGCAGCATCGAGACCACTATGCGGTCCCCCGTTTTGAACCATGGCCCCTTACAAGAAGAGAATCGCTCCATGACTGCAGCCGCTTTGCGATTGCGGAGGCGACAAAAGGGCCTCACTGATCGATGGGTCTCTATCACCTGCCCCGATTGATCCACAAATGCCACATCTATGCTGTCCCGCATGCCCGCCGTATGGACGTCTTTGCAGGGAGCAAGCAACAGCACTTTATCGCCCCCCTTCCCAAACAGCAGCCCTCGCGCACGACTTACAGACTCCGTCGCCAACGTAAGCGCCATCCAAGCCACTGGATCAAGATCACGTTTTTCCCTCATTGACTTCCTTCCTCCCCATCAGCCGTCAAACAGTTGACCACGACGCTTGTTCCCTCTCCTATGCCCATGCATGAAACGAAGGCCCAAATGTAGGTGCCGCCCTCCTTCACGAATGACCCGCCCAATTCGGAACCGCTCGACACAGACGTCCACCCACGATCCCGCAGCATCGAGGAGAGCAAGGCGAACTCCGCTTCAGGCCGCTCATCAGACAGGAAACCCACCACCCTTCCTTCGGCGGCGACACGCACATCGACACAGGAGGAAAGAGGCATCACCTCCTCCTCAAAAACAGGCAGAACGGTTTCGTCGCCCCTTCCCTCAACCGATTTCCCTCCATCAACAAACAGGCCGGGGACGGAGAGCCCCATCGCTTCGGAAAGCACTCCCGGCCGCCCAATGTCGAGAAACCACGCGAGGGCCGAAGCAGAAACCAGCATCATGGCCAAAATGCCACAGGCGCATGCAAATCTCCTGGCAGCTGATGACGAGACGCTCATAGCAACATTCCTGGCTTGTAGCAGTCCACCGTAAACTGCTCTGTATGCTCCAGATGAGGAAGAGATATGCCCATAACTGACGAGCGCAGTCCCAAGCCGAAAAGAGTTGGCGAATACTCCAAGGTCGTGCTAAATCGCACATGCCCACCGTCAACCGACTCCACGGAAACGCGTGTCGATAGATTGGCCCGGCTGAATAGGGCGCCTAGGCCATCCTCGATCTTTGCCTTACTCTGTTCGATCTGCTGACCGTATGCCGGCGACGCCGCATGAATACGCACCATCTCACGAGAGGCGCGGTCAAATGAAGCACAGTCAGAAAAGAACAGCATCGCATTGACGGCGATAACCGCTACAGCAAGAGCCACCGGAAACGCCACGGCAAGCTCGACGGTGGCCTGTCCAAAATCGTCTGCAGCCCAACTCCTCACTCCCATATGCGCACCCCCGACACCCGTACATAGAGGGACTTGATCTCTCCTATGACGTTCTCGACAAATCCAGAAGCCAGACTCTTGACGCCAGGCGGCAGAGCTATGGTTATCGGGATGGATGGCCCCTCCTCTCCAAGCACCTCTATCGAAGCGATTGGCACACGCCCGTCTGCGAAAGCGATGGATTCAAAAACAGATTTCTCAACACCGTCAATGATTGACACAAATGCGTCAGTCGATTCAGACGGATGCGTAATGACGTGTTCCTTCACTGAGAGCAGTCGGGCCGAAAATGCTGTTTCATCCGCAGAAGCAACATGCGCAGAATTGACCAGGACGGGCTTGAGCGCATCAAGCTTCGCCGGCTCAAGCCCAAGCGCGGAAACTGTTGCGCAAAACGTCTCCGAAGCCCACGTGCCAAGCCCGCTCGCACTGGCAAAAGGAATGGCCTCAACGGTCTGGCCAAGAGCTTCGTCGACGGCCTTCTGGCCTTCAAGATACGCATGCAGAATCGATGACCAGCACTCCAAGACGACGTCCGCCATGCCGACGGCCACATTTCCTTCATCAGAAAGACCATCCAAAAAGGATGAAAGGATATCCTTGCCTTCTTCGGACGAGTCGCTCAGCAGGGTTGCCGCAGAAAGGGCTACGCATGCGCCAAGATCCTCGCCTGCCGACACGAAAGAACTTTCGAATCCCGAAGACGACGATGCAGACGTATTTGAGACCACAATAGACACCACGCCAAAACGCCCTGGAGGACTCGATTCGATGCGCTCCCCTGCCAGATTCTCGAGCACGTCAAAGCACCGGTCAAACAAACCCCCAGCCCTGTCCTTCACCTCAGAGGCAAGGGGATCAAGCTCCGAGCGAGCTTTTTTATAGGAATCGCACGCCTCGGCAACAGCCTCATAATGGAACTCGAAACCGTTCTCAATCGAGGTGGACGCCGCTGCAACCTTGCCCAGACTCGCCGCCGTAAACTCGCAGTGAGGACACGTCGAATAGTTGCCGGACTCCATTTGAGAAATCGAGCCATAGGAAAAGGATCCCGACGCTGCCGGACATCCGGGCCATGCGTGCATGGTCAAGCCTTTCTCACTTTCAGAAAGGGGATAGACCGACTCGACATAAAGCTTCGTCGCACGCAGTTCCTCGGTATTGCTTGGAAGTCGGGGAAACAGGGCGTCAAACGAATCAGACGTCTCATGGACATAGCCTTTCCCCACCTCTTCAGCAGCAAATGCGTAAAACCGTGTCCTCAGGGCAGATCGAGCCGATTCTTCGACCGTGTCGCACTCAGGAGCCTCTTCAGACAGACGGCAGCGATAATAGGCCTTCGCCCTTTCGAGCGCGACCGAAAACGACCAGGTGTCAACGGTGTGATACCGCGGATTTTCTGCAGCAGGCAATTCGGAAAGCGATTCTGCCCGCTCGTACATGCAGTATCCAGGAGCAGCGCCGCAATCCCGCAAGAACCCCCGCTCCTTTTCTCTGTTTGATCGTTCGGCAGCACGCTCAGCCTCTTCGCCAAACCGCTGAAGATCGTCTGACTCCGCCTCGACAGCTTGAGCCAAGTCCTCCCCCGCACCGGCACCTCCAGCCCCCCTGTTTTCACCGCTCCACGGCACGAGAACGGCTAAACCCAGATAGGTCGAAGACAGCGCGCCTCCGTCATTCGCCGCTGCAACCGACGCACCATTTGCCGCGGCCAAAAATGGCAAGAATCGTTGCAATCGGCTGAGTCCCTCGCTTGCCTTTTCGGCAAACGAATCACGTGCCTTCAAAACATCCCGACCGGCAGTGCACAGCACTTCCGACAGGGCCGCCGTCGTCGGCGTGCAGAGGGCCGCGGCACCCAATCCCAAGGCGATAACACCGGTCAGAGAAAGTGACAACACGACGGCATCGCACAACCGGACAGCAACCATGAACTCGGCGACCTCGTTCTCAGCGGCAAGAGCGGCGGCGTCGGCAACACTTTGGACATCGGCCGAAACCGACGAGATACGATAGACCTGCGCCGTCGAGAACAGGAGAGAAAGGGTGATGAGGAGGGCAAGCACCATGCCGACCGTCGTAAAGCCGCTTTCATCACGAAAGAAGCCTCGCGCCCCCACCCAGCCCGACTCCACGGACATAATCCTCAACCCAACCACGCCCCAATCCACTGGGCAGGATGTTGCCCCTCGCCGTCGTCAGACACCCAATCCGGCTGGACGGGCATCTCCGAAGAGACGCTGATTTCAAAGTTGCCGTTTTCGTTCACCATTCCCAGCAACGTCCCCGAGACGTCAAATAAGGGAAGGGGGCGAACCTCGGTGCTCAGGTCAACGCTGACGGTCTGCGAGCCCTCATCGCCATTGAGCTTCACGTTCCACGTACAGCCTCCGTCATGGACGTGAAAGCAAGAAGATGGAGGCACCGCGCTCAGGCGGTGACGGATAAAGGCCTCGCAGCTTGCCTGCATGTCTCCGAGTGCCGTGGTCTTCGTCGCAAGCAGGCGGCACCCCTCTGCCGCAGCCCCTTGCATTACAACCCTGTCGTACAGCAAGATGCCTGGCTGCACGAGAAGCAGGAGAGAGACGAACAGCATCGGTACAAGAACCGCAGCCTCAACCGTCGACTGCCCGTTGTCAGCGAGCCTCTCTGTCTTGAAAACGCACATGATCCTCCCCCTTCAGAAGAGAAGCACATCGGAAATCGCGCCGAGCGCCGCTCCGTCAATATGGTGCGATGCCGCAGACAATGCGTGTTTCACGAACAGGCCGCTTCCCAAAGCCCGCCAAAGCAGTCCAAAAGCGGTCGCAATGACCATGAGTCCGCCCGTGACAATGACAAACTCAACAGTCCCCTGCCCTCTGACGTTGCCGGTCGCCCTGGCATACGAATTCAAAACGATCGCCGCCGTCATCCCGAACCTCATAGCCCGTTGATCCCCTCGGCAATGGAGGTCCACAATTCCTGCAACTTGGGTCTGAAGAGGGTGATGGCGATGATGGCAACCACGACAAGGACACCGACGAGAATGGCATATTCGGTGGTTCCTTGGCCATGGCGCTCTCCCACCTTCGACATGGCACGATGAGCGATCTGTTCAAGAGCCCTGCGATACCTGGCCATTCCAATACCTCACTTTCCCTGAGCTTTCAGCCTCAATGCAAAAGGCACGATCAACAAGAGCATTCCGTGAAACCTAGAACCCGACCATGAGCTCCAGCAAAACGGGTCCAAGGACTAGCAGAAGCATGGCTGGCAAAATGAGCGTGCCCGTGGGAACCATCATTTTCACGGGAGCTTTTGCAACCTTCTCCTCGATATGGGCACGGTGAGCAGCACGGGCCTCGCAAGCAGCGGCCTCAAAACTCGTCGACAGCGAGGATCCGAACCGCAACGACCTCACCGTGCTCTCCACGATGCGTGAGAGCACAGGAGATTCATAGGATTCCGCAAAATCACGGAGCGATTCTTCCCGCGTCGCAAGGCCCAGAGTCCAACGCTGCTGAGCTTTTGCGCAAGCATGGGCCAGAGAGGAATCAAAGTGCGAACCGTATAGATACAAGCTCCGATCGAAAGTCAGTCCGCTGCGCAAGCCAAGTGCCACGACCTCCAGCATCTCCGATAGGCTTCGCTCCAATTCGGCGGCCCGCCAACGCTCGATCGACAAAACAGACCTTCGTATTGCACAGAACCCCACCGCCCCTCCGACCACCGACAAAACCATCGCAAGCTCGAAGGAGAGCACCATCCCCACCAATGCGCCAAATACGGCTCCCCCAAAGGTCATTCGAAACCGAGCCTCCCGAAACCCTTCAGCAGAAATAGCCTCACCGATGCCCGCTTTTCCTGCGTGGGCAGAAAGCCACTCGTCGATCCGCGCCGAACCCCTGGCTCCAGAGAGAACCGTCGGCATTCCGCACTCGATCCTATGCGACATCGCGGCCGCATAGCGCATGACTTTTGAAGCGAAGCCGGCTCGCGGAACCTCAAGCGAAACTCCAGCCACAACCGAGCCCGAGCGTCGGCGGATGAGCAAAGCCTCGCGCAGCCACAAGCCAACCAGACACATGCATCCAATGCCAGCAGCGACACAGGCAAACGTCAGACAAAAAAGCTCCCCCAAAGAGAAAGGCATCAGTTCACCTCCACCGCAAGAGTGCGTCTCACAAGAAGAATCCCCGCAGCCTGCATGGCCAATGCGATACCAAGAAGGATCATTCCGGTCAGGCTTTCAAAGAATGGGGCGAGAAAGCCTTCGCTCAGCAACGAAAACAGGGCGACGAGGACGAAAGGCAGCACGCTCACGACTTGGGCAGAAAGCTTCGCTTGTGCCGTCTGGACCCTCAGAGCCCTTTTGAGTTCTATTTCTCCCTTCACGGCGTCACGCACCGCTTCAAGCACGCGTTGCATGCCGCCGCCCACCTCATGTTGCACATCAAGCGCGACGGCAACGAACGAAAGCTCGGGAGCTGAAGCCTCTCTGCGAAACGCCGCGAGGGCGTCCTCGACGCTTTGCCCTGTTTCGAGTTGATGCGAAGCGTGATCAAACAACTTTTGCAAAGGGCCTCGAACCTCTGTCGCAACTTGACGGAACGTCTGAAGCAGCGACAGTCCCGCCTGAAAACACACCTCCATGGAATGCAGGGCTTCAGGCACCGATTCACGGGTTTCCTGTAACCGACGTTCTCTTACGCCATTCACCCAGAACAGAGCGAGCGCGACCGCGCATCCCATGATGGCAATTGCGCACACCGGGGAACATGACACCAGTCCACCCAGCCCCGAGACCACGGCAGAAAGAAGGCAAAACGTCGAGAGCAAAGACTCGCGTTCCGTCACATACCCCCGCGAAGACAGAGCCTCGACGGCCTCTGCAGCCAGCTCTCGCATACGAGCGTTTTTAAGCAGGATACGAGCGAACGGTTTAGCCCAACCGATTCCATTGCGCAGATACCAGGCTGCGCAGCCAAACCGGCTCCCCTCTTCGGAGACATGAGACGATCCCCGTTTTCGCCGATATGCAGCCGCGATAAACAACATGGCCGAAAACACGCTCACGAAGGACGCGAAGACACTCGCCCAACCAAGCACATCCTGAATGCTCATGCGGTCCCCGCCTCCTGTCCAGGCAGCTCATTTTTTTCTAAACCAGTTGTAGGGCCAGCTTCAATCCACGTTCCGCCGTCTTTGCCCCGTGCACGCCTGAAGAGACATTCGGCCTGACATTTTCTTCGTTCTTGATTGAAGGAAAACGACGACACTTCCGTTATGCAGCGCGAGCCGTCCGCCAGACGCGCCGTCTGTATTACCAAGTCAAATGCACTTGCAATATGGGCCTCAATCACATCGACGGGGAGGTCTGCCGCGTAACGGACCATAGCAGTCAATCTCGCGACGACCTCCGCAGGAGAGTTTGCATGCAACGTCGTAAGCGAGCCATCATGTCCCGTGTTCATCGCTTGCAGCATGTCGAAAGCCTCCGCCCCACGGCATTCCCCGACGACGATGCGATCTGGTCGCATACGGAGCGCATTGATGACCAGATCACGGATGGTGACTTCCCCCCTGCCCTCCGCGTTGCATGGGCGAGCCTCAAGCCGAACGACATGGGGATGCTCAAGGAAGCGCAGCTCCGCAGAATCCTCGATGGTGACAATGCGCTCATCATGAGGTATGACGCAAGACAAGGCGTTGAGCAGCGTGGTCTTCCCACTTCCCGTGCCACCCGAAACGGCAAGGCTTCTTTTCTCCCGCACAGCCGCAATGAGAAATCGCCGCATACGCCCGTCAAAGGATCCGGCTGACACCATATCGTCGAGCGTCATGACTCGCTGAGTGAATTTCCTGATAGTCAGCACGGGTCCGTCAAGGGCGAGCGGAGGGATGATCGCATGAACGCGATACCCTTGAGGCAACCGGGCATTGACCATGGGAGAAGCCTCGTCTATTCGCCTTCCGAGGGGACCCAGCATTCGGTCTATGAGGGCTCGCAGCTGACCATCGTCCGCAAACATTTGATCACTTCGAAAAAGGCGGCCGCCACGCTCAAAGAAGATGCTGCTTGGGCCGTTTACCATGATCTCGGTGATTTCATCGTCGTCAAGCATGGCTTCAAGCGGACCGAACCCGAGCATTTCATCGAGCAGTGCCTCGACCAACAGATCTCGACGGAAAGAGGGCACGGCAGACCATGAAGATTCGCTAAAGGACCTCCGACAGGCGCCCCTGATCTCGTTGCGTGCCCTCTCGGGGCTATCGACAAGCATCGCAGCAAGATCATCGACGGAAACCAAGGACTGCACCTGGCCTCTGAGCATATCGAGTTCAGCTGTGGCTTTCTTCGTCGCCTTTGGTGACGAATGATCCATGTCACGCACGCGTTCTAGAAAGGACATGTCGCCGCCTTTCGCTTTCTCCCTTTGAAAAATCCCCAATTCAAGGTTTTCTTTTCGCGTGTCGAAACAGACCCGAACGGTGAGTCGTCACGCCGCGGCAACAGGTCGGCCAGCACACGCTCAACGCTTTCGCTCAGGGCATTTCTTGATTGGGCAAGGTCAAGCGAAAGGCCTGCGCCCATGAACTCCTCCACGTCACGGCCTCCATCCTGAAATTCGAGGACAGACACGCCTCCCAAAGCGCACGATACGTCGAGAGAGGTGTAGAGGGAACGCTTTGAGCAACGATTTGCCACAAGCTGGAACGGACCTGTGGCTATGCCGCACCTCGTGCACAGATCAAGCGCATGCTGACAAGCTCGCAACGACGAGACTCGTTGGTCAACGAGAAACAATGCCTTTGAACTTCGCTCGAGCAATGTCGCATGTTGCTCCGTCCAGTTGGTCCCCGTATTTGCGACAATGATGTCAAAGTCACGCGAAGCCCTGTCAAGCAGTTCGCCAATTCGACCGTCGATAACCTCACATTCTTCCAACCGACGGGGAGCCGCAAGCACTGCGGGAGTCAGATCTCCCGGCTTGAGGCGGGCCATTTTTTCCGACGAGGCAAGAGCCTCGTCAATGGAGAGAAAATCGCGCATTCCCAACATCGACGCCACATCGCCAAACTGCAAGTCAAAGTCAGCCAAAAGCGTCTTATACACCAGTCCTTGCGCAAAAATCGACGCGAGCACTGCGATGGTGCTTTTCCCTGACCCGCCGCTGCCACTCACAACGGGAAGAAGAAATGCTTCGTGGGTGGCGGCACTCGCGCCACGTTGGGAAACCGATCGGGCAGGCCTGGACTCAGCGATTGGCTTGTCTTGCGGCTTTCGCGCCATGGACGTATCCAGCTCCCTGTCGCCAGGTCCTCTACGCTGCTCACAAACAGTGGGCGCCAAACGCGAGGGAGCGGCACCGCATGAACCAGTTTGGCGACGTTTCCGTTGCGCATAGCGCTCGGAAAACGCGTGTCGCGTAAACGTTGCATCGATCCCAGCCTGCGCAGCCCGGCTTTTCAACGACCCCGTTCCCTCGAAAGCCAAAAGGCACACACGGCGGTCCGAACGATCGCCTTTGAGGGATGCGGCTAAATTGATAGGTTCGACATCTTCGCTCGATGCAATCCAGACCTCGTCGACCAAGGCGTCGGACCTCAAAAAGCGCCGTGCATCTTCGCCGGACGAAAACAGGCGGAGCCATTCTTGGCTCGCCAGATTTTCCTCAGGGAGCCCAATCGCACGAGGGTGCTGCAAGCTCGCCTCGTCGGCACAGAGCACAGCAAGGGGCGAATTCATCACAAACCTTCTTTCTCGAGACGGGTCCTCCAAGGGGAGGAGCTCTCCGCAGATAGATGAAGCGACGAAAGTGAATTCCTTTCCGCCGCCCCCTCGCCTGGCAAGGCAAAATAGAGCTCGGTTTTTTCGGAGGCTGCAATGACTTCCTGGACCGCGCCGGGCTCAAGGGCCAGCGTGATCCACGCCAGGCCATCGCCGGCACCTGCGTTTGTTTTATTCGCATTGGTCGCCAGCACCAAGACAGTGCGTGCAATGACTTCCGTCGAAACGCCTCCCGAGGCATAGACATCCACAACCGACCCCGGCACAACCGCTCCTCCCACCGCCTGCACATCCTTGGCCGGCACGCTGACGGCGATAAATCCTTGAGGAACCTCAAGCTCCGATCTCTGTTCGTCAAACCGCTTGAAAGACACAACCTCCCCCGCCAATATGGTTGAAGTCACCTGTCGTCCCAGCACGTCGCCCATCGACTGCACGGCATCTTGCGGGAGGAGGTCAGCAAGCCACAGGCGCGTTTGCATCGCATCTCCCTCAACTGTTTCACCTGCAGCGATGTCTCGTTTTGCCACACACACTTCAAGCTGTTCGCCTCCATAGCGAGCAAGCGCTTCAGCACGGGCGGCATCGGCTTCCCCCCTCACGCTTTGCAGGTAGGCAAACACGCATGCGGCACAGAGCAGGCCGCATGCGATCGCCACTGCTCGCGTCTTCTTTCGGTCCATCGCGACCTCCTCCCCTCCTGGCTTCTTGCCCTCAGTATGAAGAGCCCTCTAAACGGCCCTATGGTGCGTTTGGCATCGGTCTATCGGTTGTTTTTGACGCACATCCAGCATGGATGGATGGTAATCCCAGCCTTTTCCCAGCACAGCTCAAGCATGCGACGGAAAGGAAGGGGATTTCGGCAAGTTCGCTGGCAAAAGGCGAGGTCCGCGCTTCAGGCGCCCGTGGATGCCGTCTCCGCAAGCCAATGGCAGAAGGAGCTTCGACGAAAAAAGATGGAAGGGAACGGGAAAGGGATGATCAGACTTCATTCCAAGGAGAGAGTCCTCCGCAATCAAGTCAACGGAGAAAATGCCCTCTGCACAGAGGCCCCAGCGAATCCTCGATGCGCCCGCGTTGCGCGACGACTCATTCTGTGGGACAATGAGTGCCCTTCCCCACGAGGGGAAACACAAGGTCGGTTGGCGCAGCGGGAGCGCAGGTGCCTTACAAGCACAAGGTCGGGGGTTCAAATCCCTCACCGACCACCACTTGGAATTCCAGGCCATCGGCTGTTTCGTGCCGATGGCCTTTCCTGTGCCCAACCCAAGCTTGCGCAATGCCGCCCCTCTCGGCTCGTCACCGCTCCCCTTCCCAAACATGCTCAGGCCTCGTCACCAAGACGTCCGCCTCCGAAAAAGGAGCAAACGTGACAGTTCGCAATGCAAGCTGCTCATCATTCATCGCAGCACTATAATCAGAAGCGATAAACCGTCGAGCCACTGCAAGCACATGGAGGTTACACATGAATCGTTCCCCTGAGGACAATGGCACCGAACCCCTTCCTGGATTCCTGCACAAGCCGCATCCCATCACCCAGATCAGCGAGACGGAGGACTACGACATCGTCGTCATCGGCGCGGGATCTCCCGGCGTCCCCTGCGCCTTGCGCGCCGCCGAACGCGGGGCAAAGGTCGCCCTGCTTCAGAAGGAAGCGGAAGCTGCCGCCTGTGGCAACTTTGGCGCCGGCATCAACCTTGAAGCAAGCAATCCATCCGACGTGGAAAGCTTGGTTTCCCTTTTGGTGCAAGCCTCCAGCCACCGGGCAAAACGAGACCGAGTCGAAACGTGGGCACAGCGTTCAGGCGAAGCGGTGAAATGGCTCATCGAAAAGTCGCAGCAGGCTGGAGCGCAGGTCGTCGACATGGGCACAGCAGCCCAAGCCGGTCTCCTCAACAAGCACGGATGGGATATCAATTTCTACACCTGCGTCTTCTGGCCCAAGCCCTACGACGTGGGCGAAGCAATGAAGGCTCTCTGCAAGCATGCCGCAGACCTTGGCGTGGACATTTTTTACCAGACTCCGGCAAAACAGCTTGTCCAGCAGGAACACGGCGACGTGACCGGGGTCATCGCCGAGGGCGCCAACGGTTACGTGCAATTCAATGCAAGAAAGGGCGTCGTGGTTGCCACCGGCGACTACGCAAACGACCCCCAGATGATGGACTGCTATCTTCCCGACGTGAAGCACCTCGATCTGAAAAGAACAGGGCGCTCCGGCGATGGGCACAAGATGATCATCTGGGCAGGCGGCCGCATGGAAAACGTCGGGCATACCAAGATGTGCCACGACATGGACTCAGGCCCCACCTCCATCATGGACGCGCCTTTCTTGCGCGTCAAGCTTGACGGAACGCGCTTTTGCGATGAGACGGTGTGCATGGAGCTGATGAACTGCTATCTCAACGGCCCCGAAGATCGAGGCCACTACTGTCAGATATTCGATTCGGCCTATCAGGAGAAAACCGCCGGATGGGATATGCGCCTCGACAGCCCCGAAGCCCTCAAGAACTGGATGCCCGAAGAATCCGGGGAACATGTCGGCGTCGTGCAAGGCCTGATAGACACCTTCAAAGCCAACACGCTCGAAGAGTTGGCGGTCAAGCTCAGAGTCAAGGATATCCCCACCTTCCTCGAAACCGTCAAGAACTACAACGGATACGCTGCCGCCGAAAGCGACAGCGAGTTCGGAGTGCCCGCACGCTTCCTCTCGACCATCGACACTCCGCCGTACTACGGAATACATCGCCACGTCCGCTTCACAGTCGGTTGTTCCGGCGTCGTGGTCAACGCGAAGTTGCAATGCCTCGACGGCAGCGATCAGCCCATCAAGGGACTCTACGCCATTGGCAATGTGGCTGGAAACTTTTACGGAGGAGCGGACTATCCCCTCGACATCGGAGGCCTGAACCTTGGACACAACTACACCGAGGGATATGTGGTGGCCGAAGAGCTCACCTCCTAAGGGGCAATGAACCCGTTCTCACGCATGACGCGACGAAGAAGACACCGCTCTTGGACCGCTGTTCTTCTTCGTCGTCAACGCGCGATCAAACGATCCGAGATGTCCCTTCCGCACGGCAGCCCCTCGTGGCATCATGATGCGTAGTCCTGCCGCACGGCAGCGAAGATCAAAGAGAAAGGATACGTCATGTCCTTGGTGACAACGGTGTTGACGGTTCTGGTTGCACTTGAGTTTCTCTACATTATGTACCTTGAGACCATCGCGCCCACGTCAAACTCCACCAGTCGCGTTTTTGCCATTCCCGTCGAAGAGCTCAAGAACCCCCGAGTGAAGACTCTTTTCAAGAATCAGGGCGTCTACAACGGGCTGATCGCCGTGGCCCTCCTCTATGGGGCGTTCTTTTCTAGCAATCCTTCAGAGATCGTGGGGATGCTTCTCGTTTTCATCGTGCTGGTTGCCCTGTATGGGGGAATAACCAGCAACCCATCCATCATCATAAAACAGGGCGGACTTCCCCTAGTGACCCTCGTGACGCTGCTCATCCTCTAGAAACGCCCCAGAACGAAGTACCTCAACCGGCCAGAGCGCGTCAATGCCTGCGCTCCTTTGGGCTGCAGCCATCGCAAACAGCATCCCGGAGCTCCGCAGAGGTAGGGTTAGCCAATGGGGCAGGAGGGCAGCCTCAAGACCGCGTGAAAGGGGTTGACGCATGCCTAAAGTCGCATGATCAGAAAAGCTGCACCGGATATGATGAACACGGCGAAGGATGCCAAGGCCAGCGTTGGCCACACCCCCAAAGCCCTGCCAACGGGAGCGGGACTTTTACCGGCTCGAGAAACCGACTTTTTCCTCGAGCCCACCGTGGCGGATTCGCAAGCGTCAGCCTTCCGAAGAGCCATCGCGCCCGATACCGCAAATGTCACCAACGCGACCGTGCAGACCACCGTAAGCACACCGAACATGTCCTACATCCTTTCTTTGGAAACCGAACCGTCCATGCGGCTTTACCGACCTTCGCCTTCAGCCTCTGAGGCTTCAGGAAAAGGCGACGACCCTCGCGAACGCATGTCATTGACGATAGACAGGCACACCCGATCCGCCTTATAGCAATCCTTTGAGACCACCACGACCCCGTCCCCTCCATCCATCGCCTTCGAGACAACCCTCATAAGGGGGTAGCCAGGCTCAACTCCCAAAAAACGCTCGCTTTTGCCACGGGCCCCCACAACGTCCACCCGTTCCTCAACTCGTTCCATGCGCACTGTGCACGTTTCACGCAAAAGGTCATATATCGACTGAGACAGATCGAGCTGAAGGAAATGGGGAAACCTGCGGGGGTCAATATAGGTTTGCTCGAAGGAGACCGGACCCTCGTCCGAAGCGCGCACGCGCTCGATGCGAAACAACTCTCCGCGTCCCTCTATTCCAAACTGTTCGCATATGCTGGCAGAACAGGTATCGCGGACTGCGCTCAAGACCCTTGTTTCATACTTTACGCCCTGCGCGGCGAGCGTGTTTGAAAAACCCTCAGCCGATCCGGCCTGCCGGTCAATCAAACGACTCGACTTGCTGCGCACGTTCATGCCGTTGAGATGTTCCCAAAAATGATCGCCGTCAACAATGAACGCTCCACCGTTACGCCCCCTTCGAATCTCCAGTTCTCCAGCATTGCGCATATGGACAAAAGCCATGCGAACAGTCGAACGAGACACGCCCAGGCGCTCAGCCAAGGAACGCTCGGAAGGAAGCCTGCCTCCCAGCAACATCTCCTCATGTTCGATAAGGTCATGGATGTCGTCGATCGTCTGAAAAACGACGGGGCTATAGGAAGCCAACGCACTCACTGGCACACCTCGGCAACCGAAGGGCAGACGCAGACGCCAACGATCGCGCAATGGCTCCCGGCAAGCCCCGGACACAGCCGCATGCTTGGTTCGCGCCGCGTCAACCGCAAGGTAAAGGGCAGACTCACAACCCGTGCCTCCTTCTTGCTCAGCGCCGCATCATAGTGCGGCTTCGTTCCGGTCATTGGTGCGGATGCGCACCGCTTTTGCTATGTCGCGAACAAATATTTTGCCATCGCCGAACGACTCGTCTCCCAACTGGCAGACGACATCATCGATCAGGGGATCAACCGACTCGTCAAGAATGACCGTGCGCACACTCACTTTGGGCAGCATATTGATGCCGGAGCACTCCTCCCGTCGATAGACCTGGCTTTGGCCGCGCTGGTGACCGTAGCCCATCATAAACGTGATCGAGACGCCATTTTTACCATGGGCGTCAAGGATGCCTTTGAGCTTTTCCAGCTTTTCGGCATTGATGATGAACTCGACTTCTTGCATATTCTTCCTCCCGGGACGTAAGCTGCCGACACGTGAAAAACGCGTCGGCAGCACCACATGATCTTCAACCGCCCGCTTCACAGGGTTAAAACTGCTTCGCGCCTTCGGGAGTTTTCATCCAGACATGCGAATGCTCGTTTTCCTTGCTCCACTTGAAAACGAGCATTCCCACCCAAAGAACTAGGCCAACCGCCATATAGCCCAAGAAGCCCATCCATGTTTCCGCACCGATTCCAATCGTGCAGAAAATAGATACGACAAGAGCAATCACAAGCGAGGCTATTTTCGTGGCCATGCTGCATCGATAGGGTCGTTCCCATTCAGGATGCTTTATTTGCAAACGAATGGCGGAAATGGATGAGATGGCATAGCACAGCGCGCAGGCAAAGGCCATCAGGTCGAAAAACGCCGTAATCGACGACATGGTCAGAAACCCAATCGAGATGAACAGAATGAGGATGTTGGGAAGGATTGGCTGTCCATAGCGGTTACATTTTGCAAATGCGGCCGGAAGAAAGTTCTGCCGTCCCATCGCAAAGATCATGCGGGCGGCTGAATACCAGAAACCCAAGACCGAGGTGCAGATGGGAAGCAGAACGCCCGTCACGCCGACAAACACGCAAAATGCCGATATCCACGGCGTGTCGCCATAGACGGCGGCCAACGTGTCGAACGTGATGAAGGGAGACCCGTCAAACGCATAGGTGCTCCAATCCATGCAACCAGCCAGCGCAAAATAAAAGACGGCATATACCGCGCCACACGTGACGACGGAACCCAATATTGCCTTCTTTTGGTCCTTGATGGGGAAGTTGCCCTCCTCGACCATGGCAGGAACGCATTCAAAGCCGAAGTAGGGAGTGATGAGAAACGCGCAGCCGATGACCCAGCCCAATCCCAAACCATAGTCGCCAACGTTGCTGTTCGCAAAGAAATTGCTGAAATTGTCAATGGACCATGATCCGCTGAAGAACAGCATAAGGGCCGTGACCAGCACCCCGCCAATCGCAAGAAACAACATCACCGTCTGGACACGGCCTGCAACGATATTCTTGCAAAGGGAAATGATGCACCAGACGCAAAGCACCGCAGCGCCTATGAGAACGGCCGTCTGATCGCCGATCCCATTGTCGAAAAACTGCCAGTTAAGCCAGTCTATGATGCCGAACATGCCTGCAGCAGGAACGGCAAGCCAGGCGCACATGATGAGCCATGCGGACCAGAAACCGGCATGCTTGTTGATGCCAACCGTGTTGAACACCAGGCAGGACCCGGTGCTTGGCAGCATGGTGGACAACTCCGAATACACAAACCCAATCGGCAAAACCATGAGCGTCATCAGAATAAAGCCCAAAAATGTCGCAGGACCGCAATACGACATGAATATGCCATCCCAATAGCACATAAAGGTAAAGATAGCGCCCGTCGCCAACGTATAGACGTAGAGCAATTTGAGCGTCTTTTTCAGCCCGTTGCCCGCCGCCTGCTCTCCGGCTGACTCGATGGTTTCAACATCAGACATCTTTTTACCTTCCTTTCTCTTCTTCTTCTCATCCGACAATGGAGCTCCCTCGCCCTTCCGTGGGAAGACGGGGAGACTGCCGCTTACGAACCTGTATTAAGCCAGTGCGATGTTTCGCTTCTCCAACGCAGAGATTTCAGACGTGTTAAACGTTTGACCTGCGTTTTTTCAAACCAATTCCGAACCATTTGTCCCGTTCTCATCATTGTCTTCACCATGAGGCCGCGTCGAGCGACGGGGCGGGGGTGCCGACGCGACCGATCATCGGCATCAGCCGAACATTCTCAAATATCGCGTGGCGAGCTGCATCGTTCCTTCGGCCCACCCTTCACACAGCTCCTTGACTGGATCTGACTGGCTGTGGCTCGCCAGCCAAGCCGTCAATTGAAGGCGCCGCATCATGATGAAGGTGTCTATCTCTTCAAAGTCGGTGTCGGTGAAGGGGAGCACGTTCCGATATCCGTCAAGCCAAGCGTTGACGAGGGCGGCAACCTGATCGGAGGTCTCAATGAAGCTCAGGGCTGACGCCAAATCATGAAGGCGCCAGCCAAATCCACAGTCGTCAAAATCGATGACCTTGACTTGCCCTCGGTCGACAATGAGATTCGCAAGGCGCAGATCGGCATGAATGAGCCCGTAATTGTGGGAGGTTTTTCCATAGCGGTCGAGGCGGCCTTTGATCACGTCACAGCATCGTGTGAGGTCTGCCCTATCGTCTTGAGTCAGGCCTTCGAAGTCTTGCCAGGGGCCCCACGCTCCTTGGCTGCCTATGATATGGTCATAGTCCCAGCTTATGCGGTCGAGACGTGCAGCGCCGTTCCATATCTCCGTCTGACGGTGAAGGTAGGCAGTCGTCTCTCCAAGCTGGCTGAAATATCCCACGAGACGCTCAGCATCGTTTTCGTCGGGTGCCTCCCCCTCAAGAAACTCGCAGATCACGCAGTAGCATGTCTCCCCGGAAGATGATTCGATTTGCTGGATATAGCTTCCGTCCAGGGCAGGCAACGGATTGGCCACCAGCAAGGGAGTGTAGTCGTTTATCTGGCGGAGCCAATCCATCTCGCTTTCGAGCTCAAGGAGCGTATGGTATCCCGGACGGCTCACGCGCAGGACTCCGTCTTTGGCCCCCGTCTGAGGGTCGATGATCAGATAGGTGTAATTTTCAGAAAAGGTGAGCAGCTGGGCGACATCATCCTTGAAGGAATAGCGCCTGACGGCCGCCTGGGCCACTCCGTCGAACAGTTCGGTTCCCTGAGCCATGTCAGTTTCCCATCGACGAGGTTTCGGGCAACGTCGACCCTCCATCGATGACCACCTGCGCACCAGTCAGGTAGCTCGCCTCGGAGGATGCCAAAAAGGCGCACAGCTCGCCACATTCGCGAGGAGTGCCCAAACGGCCGAGCGGGACGGCGGCCGCAATGGCATCGATGGCCCGCTCTGGATTGCCGGGATCCGACTGTTCGGCCATGCCTTCAACGAGAGGCGTTCGGATATAGCCGGGACATATGCAGTTCACCCGCACACCCTTGTCGGCAACCTCCCGTGCGAGAGCTTTGCCAAAACCGATGAGCGCCGCCTTTGTGGTCGCATAGGCAACCTCTCCAGGATCTGCAACCAGATCGCCTGTCACCGAACTGGTGATGACGACTGCTCCCTCACCCGATTCGATGAGATGGGGAAGGACTGCCTTGCAGGCATTCCACACGCCCTTGATGTTGATGTCGATGTGGGAATCACGCCACTGATCGTCTTCGACAAGGAAATCGCCTAAAACGCATATGCCTGCGTTGCAGTCGAGGATGTCGATTTTGCCATAGGCCTCCACGGCCGCATGGGCAAGTGCCCTGCAGCTGTCATAATCGCTCACATCGCATTGCACGCCTTTCGCCTCAAACCCTTCAGCGCTCAACTCGGCGGCATATGCCAGAATCTCCTCGCCACGCGCCGCCAAGACCACCTGGGCACCCTGCTCGGCAAAAACACGGGCTATGCCGCGACCTATGCCTTTCGAAGCTCCAGTGATGACGGCGACCTTGCCATCAAGTTTTCCCATAGAGAAGACTCCTTCGTTTACCTTTGACTGCCAAAAAGCCGTTCGCAGCGGAAGAGCGGCAAAAACCGCACGAACGAACGACCCTTTCATGTAAACGAAAGATTGTTACGCTGGCTTATCACGATAGTTTCGTGGGAGTTAAATACGACGGCAGACCATAGTATGTACCATTTGCATACCATTATCTGAACCATTTGATATGCGTCGTTTTGCCACGGTTGTCACGCGGGCGACGGAAGGCCCGACGTGTCCGGCGCCTTTGTGTTCTCCGAGCATGCTCAAGAAAACCAGTCTCTTGCAGGCAGCTCGCCTGACAACGACCCAGACAACGGCGTTCCATGGCCAACGGTCAAAAAATCAATCGAAACATTTATCCACGCCATGCCGAAGCACGGGCGCCTTCTCACTTTTTCTTGCCCTTCGGCGCATAGTCACGCATGCCTTCAAGAGCGCCACCCGCAACCGCCCAGAGATAAAGGCTCGCGACCGATCCGTAAGGAGAATATCGGCGCTTGTATTTCGCAAACAGCTGCGGCGTTATGCGACGATGGTGATACACCATGCGCAGTCCCCGCTGAATCGCCAGATCTCCCCAGCTCAATACATCAAGGCGCTGCAAGGAGAACATCATCAGCATTTCCGCAGTCCACACTCCGATCCCCGGCAGTGCCGACAGCCGGCGGCAAACCTCGTCATCGGAAAGCGACGAAAGCCCCTCCAGGTCGAGCTCCCCCGACAACACCTGCTCAGTCGAATTCTTGATATAGGACACCTTGCGAAAGGACAGACCGAATTGCTGCAACGCATCATCGGGACACGCCGCAACAGCCTCAGGCGTTACCTCCCCCATGGCATCCGTGATTCGCCGCCATATGGTTTCTTGGGCCTTGGTGGCAATCTGCTGCCCAACGATGCATTTGACCAGAGAAGCATACAGATCGGGATGGACCTCGCGCCGAAGGGGCCCAATGTCGGCGATGACCTTGCCGAGAATCGGATCCCGTGACGTGAGGTATGAGACTTCTTCGTCTCCATAGGGAAAATGCTGCAGAGCCATGGCGCCCTCCTCTTTCATGCCTTCACCAGTATAGTCGAGCCTCGCCACGGGAGACGGCCCAAGAGAAACCGGCATGCCCCTCCGGCGTCTCCCCTTCCAGAAGCCCGCATCCTCGATCTCAAGAATCATATCTCCATCTGCCAGTTTGTCGTTATCCAACACATCCTTTTCCCTTTTTCGGGTTTTTTGCCTCCCGCGATTCTCGTTTCTTACAAAACGTAATACAACCATTACTTTTCGGCTATACTAGGGGGCGTTTCACTGACGGACATCAGGCAGGGCAATTCCGGAGGGGTACCTATGCATGCGAGTGAACCAAATGAGACCATCGATGCGCTCATGGAAAACGTCTATTCGCTGTTCCGCGAGCAGATCACCTACGAAGGGGTGTCAAATCTTGAGCGCAATATCATTGAACGCATCCAGTATGCATCGGCCGTCGTGCAGTCAGAAAAGGTAACGCCTCCCGGCGGCTGGGACATCTACGGCCGCTGACCCAAACGATTTGACCGCCCCTGCCCAATCTTCAAGCTAGAATTCCCTGATGCGGAAGGCACTATGCGAAACGGCCCCGCGCGAGACGAAAGCCGAGCACCAGACAAGATGCCTACACGCCAACCCCAACAGTCATGTGCATCATATAGAAGGCAAACCTCATTATAAAAATTCCCGCCAAAACGAACACGCAGGCAAACAGCGATCGGGAGAAGGTGAGCGAAACGGACCCGAACAAAGCATGCGCGTCCATCCCCACTCCCAGCACGCCGAGGATGCAGAATGCGGCAACCATGAAGCCGTAATAAGGCACCAGCTCGTTTCCGGAAACCATTGAATTCTCAAGGGATGCCAGTTCGGCACCTTGCAGTCCGAACCCTATCGCATTCGCCAGCAAAGCCATTCCAGAAACAATGACAAGAACGCGGCCGAACCTCCCTTCGACGGGTTGGTAGCCCGCAACGCGCAGAGAGAGCACCGCAAGCAGCGGACCGCCCACTAAAGCGTTCAGCCAGAGATTGAGCGGCACGTATACGGTATACCATGACACGATGGTCTCGGCATTGTATGCAAATCCGACAGCGGTCACAAAAATGATCCCCGCCACCACGCAGAAGGCCATCCAGACGCGCTGCACCTTGACGCGCGGATGCTCGGCAAACGTGTAAAGCCAGTACAGCCCCGCAAAGGCAAGAAACACAACCGCGCAAAACACTTCCGTGGAAAGGGGGCTTCGGCCAACTCCAAGGAACACATACAGGGCATTTGCGGGATTTCCGAGATGCGTGGCCGACGCAACCAGCCCCACCATCGACGTGATGAGCGGAATGCTGAGGAATTTGTCAATGCGATGGCGCGTAGCGTCATCGACCATGCCGAACAGCGCCGGACAGCCCATGAAGACGAACGCCATCACTCCCGACGGAGCGAGCGTCGTGAAAAGGACGAGGGTGATCTCGCCAAGCGCTGTGTCGATGCCAGACACCGCACGGTCCTCAGCGATAGAAGCGCGGGTAGTCGACAGCCAGGCCCCGTGCAACCCGAATGCCCTCAAGGCTTTCTTTCGTGAGGCACGCAAGACCCTCGAAAAAGGGCTGTTCGGCTGCTTCGGCAAATTGGGACAGAAAATGCGATGACCACGTCAGAACATGAAGCCTGAGATAGTCGTCGAGCAGTTCCGGCCTATAGCGGGCAATCCAAGCCATGAGCAGCAGCATGAGGCCGATATGGTCTTCGGGCGTCTTGTCATCGTCGAGACGCGCGATTCCCTTCTCCCTCATCCACTGACGCAGCGTCAGCGTGCTCTCGCCAAACACGACGCATTCCCGATCCGTATACACCGAGCCCCATGGCGGAGCCGGTTTGGTGGCTGGCCCGACGAGCAGACGTCGGTATTCCCAGACGACGGCGTCATCCTCATGCCCACAGACAAGCCCTTGCTTCATGAGGCTCAAATCGGCTTGCGCCTCAGCATCCTCAACAAAGGGCCATTCCTCGGCCGCAACGTCCACGTCAATCGCCGCCAGCGCCTGATAGGCGGGGCCGGCATCGCCCGTCTTGGGGTCCTGCAAATAGAACGGCCCGAGCGTCTCACCGACAAACGCAATGCTTTCGATCAAATCATCAGTCATTTCGATCATATGATCCCTCCGCTTTTAGTAGTTCCCCCACAACAAAGCGAGGTGCGCTGCCATTGTAGCGCACCTCGCTCTCCCGCAACGCCCTTCGTCAAGAACCGGTTGGGCTCTCTACAAACCTACCGACATCTGCACTGCATAAAACACCAAGCGCGCAATGAATATGCCAGCGAGGGCGATGACTGAACTCGTCGCAGCCAACGCAACCGGGCTCTTCCCCGTCAAAGACACCACGCTAACCAATGCGGAGACAATCAGGCAGACCACCGCAACCACTATCCACATCGCGACATCAGCCACCAGGTCAACACCTGCAACCAAAGGATTGACAAGGTCGTTCACACCCATGATCTGGAGACAAAGTCCAACGACCGCGAGCAATGCACCAAGCACCACCACAATGATCGCCGCAGTTTTGAAAGAACCCTTCAGGGCCTCGCCAAGAGCACCAGCCAGACCCAGCACCAACGTACCCAAAGGAATTCCGCCAACCAGGGCAAACCCGAGCAGTTGGACGGGAACGAGGGGCGTGTTCCACGACGAGATGGTTTCCATCATGTAAGCCATGCCCGTAAAGCAGGCGAACACGACAGCCATCACGGCAACGACAGCCGCGAACCCCTTGCGCGCCCCATCCGAAAGCTTGCCCATCAGCGCTGCAACGGTGTAGGCAAGCGCTACCACAACGAACAGGGAACCGACAAGGATCTCGTTCGATAGAGGCGATGATCCCACGCCCGCAAACACACCGGCAGCATGCAGCGGTGCAGCCAGATGGGCGAATGAAGCGGCGAAGCCCACAAGAACGACCACGAGAGGAACGAGCGTCATCTTGTCGATCTTCTTCAGCTGATCGCCCGAGAACGAGGTGGTGAAAAAAGCGAGGGCAAGCGCAACGAACGCGCCAGCACCCATCGGCGCCAAAGTCGTGAACAGCGCCAAAGGCAGTTCAGCGAATGCGGCCTCCATGCTACATCACCTCCAGGGGGTTAACGACCTTGCCCTCTGTGCTGTCCGCCGGTTTGGCGTCGGCAGAAGGCTTGATGTAGAGATTCGGACTCGTGTATGACGGCTCGGGCAGCGGTGCAATAGCGCCCTGATCGCCTAAAGCTTTCATTTCATCAACAGTCCCAAACTGCAGCGCTCGGGCTGGACAAGCCATAACGCATGCGGGCTTTTCTCCTTGTGCAACCAGGTCTGCACAGGCATCGCATTTCACCGAGTGACCCTTTTCGCGGTCGACTTTTGGAGCGTTATAGGGGCAAGCCATATGGCAATACCCACAGCCAACACATTTGCTTGCATCAACCAACACAATACCGGTCTCGGCATCTTTATGCATAGCGCCCGTTGGACACACTTTCGCACAGGCGGGATCCATACAGTGATTGCAGGCGAGCGATACATAGTAGCTGAAGCAATTTGTTGTGCAGTATCCGTTTTCGTCCTTGGTCGTCGTTCCTCCGGTATATTCATACACTTTGCGATATGTCGTTTTCAGATCGACATCATTTTTGTCTTTGCAGGCATATACGCAGGTTTTGCAACCGGTGCAACGAGTACCGTCAAAAAAGAATGCATGTTGAGTCATTATTTTCACCCTTTCTTTCTACTCGCCGCTTAGGCTTTCATAATCTGGCAGATGTTCGTGTGCTGCGGATTGCCCTTAGCGAAAGGAGACGGGCGATGGGTTGTCAGCGTATTAATGCAACCACCCTTGTCAACACGATCTCCTGCCATATCCGCGTTATGCCAAGCGCCCTGCGGCGTGGCAACAGTGCCAGGAATGACGCGTGGCGTGACTTTGGCAAGCATCTCGGTTTCGCCGAACTCATTCTTGATTCGCACAGTGTCACCTTGAGAAATGCCACGAGACTCGGCATCGGTTGGATTTATCCAAGCTTCTTGTGGATTCAGCTCTTTCAAAACCTCAACCCCGCCCCACGAAGAGTGCAAGCGGCCCCGATAATGAAAACCGCTCAACTGCAACGGATACTCATCGGTCGTCGTTTCGGCGCCAAACCACTCAGGAACATACGTCGGAATCGGGGTGACATGGTCGTCTTCGGCAAATTCGTGCGCCGCAATGTGGGTAGCAAGAGCTTCTGAATATATCTCGATCTTCCCGGAAGGGGTATCGAGCGGATTGGCTATAGGATCTTTTCGGAAGCTTTCCATAACGATGGTGGCACCTTTAGGATTCTTGCGTGTATACACGCCCATCTTCATCGCGTCCTCGTATGAGGGCAGCGCCGTATCCTTTTCACGGGACTGCTCGTAGCATTCTTTGAGCCATTCCTCTTGCGTCTTGCCACCAGTGAAGTCCTCTTCTTTGCCAAGGGCCTTGGCAATAAGGGCAGCCGCATCATAGGCGGACTTACGCTCAAATTTAGGAGCATAAGGCTCGGATCCAGCCAACATGTATGCGCCATCGCCACCGGTGCCAATCATCGACGCCTGCTCAAGACGGAACAGATCAGGGAGAATCACGTCAGAGTATTTCAGAGAATCGGTCATGAGGATGTCTGAACCCAGGATAAACTGGCATTTCCCGTCATCCTGCAACACATCATGCACCCAATTGATATCACTATTTTGATTTGTGATGCAGTTTCCAGCATAGTTGATAACAAATTTGATGTCGCAAGGAAGTTTTTCAACACCTGTGACGCCATCCGTTTTCTCGGTCATCTCATGCCCACGGTCAATGGCGTCTACCATTGAAAACACCGAAATCTTGGCTTTGACAGAGTTCTTGCCATCCGACATGCTCGTGAGGTTGACCGAATAGCTTCCTTCGCGCAAGCCATTGCTGGTGCCCGGCAAACCAATGTTTCCCGTAAGGATGGGTATCATGCAAATCGACCAGCCAGTCAACTCTCCATTGCTGCGGCGTTGCGGTCCCCAGCCCTGATCGACAAAGACAGGTGACGTGGTACCAATTTCGTCGGCAAGATCTTTGATCTTTTCGACGGAGATGCCCGTTATGGAAGCTGCCCATTCCGGTGTCTTTTCGACTTTGTCGTAGCCCGTTCCCAGAATATAGTCTTTGTAGGATCTATTCTGGCCTTTAGCAGAATTCGGCAGGGTCTCTTCATCGAATCCTACGCAATATGTGTGGAGAAAGTCAAGATCAACCTGGTCATTCTTTATGAGCTCATGAGCTATGGCCGCCACAAGAGCCGCATCGGTTCCAGGGTTGATGGGCAGCCACTCGTCAGAATGACCCGTCAGCGAGTCGTTGAAGCGAGGATCGATAACATAAATCTTGCCCTTCGTTTTTTCACGCATAGCAACGTAGTCGTGATGAGAAACCGCACCCCCCTGCCGAGTCTCCGTGGGGCTCGTTCCAAACATAAGAACCAGGTTGGCTTCATTTGCCGCGCTTAAAGTTGAACCAGCACTCACTTTGCTCCCGTAAATGTAGGGGGTTATCCACATCAGCTGGGCCAAGCTGTAATTGCCGTAAAAGGGAAGGAACCCGCCGAGAGCGTTGAGAAGTCGAAACCAAGGACGGGCGGTGACGCCATAATTGCCCGTGCAGTAGTTCATGTATACGGCTTCGTAGCCATAGTTTTCAACGACATCACGATAGTTTTCGACAATTATCTCAATTGCTTCGTCCCAAGAGATTTGCTCGTATTTTCCTTCACCGCGCTTTGTGCCCTCCGCGCGCTTCATGGGATAGTTGATTCGATCAGGATGGTTCACCCAAGCACGATACGAGCGTCCCCGAAGGCATGCTCGAGGCTGGATGTCATCCATATCATTCGTGTCTGCCGAATAGGTTTCAACGCGCACGATCTCATCGTCTTTGACATGCATCTTGATGGCGCAACGCCCTGGACAATTGATTGCACAATGGTTCCATACAATCTTTTCTTCGGTTTCAGCATGCGCCTGCGGCGCACCGTTGCCGAAAAGCGAATTTGTCGCCGCAGCGGTGCCGCCGACGGCCGCCAAGGCGCCAAGCGCTCCTGTCGTCTTCATAAACGAACGACGGCTCATGCTCATGGCATCTGACATTACACTCCCCCTTCTCTCTTTTTTCTCCTCGCCCGTCTTCATCGACATCCTTCTTTCGGATCTCGAACATGACTCGTCTCTCTCGGGCGCGTACCTTCGCCACTCCAAGAAGCCAGCGAATATCGAACAGCCTCACCATACCCATCCACAGATATCCCGTGTCACATAAAATATGCGAATTTGGCATCATGCCTGTTCAAACGCTGTCACATGTTCAAATATGTGACAAAGGAAAGCTCCGTCAAAGCACACCGGGTGGCTCAAAAACTCATGTCA
Source organism: Actinomycetes bacterium (assembly GCA_023429565.1). Taxonomy (GTDB): domain Bacteria; phylum Actinomycetota; class Coriobacteriia; order Coriobacteriales; family Eggerthellaceae; genus JAEWQO01. The sequence goes on from JAEZDJ010000040.1 coordinate 40,442, forward strand.
GAAAGGATTGAGCCATTCGCGAGACATGCCAAATGCGCAATCTGACGGTCACGAACATGTTCCTTCGTCATTGGGCCTGCCGAAGTTCGCTATACTGCTCACACAGAGCCGGCCCGCTTCAGATTTGTCCAATCGTCACATCAAGGGAGCATGTTGAAACCAGCACACCTCATGCAGATCTTCAAACCGAACATAACCTCAATCGGCTATGCCCTGTTTCTCGCCATCAACGCCGCCGGCGTCTGGGGCGGTGTGTTCCCTTTCCTGCCCATGGAATTCCAAACGCCAGACATAGTTTTTTGGTTCTTCCTCGCGCAGTCGCTCGCGTTCTCTTTCAGTTACTTCGCCAGCGCCCTCGGGGTGTATTTCTTCCCCGGGCCAACCCGTACATTCTTTGTCCGACTTGCAAGCATGCCGTACTTCTTGGGATGGTGCTGTCTTATCGCAGCCATCTATCTGGACGATTACGCCTTGATTCTCGTGATGTCAGGCGGCGGGTTGCTGGGCTTGGGATCAGCCGGGTTCTATATGCTGTGGCAACGGCTGTTCGCCAGTCAAGATTCAGATGAGGGAAATCACGACCTTATCGTTGGCACCGTGTATGCAACCTTGCTGTATTTCGCTCTCTATCTCATTCCGCGAGCGGTGACGGCGTTTCTCATACCGCTCGTGTTCCTGCCGTTATTCGGCTTGGCCATCTCCTTGAAAAGCCGTGAGATAGACCGCAACCAATCCATGTTCGAAGACGTTCCGCGCGAGCATCCCCATGTGTATCGTCGCGTGATTCACGACTACTGGCGGAGTGCGTTCTGCGTTGGTGCGCTCGGGTTCTGCACAGGCGTCATGCGATCGCTTGCCATTGGAGACCCCCAGATAGGATCTCTCGTGAACTTGTTATCGATGGGAGGGTCCCTCGTCGCGGCAGCCGCGTTGCTGGTGCTCTGGCAATTCAAGAACCTCCGCGTCAACGTGGTGTCAGCCTATCGCGTGTTCTTCCCCTTCGTGATCACGTCGTTTCTCCTGCTGCCGTTTTTGATGGTGACCTATGCCCAATGGCTGGCGGCCATCCTCTATGCGCTCTACAGCGTCGCCATTATGCTCATGATGATTCAGTGCGCGCAAGCATCGCGGGACCGAGGAATCAACCCCGTGTTCATCTATGGCTTCTTTGCCGGCATCGTCTACGCCTTGCATGATGTCGGATTCATCACGGGAACGTTCGCCGAGCAGATCGATTGGCTGGGCATAGGGCCGCTTGCCATGGTTGCACTGATTGCCGTTTACCTCCTGGGCCTCATGTATTTCGTCGGACAGGGAGGGTTTCGCAAGATATTCAGCGCGAACGACGGGGAGAGCATCGAGCTTGTTGCCCTGCGGCCCACCGAGCGCGAGCGCGACTCCCGATTCCCAGAGCCTTCGATCAATGCGCGGGAGCAGGCGAAAACCCCCCTCATGGGACAGCGGGTTCCCGCCTCGCGCACAGATCGAGGAAACCGCGATCAACCCTTCTATCAAGATCGCATCTCGAAGCAGGCGGCAGCCCTCCAACGCCGCTATCGTCTCAGTGCACGGGAAGCCGAAGTCATGGAGCTGATCGCGCGAGGCAATACCGTCTCACGCATCGCCGAAGACCTCATCGTGTCAGAAAACACCATCCGCACCCACTCGAAACGCATCTATGCCAAATTGGACATTCACAAGAAACAGGAGCTGCTTGACCTCATTGACACGTTCAATCCGAGCGACCTTGAAAAGTAGATGCGGGCGACACAGGAGAAGCGACCTCTATCGCCCGTTGAGCATTCGAGGAAAAGCGGGCCTATGAAGCCCGCGGACCACGGTCGCCAGTCCCTCGTCCACTTCCAACGCTAAGTCCTAGGCGTCAATCCGTCACGTCACCCGACTGATCGAGGCTGATGGGGTCCCCGATATAGGTGGAAGGAGCCTTGAGCAGCGTCTTGAAAAAATCCTTCGTGCGAGCAGGTATTTCGCGAAGATCGTACTGCACCTGCTTGTCGTAGGCGTGATAATCGCTGGCAACCCCGATCGCGGACATCCCCAATCCCTGCGCAGAATAGAGCGCCCGATAGAGGTGATAGGTCTGCGTTGCTATGACGACGCGCTCGACGCCGAACACGTTCCGCGCGCGATACATGCTTTCGTAGGTGGAGAAGCCGGCGTGGTCGCTGAAGACGTCCTCAGCGGGGACCCCCTGCGCGACGGCATAGGCTTTCATCGCCTTGACCTCGTTGTAGGATGCCGTTCCATTGTCGCCGCTCATGATGATCTTTGGCGCAGCACCAGCAAAATAAAGGGAGATGCCGTCATCCAAGCGATCCTGCAGGATGCCCGAGGGAGTGCCGTCCGGCAATACGGAAGCGCCGAGCACGACGATGGCATCGGCATCGTAAGCCGCCGCCTCGTCGACGCTCACAATGGCATCTTCGGTCACCACGACCGTCGCGATGTTCGTCACCGCGACGACCGCAATGGCCGCAATGGCGCAGCCGGCCACTATCCCAACCATGCGTCTCAACCATCCATGTCTCTTACGTCTCATCATAGGACCTCGATGATAGCAAATGAGTTAGACATGGGGCATCCGTCCCATTGAAACTCTACGCCTTCGAAAGGTCCCCTCTACAAATATCGGAAGCCTGTGCACCGACCGCCCGATTTCACACGTGCAGATGCTTTTACGATTACCGTACATGGAGGGGAATGTCCTCACCGATGGCAGACGTGCCGTAAATGGCACCTTCCGTGGTCACAAAGACTGCCTCGATGCCGGGACGGCTCTCGACGAACGCAAGGGCCTCGTCAAGGCCCATGATCACAAGCGCCGTGGTGTATCCGTCCCCATCGATGGACGTCTGGGAGACGATGGTCGCAGACACGATGTCCGTTTGCGCAGGGAAGCCGGTTCGGGGATCGAGGATATGATGGTACAGCTCGTCACCACATGAAAACGCACGCTCGTAAACACCGCTTGTCACCACCGAGGAATCACGCACGGCAAGCGTGGCGAACACGGATTCCGCACCTTGGGCGGAAGAGGGAGCCGGCATGCGGATTCCCACATTCCAAGCAGCGCCGTCAGGCTTCTCCCCAATCACCAAAACGTTCCCGCCCAGATTGACAATGCCGCTTTTTACCCCGCGCGACACAAGGAGCCGAGAAAGACCATCGGCAATATAGCCTTTGGCAATGCCCCCCAAATCAAGGGTGGCCTGCGGATCATCGAGCCTCACGGAATCGCCGTCAACGTGCACAGTCCGGTACCCCACGTGCGCAAGCGCATCCTCGATGGCGTGTTTGTCAGGAATGACTCCCGCTTTGAAATCCCAAAGCCGCACGACGCCGCCCATCGTGATATCGAATAGCCCCTTGCTTTCCTCGCAGTAGGAAAGGGCGATCTCGATGAAACGGGCCAGCTCGTCCTCAACCGCCACCGGCTTGCCCGCTGCCGCATTGATGCGGGCGAGCTGGCTGTCGGGACGCGTCCGAGAGAACAGATGCTCGTAGTGGGCGCAGAGGGCAACGACGTCTGCCAGAACGGTCGGGTCATCGGTGTAGGCACTCACCCTGTTCACCGTGTTGAATGCGAAGAATTCTTCCGACGAAAGCTCTTCTGCCATAACCGTTTTCACCCTTGCCCTCTCGCAGTGACCGTTACCGTAGCGCAACCATATGGGCAAGACGCCCGTCGCATGGTGGCATCCTGGCACCCAATCGGATAGTATACGGATATGATGCATGCCTCACGGAGACGCTCTCGAGGTCACCGCGAGTTTCAACCTATCCGGCTTGAAAGATCATACAGGAGATACGACCTGACGCCATGCTGAAAGTAGACTGATTTGCGCTTGCGTTCTTATCGAAACAGTGCCGACAAACTCGGATTCTCGGACACCGCCACGGCTTTGGCATTCGCCTCGAGCCTTCCTATCGCGCTCCCTTGCCTCGACACCCTCCATATCCTGCTCGAGCCGACAATCGACCGCGTGCCGGCCCTCGACATCGGCAGCATGACGTTTGTGTGGACCATGCTTATCGCAGTCATGTTCACCGCGCTCTCCCTGCTGTTCGTCTGCCTGCTCAAAACCTCCTACCATCGCCTCGGCGCAACAATCGTCAATGCCGGAGGCGTTGCTTATCTGCTGGGCTACGCGGTCCTCACGGCGGTCGCGTTCACATCCGACATTCCTCCAACAATCCTGATTGCAGCAGGCCTGTTTCTGGGTTTCGGAGCCACTATCCTGGCGGCAAATTGGCTTTCCCGCGTGCGTTTCCTCGATTTCCACTCTTCCTTTTCAGCCCTCATCGTCGCTCTGCTAGCCCTGGCCATAGCGAACGCCGTTGTTCTGTTCTTGCCGCCGGCCATGGGGTCTTCCCTCCTGTTTGCCCTGGCATGCGTGGGAACCCTAGGAGGCGTCAGGGGCAACCGCCGCCACGATCATCAGAGCCATCAGCCTGCCGAAAGGGAGTCGAACTGGTGGGACGTCTTTGGGTCGTTCGACCTGTCATTGCTAGAGGGAACGGGCGATTTCAAGCCCCTCGGATCCCGCATCCTGTTCTTTGTCGCCACACCTTTGATCATGTTGCTTCTCTTCATCGTCAACCGAACGATGTCGCCCGATGCGTCCGAGCCCTTTTCTCCTCTGCTCATTGGATGCCTGCTTGTGGTCCCCTGTTCCCTGCCGCTTCTGTCCGTGAAATCAGATCCCGAGCTCATCAACATATCCTATCGCCTCTATCTGCCCCTTCTTGCCTTCCTGACCTTCGCCGTGAATTCACTTGTCTCGGACACGACCCTGGGAATCGTGACGAGCGTCGGCATCGATGCCTTCTGCACGCTTTACTTCATGCTCATTAGCGGCATGGTGCTTGCCATGGCCGGTCGCATGCGGTCCCTCTCGCTTCCGGTCAGCAGCATTCTTCTCATTGGACTCGGCCTGATTGCCTTGCTGTCCTATACGCGCGTTGACGCCGGTGCCTTGATCTCCTATCAGCGGCATATGCTCATGGCGCTGTTCGTCATGGCGGTCGCCGCCTTGCTTGCCACGCCAGGATCGCGCATGTGGCGCATGATACTCGAAGGGGTGGACCGCAACGAACGCAATGCCGGAGGACCCTCCTTCGCCGAACGCTGCGACGCGATCGCACAAGAGCATGGCCTCACCGAGCGCGAAGCTGAAATCCTCGGATATCTCGGTCGGGGGCACAGTGCCGCGTACGTGGCTGAAATGTTGGTGATAGCCGAAAGCACGGCACGCAGCCACCGCAAGAACATCTATCGCAAGCTGGGCATCAATTCACGCGAGGAGCTTTTGGAACTGCTTGACAGCCGTTCTGAAAACACGGCCGAGCAGCCTTCGGAGAATCCTGCAACGGGCCGCGAGGCCTAGCAAAAGAGCAAAAAGCGTCTCCCCCTTTTCGTCGATAGCAACGAAAATGCCTTGTCAGGCAAGTTCCTCCCTTTTGACTATTCTAAAATCCTACTCTTTTTGTATCTTTTACGTGAGGGAAGGTCCAAAGCCTGCTTGGCAGGCGTTGAGTGATTATCGAGAAAAAGGAGGAGACCATGGCACAGCCACTCTCACGTAGAAACTTTTTGAAGGGCAGCATCATCATAGCGGCTGGAGCGATCGGAAGCTATGCGCTCGCAGGCTGTACCGGCGCCGGCAACGCAAGCACCAATGGCGCTTCAGGCGGCGCAGGCGCCACGTCAGGATCAAGCAAGGTGACTCTTCACCGGGGATATGTTGTAGCCCATGGCGACAAGTGCTTCACGCAAGTCGTGGTGGCCGTGGATGAAGAGGGCGTCATCAGAGGGGTGGACGTCGACGATTACCAATTCATGAGCGCCACCACCGAGGGTCTTGTGCCCGTTCCCAACTCCGACTCGGACTTCTCGGCAGGAATCGTGGAAGGATACCAGCTCGCCTCGAAAAAGGACAACAACGACGTCTATTCGGCCATGATGGCAGAAAAGGCAGGCTCCACCGTCAAATGGGCAGACTCCATGGCTGCCATCGAAGAGTACGCCGTTGGGAAGAAGCCCGACGACCTGAAGTCAGCAGGACTTGACACCGTGTCGGGAGCAACTCTGGTGGATGCTCCGAACTACCTTGCAGGAATCGCAGAGGTGGCAGAAAACGATGCCATAGTCAGCGAGGGAACCTTTGATCCAAACAGCGGCGACGTCGCCCTCGGCCGCATCAATGCGTCGTGCCATGGCACGAAAGCCTTCGGCAATGCCGTGTCGCTCGTGCAGGGCGATTCAATCGTTGCAGCGAGCATCGACGAGTTCCAGTTCGTCGCCGTGGCTGACAACGTCGTCAGCGTTCCCAACTCCGACGCAGCGTTCGGCACCGAATACTACGTTTCAGGACAGACGCTCACCTCGAAGTCGGCCAACAACGAGGCCTACAGTGCAATGCTTGCAGAAAAAGCGGGCTCGACCACTCCGTGGCTGACGTCAATCGAGGCCATTGAAGGCGCCCTCGCCGGACAGAAGATCTCGGAGGTGTCCATCGACGGTCCCGACGCAGTTTCCGGGGCAACGCTCGTCGACACGGCCAATTACGCCAAAGCAGCCGTTGCTGCCGCGAAAGCCGTCTAGCAATCCACACGTCGCTTTCCACGCAACAGCGACCTGACTTAACTGCACGGGACCCGTCTTGCACGGGTCCCGTGCAGTATACTGGGAGGAAGAAAAAGAGTTGATCCCCGCGGCCTCAAGCACGTGATCACACGTGGGCCAAGGAAGGATGGAAACCGTGACTCCCTTTGAAGACGGCACCCCTCGACGCTCGTCGAAACAGTTGGTTGCCCTGGTCATACTTATCTTGATGTCCATGGTTCTCAGTTTTGTCGAGTTTCCCCTCATCCCCGGTGCGGAATGGCTGAAGTACGATGCATCAGGCATCGTCGTGCTCCTCGCTGGCCTTCTTTATAGTCCCTGGATCGGGGCTGCAGTTGCGTTTCTTGCCTGGATTCCCCATCTGGTCACCAATCCCCTTGGGGCGTTCATGAACATCGCGGCATCGGTTTCTATGGTTGTGGTCATGGGATTGGTCAGCAAAAGGAATCCTCCCCTCAAAAGGGCGATACTTGGCGTGCTGGCCGGAATCGTTGCTTCGGTGGCCGTCTCCATCTGCATGAATTTCATCGTGACGCCGCTCTACCTGCAATCCACGTACGAGGATGTGGTTGCCCTCGTTTTACCGGCCCTGCTCCCCTTCAACCTCGTGAAGGCCACGATCAATGGCATCGTCGCCTTGGTCGCCTACCAGAAGCTTGAAAGGTTGATTGCAGACGACCCCAAGAACGGACGTGCTCCATCCTGACAGAGAATCGTCCTGCCTTGGAACCTGTCCCAAGGCAGGACTCGTGCGTCTATTTGGCAACGATGTTCACGAGACGACCGGGCACGACAACGACCTTCTTGATGTCCTTGCCGTCGATCGCCTTGTCCACCGCAGCAAGGCCAGTGGCCTTCACCTCGTCTTCCGAAGAATCCGCAGCCACAACGATTTTTGCCTTCACCTTGCCATTCACCTGCACGGCAAGCTCAACCTCTTCAGCCTTCGCCTGATTCGGATCATACTCAGGCCATGGCTGCTCGTGGACCGATGCCTCTTGACCCAGCACCGAATGCCAGAGCTCTTCGGCCCAGTGAGGGGCGATGGGAGCCATGAGCTTCGTGATGACGAGGGCTACATCGGCATCCAAACGCTTGAGGTAGTCACACGCCTGACGCGTTTCAGGCGACACCATGCGCAGATAATCTCCGGCCGCGTTGGTCAGCTCCATGATGGCCGCAATGGCGGTATTGAAGTTGTTGCGCTCGAAGTCCTCAATGACCTTGCCCACCACGCGATGCCGCTCACGGTTGAGCGTTTTTGCAGCCCGTTCGCCCTCTTCGCGAGAAGTTCCTTCTCGATAGTTGCCGTCATCGCCCGCCTGATAAGCAAGATCGTTCACCATGCGCCATGCACGGTTCATGAACTTGTAGATTCCCGCCAGACCGTCCTCGTTCCATTGCAGCTCCTTGTCGGGCGGAGCCATGAACAGGATATAGGCACGCACGGCGTCGGCACCATATCCGGCGATCATTTCCTCGGGAGAGATGACGTTGCCCTTGCTCTTGCTCATGACGTCGCCATGCTCGTCAAGCACCATGCCTTGGGTGAGCAGGTTCGCAAAGGGCTCGTCAAAATCTAGCATGCCCAAATCGCGCAGAACCTTGGTATAGAAGCGGCTGTACAGCAGGTGCAAGATGGCATGCTCGATGCCCCCGATGTACTGGTCGACCGGCATCCAGCGGTTTGCCTTCTCGGGCGCAAACGGCAGCTCGACGTTATGCGGATCGGTATAGCGCAGATAATACCAGCTTGAACAGGTAAAGGTGTCCATGGTGTCGGTCTCGCGCTTGGCCGGGCGGCCGCATACCGGGCACGTCGTGTTCACAAAGCTTTCGTGAGTCGCAAGCGTCTCGCCGGCAGCCAGGTCAATGTCCTTCGGCAAGCGCACGGGCAAATCCGCTTCCGGCACGGGCACAAGTCCGCAGTGCTCGCAGTGGATGGCCGGTATGGGATTGCCCCAGTAACGCTGGCGGCTGATGAGCCAGTCGCGCAGGCGGAACTCAACCTTGCGGCGCCCGCATCCGCGTGCCTCCAGATCGGCAACGATAGCCGACTCGCCTTCAGAATGCTTGCCTCCGACCATTCCAGTGTAGTGTCCCGATTGGACAAGCACGCCCTCGGCGTCGTAGGCGTGGTCCCAATCAACCGACGTCACCTGGCGAGACTGCGCCTTCCCTAAGCGAGGGAACAACGGATCGTCTTCACCCAAAATGATGGGAACGATGGGAAGGTCGTATTTGCGCGCAAATTCAAAATCGCGCTGATCGCCGCAAGGAACAGCCATGACGGCACCAGTTCCATAGTCGGCGACAATGTAGTCAGCAACCCAGACGGGCACCTTTTCTCCATTGATGGGGTTCACGACGTAACGGCCCGTGAATGCACCGTGCTTCTCGTGATCGCCCTGAGCACGCTCGACAGCACTCACCTTCGAGGCAGCTTCCACCAATGCCATGACCTCAGTCTCATGCTCAGTGCCAGCCACCAAGTCGGCCAAGCCCCGATACTCCGGCGCCAAGACGAAAAAGCTGCAGCCGAACAGCGTGTCTGCGCGAGTCGTGAACACGGTTATGACATCATCGTCCGTCGGTTCGGCAGGCACGTTGCCATCCCGGTCGCAGAGGACGAAGTCGACCTCAGCGCCCTCGGATCGCCCGATCCAGTTCGCCTGCATCTGCTTGACGCGCTCGGGCCATCCCTGCAATTGGTCCAGATCGTCCAGCAACTCCTGCGCGTAATCAGTGATCTTGAGATACCATTGGGTGAGGTCGCGCTTTTCCACCGCGCCGTGACAGCGCCAACAGGTGCCTTCGATGACCTGCTCGTTTGCGAGCACCGTCTGGCAGTTGGGACACCAGTTCACCGGGCTGTTGCGTCGTTCGACCAAGCCCCGCTTCCACATCTGCAGGAATATCCACTGCCCCCACCGATAATACTCGGGGTCGCAGGCAACGACGGTGCGATCCCAATCGTAGGAAAAGCCCATGCGCTTGAAACTTGCCTTTTGAGTTTCAATGTTGGCATAGGTCCACGTGGCAGGATGGCTGTTGTGCTTGATGGCCGCATTCTCCGCAGGGAGCCCAAAGGCGTCCCATCCCATGGGATGCAGCACGTCAAACCCGCGCATCTTCGAATAGCGCGCGATGACGTCACCGATGGTGTAGTTGCGTACATGTCCCATATGGATGTCGCCCGAAGGATAGGGAAACATCTCGAGCACGTACTTTTTCGGCTTCGAAGCGTCTTCGACCACTTCATATAAACCTTCGTCAGCCCACTGCTTCTGCCAACGGGGCTCGAGTTCATGAGGATTGTATTCTTTCATGGCTGCATCTCTTTCGGGACGTGCTGGGCAAATCATAAATGCTTATTGTAGCAGTCTTGACCTGCTTGCAAGAGCCTCTTCACCAGGGCACGACAGAATGGAGGACCGCTGGCGTCGAAGGCATCTGCTGGAACCGCCAGACTGGCACGATTTGCCGCGAAAATCGATCCCCCGCCGAAACGAGAGCATCCCATCCCCGAAAAAACCGCCGCCAAGGTCCAGCGGCAGCACAAAGACCTGCGAGGTCGCGCCGAAGCGTCGACCCCGCAGAAGTCAGGCAGCTAGAGCGACTTGATGTACTCGCTCGCATTGATGGCGGAGTAACGTCCGGAGTTCACGTTGTTTGCACAGCATGATCCGCCCAAATTGATGGTGTAGACGCTCCGATACAGCATGGCGCCGTCAAGTCCCGCCACATACAGGCCAGGAATGACCTCGTAGCCTGAGGTGAGAGCTTCGTGTTTGGCGCTGTTGAGAATACCCCCGATTGATGCGAAATAGGTCTGCTCGATACGTCCGATATAGTAGGGACCATCAGCAAGAGCAACAAGGGTCTCGGCGTCGCGGCTGAAATCCGTGTCGGTGCCGGCCTGGCACATGCCGTTATAGCGATCGACCGTGGTCTGCAGCGCAGATGCGTCAATGCCCACCGCAGCAGCCAACCCCTCGACAGTTTCGGCTTTATACAGCGAATCCTTGTCGTTCTCCTCAACGGACGAGGCCAGGATATCGGCGGAGCCTTCCACAAGACTGCCGTACGTCGCGTCAAACATTGCCTGGTTGAACACCACATAGGAATGCTTGTTGGCACGCGTCGGCATGGTTTGGAGCATCATGTTGTCGGCACCGATGGTCTCGTTGACAAAACGGTTTCCATCCTGGTTCACCCACAAACCGAAGCCATGCGCCGATGCGACACCGGTGACCATGCCGTTCAAGGGATCGGCGTATTGCGGTGCGTTGGTGGAGGGCAGCGCAGGAACGTAGTTCATGACGAAAGCGGCGGCGTCAGACAGAATGTCTTTCGCTCCCGCCTGCTGCGCGAGACGGAGGCCGTCGCCGCACGAGGCCGCATTGCCAGCGAACATGAGCGAATCGCTTGTCCACCCCTGTTCCGCTATCAGGGCGGAGTCGCCGCCCACGCCGCCGGATGCCAGAATCACGGCTTTCGCATCGATGCGATACGTCTTTCCATCGTTATCCTCTGCATACACTCCGCCAATGACGCCGGCGTCGTCGACGACAAGCGCCGTGCCCCACATCTTCAGGCGGATGTCCACGCCCAGCTCTTTCGCTCGCGCGCCCATGGGCTCAATGTATCCCACTGATGCCTTATGGTCCTTGAACCAATGGAAGGTCGCGAGGGTGCAGGTTCCAAAATAGTCGTCCACGTTTTCGAAGACCACTCCCTGCTCCTGCTCCCACGCGATGTTCTCCGCAGAATTTGTGCACAGGTCGATCCACTGCGCGCCCGGAGAACGGTACTGGGCCACTTCCATCTCGTGGGCGACGACGTCGGCGATGGTGAAATCGATGCCAGCGGCCTTTTGCATGGCGGACTCAACGCCAAGCTGCCCTTCCACCGCTCCTCCCATGGATCCCAGTTGCCCCGTCTTCTCGAGCACGATCACCTTATGTCCGTCAAGGGCTCCCTGCACAGCAGCAGCGAGGCCAGAGATGCCGCCACCAACTACAACCAGGTCAAACTCAAGCGTCTCATCAATCTGATCGGGAATGACGATCTCCGTTTTGCTTCCCGTCGCTGCATCGGCCTTGCCAGCATTGCTGGACGTGTTCTGCGCCGCGCACCCCGCAAGCCCAAAGGCCGCCACGCCAACCCCGGCTCCCGCCAGACCTTGTAGAAAATTCCTTCGTGTGATACCCATAATTCCCTCCTTGTCCTTTCTTTCTTCCCAACGGAAATGTATCACAGGAATTTAGTTGCGTCAATGACATATCTTTCTATTGATCTAGTTTGAGAGAAAAGGAAACGATCAAACGCGGGTCTTGCCCTTGGAATCCAGTGAAACCTGTCATGAATGAATCGCCGAAAAAGAAAGCGCCCACAAGGGCGCACCCCGTGTGGGCGCTGGCGCCAACACGGGGTGCGCCCTCACCGCTAGAGAATGTAATTCATAACGCTCATGTTGGCGTACATAACGCGATGCCAATCGTTGATTTCGTCCGAGAGGCCCGCTTCCTCGCACAACGAGTACATGTCAGCCGTTTCCGTGGAAAGATGCGCTTTCAGACGCGCCGCAAGCGCAGCACCGTGCCCGGTGACGACAAGATTGCTGTTGCGCCGATCGTTCTCATCCACCGATTCGGCAACGAGGCCCCGAGTGATCAAGGCGTCTTTTCTGGTGGAGACCACGCTGCGCTCCAACAGCAGGTAACGGGCTATATCCGAAGCACGCGCCGCGCTCCCCCACTCGTCCAGACAGGTCAGTATCCGAAAGTCAGTCAGCGAGAGATCGGAGTACCCCTTCAAGGTAAAGTCCCATCGTTGGGGAACCATTTTGCAGAATACGACGAATTCGGAGCTAATGGGGGTGTTTTCATCTTTGAGAGGAGCCGTGGCAGAATAGTCGACTCCACGAAGCTTCGCCAGCACGAGAGACGCCACCAGATTTCCGCCGCGCTCGTCTTCCAGGGAAAGGTTGCTCCAGAATGTCGCCTTCTGCGCCTCGTAGATGCTTGCTGTTGCATCGCGCGTGATCTTGCGCCCCGCAGCGGTTTCCGTCACATGCAGCATGCGCCGATCACGCTCGCTCGGGGCCTTGGAGGCCAAGTCCTTGCGCGCCAACGACGACAGCGCGATGGAAATGGAATTGCGCTTGAGCATGAGAAACTGAGCGAAATCAAGGCCATTTGCCTCACCGCCCGCCAAGTAGAGCGCACGCAGGATGCAGAATTCCGTCGCGGTCAAGTCATGGCAGCGCTTGAGAACCTTGTCGATCATCTTCTCATGCTCGATGAACACGGTCATCATCTGAGTGGTGAACACCACAGCCTGCGATGCCGTCTGATCCGTTCGCTTATGCTGATTCACGTTACCTGCTCACCCAATCCCGGCGCATGGCTTGCCATTTGGCGTCACGCGAGGCCTCCACACAGGCGATGTCCTCAGCGGTGAGTCCCTTGAAGCGGCCTTGGTGCCGCAGGTACGTCTCGACGCTGGTGAATTCACGGGGGTTCCGATTCAGCTTGAATTGACCGACGGGTTGGCCGCAGGCCTCCCCGCCTTCGAACTCGGCAAGATACCAGAGGCCGCAGTCGACAATTTCCTTGGCCACGTCGATGGTCTCGTCCACCGCGCAGCCCCAACCCGTCGGACAGGGAGCTATCACGTGGATGTAGCGCGTTCCCTTCATGTCCCGAGCCCGTTCGACCTTGCGAATGAAGTCAGTCAAATAGCCGACGCTTGCCGTGGCGGCATAGGGAATGCCATGAGCCGCCACAATCTCAAACATGTTCTTCTTCTGCGTCAGACAACCCGGCGTGCCCGTTCCGGACGGCGTCGTGGTCGTCTTGGCGCCAAAAGGCGTCAATGAGCTTTTCTGGATGCCTGTGTTCATATACGCTTCGTTGTCATAGCAGATGTAGAGGATGTCGTCATTGCGGTCAATGGCGCCCGAAAGCGCCTGCAAGCCGATGTCTGCCGTGCCGCCATCGCCCGCGAATCCCACGACCGTGCAGTCGTCGGGCTTCTTGCCCTGCGCACGGAGCCCCGCCTCGATCCCCGTGAGGATGCTGGCCGTGGCAGCAAAGGGGGCAATCATCGCATTGTTCGCAAAGCACAGTTGGGGGAAATTGAACCCGACCGCGCTCATGCATCCAGCCGGCAACGCCGCGACAGCATGGGGACCCAGCACCTTGAGCGCCTGGCGGACGGCCAAAGACCCACCGCATCCGGCGCAGGCCTTGTGACCGAAGAAAAACTCATCGTCGGCGATGTTCCTCGCGTTTATCGCCATGGCTATCCAACCTCCTTGCCCGCATCGTCGGCAGGCGAGTCTATTCCCAAAAATGAGACGCGTGGCGCATCCAACGTGCCATCGACGCGGTTCTGCAATGTGCGGAATATCCCAGCGATCTGCTGCTCCGCTATGTCGTCACCGCCCAGGCCTCCGATGAAATTATAGGTTGGCACCACGGACCCTTCTTGTTGGAGCGCAGAGTTCACATTCGTGAACACCGTGCCCTCCGCACCGAAGGAAATGTCTTTTTCCAGCACGGCGACAGCCTTCGCATCAGCCACCAGCCGCGCGATCTCCTGGCCGGGAAAAGGACGCATGTAGCGAATGCGCACCAGGCCGACGCGCCGACCCGCAGCACGCAGCTCGTCGACCACCGTGCGTGCAAGCCCCGCAATGGATCCCAAGGTGATCAAGACGCATTCGGCATCGTCGCAGAATGAGGCTTCAACCATGCCGGAATAACGTCGGCCGAACACTGCGGCAAAACGGTCCTCAACCTCATCGACGACCGCCGAGGCGTCGAGCATGTCCCGATGCTCCCAATACTTGAAATAACGATTGTATTCCGGTCCGGCAGAAAAGCCTATGTTGGTGGGCTCGTCGAAATCGAAACGGTTCTTCGTCTCGTAGGGCGGCAAAAACTCGTCCGCCCGATCCTGGTCGGGAATATCCACCGTCTCATAGGTGTGCGTGAGCGCAAAGCCATCCAGATTGACCATGAACGGAGTGCTGACGCGAGGGTCTTCGGCAATCGCATATGCCATGAGGGCCAGATCCAGCGCCTCTTGATTGTCTTGGGCATACGCTTGAATCCATCCATGGTCCAAGAGGGCAAGAGAGTCACGCTGATCGCCATAGATGTTCCAGGGGAGCGCCGTCGCACGATTCGCGTTCATCATGACGATGGGAAACCGCCCGCCCGAGGCATAGGTCAGGCATTCAGCCATATAGAGCAGACCTTGGCTCGACGTTGCCGTAAAGGTTCGAGCGCCGGTGGCAGCTGCCCCGATGGCACAGGACAGGGCGGAATGCTCCGACTCGACATGCACGTATTCAGCCTCGAGCGATCCATCGACGACCATCTCGCTCAAGCGCTCGACCACCACTGTCTGCGGCGTGATGGGATATGCCGAGATCACCTGCGGACGCGCAAGGCGCACGCCCTCGGCCAGCGCCTCATCCCCAGAAAGGAATCGTTTCATCGGCTTTGCTCCTCGTCCTCGCCGTCATTGCAGGAGCCATTCCCGCTTCCGGGCAGGGCTTCTGCGGCCAGCGCCTCGCGTTCCGAAACCATGGTCACGGCCCCAAACGCGCACACCTTCGCGCATATCCCGCAGCCCTTGCAAAAATCGTAGTCGATGGCCACTGTTCCGGAACCATCGTCGGCAACTTTGTACACCGTCCCATCAGGGCAGTACAGGTAGCATTGCAGACACCCCGTGCAGGCGTCACGGTCAACCACCGGACGGACGTTGCGCCAGCCAGCGTTCTTGGTCACCAGATAACCAGCGTCAAAGCAGGTCGAATGTGCGAAGTCCCTCGGATCAAGGTCCGCGGCGCGCAAGATTGGCATGTGCGCCGGACGACGGGGAGCAGGCGGCCGCTCTGTCATCGAGGCACCTCTTCCCCAACCAGCTGGGAGAACACGGAATCGGCTATGGCAACGTTGGATTCGTGCAGCTTTGAAGGCATATACTGGCGAATCGATTCCTCAACGTCGGCAATGTCCACAGAGTCGCACAGAGCCGCAAGCGCGCCAAGAAAGACGGTGTTGGGAATGGGTCGCCCAAGCTCCCTGGATGAAATCCCGTCGGCATCTATGGCAAGTATGCGGCTGTCCCCAAACGGGCGGGTGCTGTTGACCAGTATCGTTCCTTCGTCCTTCAGCTCGTCAAAGCAGCCCTCACCCAACAAAGTGCCATCAAGGTACACCACGTAGTCCGCTTTTTCAATTGCGCTTCGATCCCCGATGGGGGCAGTTGATATCTTGGTGAACGCTTTCATGGGCGCGCCACGGCGTTCAGGCCCAAACGAGGGAAAGGCGAGGGAATGCCCTTCCTGGGGCAGCGACGCCGCCGCACCCAAAAGCCGAGCCGCCGTGAACGCACCCTGTCCCCCGCGGCCATGCCAAAGCACTTCGATCATGCTCTTCCAATCTTCGTACGCCGAACCACTATGGTTCCAGTATACCCTTGCGTTCAGCAATCCCGCCACAGCGTCCAGCTGACGGCAAGGCACAGCCGCCCCCTGGCGCATGGCCTTGGTTTCCGCTTGCTTTTGTGAAGAACGTCACGTTGGAATTCGATGGCTTATAATCGTTTCGAACAGCGGAGTTCGTAAAATCAGAAGGAGTCGACGGCACCAGCATGATGCTGAACTCGAGTAAGGGAAACCACGAAAGAGAAGGCCTCAGCGCCGACCCGAGCTCCCACGCGGAGGCGGAAGAACCGCGCGCCAATCCCCGTCGGAGCGTCGCATCCCCCTCTCAAAAAAACGACGCTGCAGCCCCGGAGCATGATCGGCACACTCAGCGCGGACAGGCGAACCACAAAGAAAAAAACAAGAAGCCCAACGTCATCAAGCGCACGGTCAATGGGTGGTGCAACCGTCTGCTGGGAGCGGTTTCCAAAGGAACCCTCAGCGGGCAGGAGGAGGCTTACGCCGCGCACCGCACCTCAAGAGACTATGTGTGGAACACCATAGGCTTCAGCGTGTGGGGCATGGTGTTCCCCTTGCTCACCATTGTCGTCACGCAGCTAGTTGGGGTGGAACAGGCTGGCATGTTCTCCCTAGCCTTCGTCACCGGCATGCTGCTCATGATCGTGGCCAACTACGGCGTTCGGACCTATCAGGTCTCAGACGTGCACGAGGCCCACTCCTTCTCGGACTACCAAGTCAACCGATGGATCACGTGCGCGTGCATGGTTGTGGTGGGAGTGGTGTATTGCCTCGTGAGAGGCTACGACCAGCAGATGTTCCTTATCAGCCTTGGAGTTTACCTCTACAAGATGATCGATGGGCTGGCGGATGTGTATGAGGGACGACTCCAGCAAATGGACAAGCTCTACCTTGCCGGAATCTCCCAAGCGTTTCGATCGATTGTCGTGCTCATCGTGTTCTCCGCCTGCCTTCTGGTCACCCGCGACCTCGGCATCTCCAGCATCGCGATGGCCATGGCTGCCGCAGCATCGTTCGTCGTGCTGACGTTTCCCCTCGCCTTGTTCGAAACCCCCAAATCGCGCCATTGGACAACGGGCAACGTGCTGATGCTGTTCAAGCAGTGCTTCCCGCTTTTCATTGCACTGTTTCTCTATGCCCTTATCGACAACATGCCCAAATTCGTCATGGAGGGAGTGCTCAGCTACGACAACCAGCTCTACTTCAATGCCCTGTACTTCCCTGCCCAGGGAATCCTGCTCACCGTCGGCTTCATCTACCGGCCCCTTCTGGTTCGCATGGCGAACGTGTGGGCCGATCCCGAAAAGCGCAAACGGTTTGACCTCATCATCGTGGTGATACTCGCAGTGGTAGTGGTCGTTACCGCAATCACGGCATTGATCATGGGCTGGATCGGCATCACCCTCATGAGCTTCCTATATGGCATCGATTTCGAAGAGTTCCGGGGTCTGTGCTACATCATGCTGGCAGCAGGAGGGGTGACTGCAGCCATCGATTTTCTCTATCAGGTGGTCACCGTGCTGCGACAGCAGAAGTCAGTCACGAAACTGTATCTGATCACGTTCGGATTCTCCCTGTTCATTCCCATACTGCTGGTGAACTTCACCGGTCTGCCGGGAGCCGTCATCGGCTACCTCATCGTCATGTGCATCCTGCTGGTGCTGCTCATCTCCGAATACCTCCGCATACGCATAGAATTCTCACGGCAGGAACAGGCCGAAGCAGAAGCGATGGCAGCTCGAGAGGCGCGGCAGCGCCGCCCCAGCGAGGTGCGCGCTGAACGCGAGCATAGAAAGCAGGTCCTGGAGAAACGCGGCACGCATCGAAAGTAGATATCGTTTGATCTGAATCAAGGCGAGAAGGCACCTCAGATCGAAACACAACCCCGTGTCAGACTCAACCCACAGGCGACACCATGCATGGTGTCGCCTGTGGGTTCCTTTTCTAAAAGCGGGCGTATCTCTCAAGATTCTTGCGCAGCGCATCGACAAAGCGCTGGGCAGTGTCGCTCAGCGTTTCCCCCTTGCGGGCAACGTAGCCCAAATGCAGCCTGACATCGGAGTCAAGCGGGACGGTGTCAAGGCCGGCGCCGTCAGATATCCCCACGAGAATGCCGCTCGTCACCGTATAGCCGTTGAGTGCCACGATGAGTTCAGAGAGCGACGCACGGTCAGTGCACGCGATGCTCTTCGCAGGAGAGGATTCGAACAGCGCCTCCTCAGAAAACGCCGCAGACGATCCTTCTTCTTGCTCGAAATACAGATAAGGATAGTCAGCGAGGTCATCGAGGGTCAGGCTTTTGGCATGCACCAATGGGTGACTCGCCGGCAAGGCAACGCGGGGAGCCGATTCGATGAGCTCCACGAACTCAAGCCCCGCTTCGTCAAGCGCTGCGTTCAGCTCGTCGGCCGTTGCAGACGTCTGCACCAGAATACCCAGCTCGCTTCTTCCCTCCGCAACATCGTCGATGACGCCGCGCGTCGTGCGGTCGCGGAAGGCATACCCGTACGAATCGCCTCCCAATGCGAGCACCACATGCGCAAATGTTTGCACGTTGAACAGGTAGTGCTGTCCGGAAACCGCGAATGTCTTGGTCATGGTAGCGTCCTTCCCTCTATCTGGTGGTGCAGCCTCGTTCGTCGACGAACCGCGACGACTTGTGCTCCGACGACGTGCCCAGCTTGCCCGCATCGTGCACGATCACGTTCTGGGGTCGGACGCCAACGTGAGCCTTGATGGCCGCTATCGTTCGACTGGCCACCTCGTCATAGGGCTCATCGCTGTCGAGCGCCCGTTCGACAGACACCTCATACTTGCAAGTATAGTCCTGTTCGTACACGCGAATGGAATATTCTCCGGTAAGGCCTTCCAAACCGCGCACGACATATTCGATGTCCGTGGGAAACACGTTGACGGCGCTCACGATGAACATCTCGTCTTTGCGGCCGGTCACATGGATGCGCGCGAGAGTGCGGCCGCATTCGCAAGTGTCGGTGCTCACGTAGCCGATGTCCCCCGTGCGGAACCGAATCATGGGACGGGCCTTCTTCATGAGCGTCGTGTACACCAGCTCGCCCGTCTCGCCGGGAGCCAGCACCTCGCCCGTGGTGGGGTCGACCGTCTCCACGAGAATCTGATCCTCGACGATATGCAAGCCGTCTTTCGCTTCGCACATCGCGGCGCATGCCCCGTAGATATCCGACAGGCCATAGAAGTCAACGACTTTGGCGCCCCACAGATTCTCGATGGACTCGCGTGTCGAGGTGATGGATCCGCCAGCCTCGCCAGCCACGATGATGGTGTGAATGTTGAAATCGACCTTGGGGTCATACCCTTTTTCCTTTGCTATCTCCCCCAGGTGCCACGCATAGGATGGCGATGTCCAGATAATGGTGGGTTGATACTGCTTCAAAACGAACAGCAACCGGTCAGACGGAACAGCCCCCACCCAAATGGCCAAGGCGCCAAGGCGCTGCGCGCCGATGACATCGGGCCCGCCAACGTACAGCGCAAAGTTGAGCCCATGCACATAGCGATCGTTGGGACGCATGCCGGCCTGCCAAAACAAGCGGGCCTCCGTGTCCTGCCAAAGGTCGAAGTCCTCCTGCGTGAACGGACTCACCGTGGGAACGCCTGTCGAGCCCGATGACGTCGCCATGAAAACGACCTGTTCCTCGGGCACCGAGCACATCTCCCCAAAGAAGCTGCCCACATGTTGGGTCTCGCGCTCCGTCTTCTTGTCGACGAAGGGGAGGTTGGCGATATCGTCGAGCGTTTTGATGTCTTCGGGCTTCACCCCTGCCTCGTCAAACGAGCGCCGATAGTACACCGTGTTCTCATATGCGTAAGCCGCCATGTCCTTCAGGCGCTGCAGCTGCAGTGCCTCCAGCTGAGGCCGCGGCATGCATTCAATCTCCGGATCATAGTACTTCTGATCATAGGGGATGTCCTTTGCCATGGTTGTGCTCCTTATTCGCCCATCGTCTTCTACCGCCGCGCATGTCCCGGCATTCGGGCACACGTAACCACGCGCTGCGCAGCGTATTGCATCAAACCATGAACGGCATCTTGACGCAACCGTTGATGCCATTCGATGTTTTGATGATTTGCTATCGGCCCAAACGATAGCAGAGTAAAATAATGCCAGAGACAAATGGACGGGCACAACAGACCGGGAGGGCAAGCATGACGCTGCAGCAGCTCCGCTACCTCATTGCCATCGCAGAGTATGGCTCCATCAATGCCGCCGCGCAGAATCTGTACGCTTCCCAATCAAACCTGTCGACAGCCATCAAGGAACTTGAACGTGAGCTGGGAATCGCAGTCTTCACGCGCAGCAACCGCGGCGTCACGCTCACCAATGACGGAACGGAGCTGCTGGGCTACGCCCGCCAGGTAGTCGAGCAGGCCGACATGCTGGAAACGCGCTATGCCGACAAGGACACGTCCCACCTGCGCCTGGCAGTGTCAACCCAGCACTATGCATTCAGCGTGCAGGCGTTCGTGAACGTGGTTGAGGCATGCGAGGGCGACGACTATGAATTCATCCTGCGCGAAAGCACCACGGCAGAAATCATCGATGACGTGCATGCGTTCCGAAGCGAAGTGGGCATCCTCTACACCGATGACTTCAACCAACGCGTCCTTCATAAGGCGTTCGACGATGCAGGCGTGGCGTTCTTCCCCTTATTCGAAGCCGATGTCCACGTGTTTGTGGGGGAACACCACCCTTTGGCGGCAAAAAGGCTTCTGGACCCCTCTGACCTCGCCCCCTATCCGCGCTATTCGTTCGAGCAGGGCACGGCGAATTCATTCTATTATTCCGAGGAGCCGCTGAGCCATCTGCCCCACGCCCGCAACATCCGCATATCAGACCGCGGCACCCTCACCAATCTGCTAACGAGCCACAACGGCTACACCATCTCCACCGGCGTGCTCTCGTCCGAAATGCAGTCGGGCATTGCCAGCATTCCTCTGGATGTCGAGGGACGCATGCAGGTGGGCTATATCATGCACAAGGAACGACGCCCGAGCCCCCTGCTGATGCGCTACATCAGGGAGTTGCGAACCATCATCTCGACAAATCCCGCAGTCGAGGCACGCACGGAATAGCGCTTTCCCCACGAGGCCGCATGGCTCAATCAATTCGAGCAAAGGCCCCCGAGGCCTCGAAAGGCCTCGGGGCTCGGCATGCAGGCATCACGCTCCCTTCGAGCTCGTGGCAGGACTGCCCGTCGGCAGTGTGTCTCACACGTCTGCTTTCAGCACATTCTTGCCCGCCAGGCGACCGAACGTGATGGTTCTGCCGCATGCCACACCAGGGAACAGCTCGGGATAGTTGTTGGCAAAGAAGCCCCCGGTGTCGTTTCCTGCAGCATACAAGCCGGGAATGGCGTTGTGCTCGGTGTCCAAGACCTGCAAGTCCGTGTTGACGCGCAAGCCATCAAGGGTGCAGAGCAGCTGCCCACCCAGCGTCGCCGCCCTGTAAGGCGGCGTTGTGAGCGGCAGCATGCGATAGCTCTCCTTCCCAAAATCCTCATCCACGCCTTTTGCGCACAGCTCGTTGTAGCGGGAGACGGTCTCGACCAACGTCGCTGCGGGAACTTGAAGCTTTTCCGCAAGCCCTTCGATGGTGTCCGCCTCCACCACCACCTCGGCGGGAATCAGGGTTTCCTCCATCATTCCCGTCTCGGATTCGACGTTGAATATTTGGGCATGCCCTCCCGTCGGGCTTGGAATAATGCGCGAACAGGCAATCGTGTGGAACTGCTCGACCTGAGCGACCCAGTTCGCGTCCCAGAGTTCGCAGTACACTCCGTCACGCTGCACCGTTCCGGCAGCGTAGATGAAATCATAGGGCACGCTTTCGTTGCAAAAACGCTCGCCATCCTTGTTCACCTTCAAAAAGGGCTGGCTACCGATATGCGTCATGATGCCGGGTTGAGAGTAAGCCCCTCCGCCCTTCGAGCCCGCCGGCACTCCACCGCGATCAAACACCATGACCGTCGGCTGTTCATCCATGGCAGCCCCCGCCCACAGGGCAGCCTTGATGCCGTCGCCATTGTTCATTTGGCCTGGCGCCTCAAGAGCCGTGCAATGGTCAACGGCCATCTTGTTGCGTGCTTCCATGATTTCCTCGTTGCAACAGTACCCGCCCGTAGCTATGATGACGCCCTTTGAAGCGTTGAATCTCACCAGGCCGTCTTGCCCTTCGGCAATCACGGCGCTCACGCGGCCCGTGCCGTCGTCCTCGCGTATGAGCCGCTTCATTTCCGTCGATGTACGAACATCGACGCCCAAAGACTCAATTTTCTTCGATACGAAGTCGAGGCTCTTGAGCCTCTCGCTGTCATTCTGGACGTTATGCTGGATGGCGAAGGTTTTATAGACGCCATGGTCGGGGTTGCCGATGTCCGTCTCGAAAAACACGTAGGCGTTTGGATCCTGCTCCCGGATCACGTCGTCAAGCCAGTCAACCGTTTCACCTGAATGATCTGCCCATAAGCGAATCAGGCGTTGGTCGCAACGATGGGACGCATAGAAACACAGGTATTCAACCACCTCGTTCTTGTCAAGTTCGACACCCTTTTCCTTCTGCAGGCGAGACCCCACGGCGCCGATCCATTCGCGGCAGTTCGATCCAACCTGACCTGTTTTTTCCAACAAGACGACACGGGCTCCCTCCTCGGCAGCAGAGGCCGCGGCAAACATGCCGCCGTTGCCAGCTCCGATGACCACCACTTCGGCATCGACCGTCTCAATGATTTTGCTCTCGTCGACGGCCTCCGGTTCGCCAATCCAGTCAGTCGTTCCCGACGATCCGCGGGAGCTTGCCGCTTCGCTTTCCGCTGCCGCCTTGTCCTTCGGCGCACATCCGACAAGCCCTCCCACAGCTGCACCGGTCATGGCAAAAGCGCCCAATCCTAAAAAGCCCCGTCGGCTCAGGTTGCCGCCCTCGGTATACTCGGTATCCAATTCCCTCTCCTTTGATCCAATGGCTTCATCCCCTCGTTCTGAAACGCTCCAGGGATGCCTCGGTTGCCATGTTCCCGGCAGGACCATGGCGCCGCATCGTGGCAAAGGAGGTATTGTTGCCAAAAACGCTTTCTCGGCATCCTAAAAAAGAGGGGATTCTGCCATCCTTCCACTTCGTATTGGAGCTTGGCGAAGCACGGGACGGCGAGATGTGGTAAAAACAGAGAGGGGAAGGGGGTTCTCATGCGAAACATCACAACATTTTTGGGAGACATGCGCGAATGCGTGGACATGCGAGTGGCCCTCACGTCGACGGCTCTTTGCACCTGGGCACTTGCGCTCATGTGTGGTCCGCTGGCGGCCCTGCCCGAGCGTCTGACGTCACATCCTCTGCTCTCCATCTGCCTTGCCGCGCTGCCGCTCTGCTCCCTCTCCCTCTGCGGCCTCTTCGCTCGAAAAAATGCTCGGCTGACAGCCAGCCCCCTGCTCGGAAGGACAAGCTGCGTTGCGCTTGCTGCAGGCACGCTGCTTGTCGCCTTGGCGGCGGGCCGAACTCCCCTGCTTGTCGCAGGCATGGCTCTTGCCTGGTTCTTCTTGCCCGTAGGCATGGTCGCCCTTTCTGCGGGATATGCCCGCGTCCCCTTGCGTCGCAGAATCGCAACCACGGCAGCCACCAGCATGTTTTCCGCCCTGCTGCTCATGCTGCTGCTATTCCTTGCACCTCCCTCAGGCCTGATTATCTGCCTCTTCCTTCCGCTGGCAACGGCAGTCGCCATCACTCCGGACTCGCCTTCAGAAAGGGTTCAGGGATCGGACACGGGTCCCTCCGAGGATCGGCCCATTCGGTATGACCCCTCATTTGCCTTGACCATAGGGGCTTATGGGTTTTTAGCCTCACTCATTGGATGGGGATCGTTCGCGACTGTGCTTTCAGGCTCCACCATGACCATAGCCCTCACTGCCCTCACCTACGTCACCACGCTTTTCGCAATAACCCTCTATAAGATGAGAAAGGGATTTTTCGAAGACTCCAACTCGGCCTATAAGCCTGCTCCCCTCCTCTTCGCAGCGGGATTCTTTCTGCTCCCCTTTCTCAAGCCTCCGTTTGAGAGCTTGGGATACGCGCTCATCTTCACCGGATTTGGCGTGTTCTTCGTCTATTGTTGGATTGTCATTGGAAACCATATCCAAAAATTCAAGTGGAATTATGCAGCAGGGGCATCACGCGCGCTGCTTATCCTCTTTGCGGGCGTCGCCCTGGGCTGTGTGTCAGCCCGCCTGCTTTTACTGCTGCCCTTGGACCCTCGGACGACGACCAGCGCCCTCGGGCTGCTGACGCTTGTCGTGCTGCTGTGGCTCATGGCCAAGGGGGACTACTTCGCCAATGAGCCAGGACAGGATGCAAGCGTTTTCAAGATAGGCCGTTCGCCGACGGAACAAGGCAGAACCGATGAGCCCTCGTTTGATCTTTTCGTCTCATCCTACGGCATTTCAAGAAGAGAACTCGACGTGGTGAGGCTGCTGGCCAAAGGACGCAACGTGCCGTTCATCTGCGATGAGCTTTTCATTGCGAAAAGCACGGTGCAAACTCACATCAAGCATATCTACGCAAAGGTGGGTGCCTCGAACCGACAAGAGCTTCTCGATGCCATCGAGCATGCACGTGCAGGGAACGAGGAAATCCCGATGCATACGTCGAGTGGTGGATCGGCCGACGATGCCGACTGAGGCACATAAAAAACGCCGCCCCGCAAGAGGCGACGTTTCCCGGTTTCAGTGCTTGAGCTTCGCTGCTGACACGAAAGCCAGCATGTTGCGGGCAGCTAGCGGATCGAGCTGCTGACGTAAGGCGTCTTGTCTTTCAAGAGGACGTCGTGCGCGCCGCCCTCAACGATGGAAGTGGAGGAAACCACGGTGAGCTTCGCTTTGTGCTGCAGCTCGGGTATGGAGAGGGCGCCGCAATTGCACATGGTTGACTTGACCTTGGACAGCGTCAGGTCCACATTGTCCTTGAGCGAGCCGGCGTACGGCACATAGCTGTCGACGCCTTCCTCGAACGACATGCCCTTTTTGTCGCCGCCCAGATCGTAGCGCTGCCAATTCCGAGCACGGGCCGACCCCTCGCCCCAGTACTCCTTCATGTAACTGCCATTGACATTGACCTTGTTGGTAGGGCTCTCGTCAAAGCGGGCGAAGTATCGGCCCAGCATGACGAAGTCGGCGCCCATCGCCAGCGCAAGCGTCAGATGATGGTCATAGACGATGCCACCGTCAGAGCAGATGGGAACGTAGATGCCCGTTTCCTCAAAGTATTCGTCACGGGCTTTCGCCACCTCGATAACCGCCGTGGCCTGCCCGCGCCCAATGCCCTTCTGCTCACGGGTGATGCAGATGGAGCCGCCACCAATGCCTATTTTGACAAAGTCGGCACCCGCATCGGCCAAGAAACGGAATCCTTCAGCATCGACGACGTTGCCCGCGCCCACCTTGACGGAATCGCCATACTGCCCGCGAATCCAATCGATCGTGAACTTCTGCCAATCGGAATAGCCCTCGGAGCTGTCGATGCACAGCACGTCAGCGCCTGCCGCAACCAGGGCCGGCACGCGTTCGGCGTAGTCGCGGGTGTTGATGCCCGCGCCTACCATATAGCGCTTGTGAGAATCCAGCATCTCGTTGGGATTTGACTTATGCGAATCGTAATCCTTACGGAACACCATATGGACCAGACGGTCGTCTTCGTCAACGATGGGGAGCGAATTGAGCTTGTTGTCCCAGATGATGTCATTGGCCACCTTGAGGCTGGTGTCCAGGGGAGCCACGATCATGTTCGCCCGGGGCGTCATGAAGTCCGTGACCTTCTCGTCCAGCGCCATGCGGGAAAGGCGATAGTCGCGACCGGTCACCACGCCAAGCAGCTTGCCGTGAGTCGAGCCGTCCTCGGTAACGGGCATCGTCGAATGCCCATGCTCCTCCTTGAGCGCCACCACGTCAGCCAACGTCATGTCGGGAGAAAGGTTTGCGTCGCTCGTGACGAAACCCGCCTTGTAGTCCTTCACCCGTGCGATCATGGCCGCCTGGCTCTCAATGGACTGGGAGCCGAAGACGAAGGACAGTCCGCCTTCCGTCGCAAGCGCGATGGCCATGCCGTCGTCGGACACGGACTGCATGATGGCCGACACCATGGGAATGTTCAAGCTGATAGCAGGTTCCTCGCCGCGACGATACTTCACCAGAGGAGTCCCCAGTCCAACCTGAGCAGGGGTACAGTCGGAAGACGAGTAGCCGGGGACGATCAGATACTCGTTGAATGTACGGGACGGCTCGTCGAAGTAAAATGCCATAGAGAGAACTCCTTCACGTGATCTGCGCATATGCTGACGGTAACGCTATGCTGCCTAAGTGTTACCCGCTATTATAGCCACGCTCGCGCCCACACGTGAGGAAACGTCCCGAAAATGGAGAAATTGCGAGGGTCCAAGCATGAAGCAATGCGCCTTCCCGTGAGACTCCGCGCCGGCGCCATTCCACAATACGACGCATCAATGCACGAGGACCATTTCATATCCACGTTTTGTCTCTCTTCTTTATGCGGGGGTTAATGCAAAACTCGGAAGCCCGCAAGCACAACGCCGCCCCGCAAAGAGAAAGTCCCTGTCGGTTTTGACCGACAGGGACTTTCTCTTTGCCCCTATGCTCGGCAAAGCTTAGGCGTCCTTCAAGAACGCCTTGTATGCCTTGAGCGCCTCATAGATGTCAGCCTTGCTGGTGACCTCCCACGGGGCGTGCATCGACAGCACGGCCACGCCGGAATCGATGACGTCCATGCCGTACTTCGCCGGGATATAGGCGATGGTGCCACCGCCACCCACGTCCACCTTGCCCAACTCAGCGGTCTGGAACGACACGCCGGCATCGCCCATGATGCGCCGTATGCGCGCCATGTACTCGGCGCTGGCATCGTTGCTGCCGCTCTTGCCTCGGCTTCCCGTGTACTTGTTGAACACGATTCCGCATCCCAAATAGGCCGAGTTCTTCGGCTCGAACGCAGAAGCGTAGGCGGGATCGAAGCCAGCCGACACGTCGGAGGACAGCATACTCGACGATGCAAGCGCACGGCGCAACGGCAGCGTCCCGCCCTCGCCCGCCAGCTCCATGATCTCAGCAATCGTGTTCTCGAAGAATTGGGAGGCCATGCCAGTGGCTCCCACGCTGCCGATCTCTTCCTTGTCGACCAAGATGGTGATCGCCGTCTTCTTTGGCTGTTCCATGTCCAATTGCGCCCTGAGGGACGTGAAGGCGCACACGCGATCATCCTGACCGTAACCGATAACCATGCTGCGATCGAATCCCAGGTCACGGGCGCGGCCGGCAGGGACGGCCTCAATCTCGGCCGAGAGGAAGTCGTCCTCCTCTATGCCATACTTTTCCGCAAGCAGCTTGAGCGCAAAGGCCTTCACCGGTTCCTTTTCGGCCAGCTTCTCAAAGGCGGGGCGCCCGTCTTCGGCGGCGTCCTTGTCAGAACCGTCACGCGCTTCGTCCTTTTCGATCACCAACGGCCGATTGCCGACCAGCAGGTCAAGGGCCTCCCCTTCCACCGCTTCGGCCGCCTTTTTGTCCATCTGCTGGCGCGCCAGGTGGATCAGCAGATCGGTCACGCAGAACACCGGATCGTCCGGATCTTCGCCCACCTGCACGTCCACCACCGTGCCGTCAGTCTTGGCAATCACGCCGTGCAATGCCAGCGGAAGCGTGACCCACTGGTAGGTCTTGATGCCGCCATAGTAATGGGTGTCGAGCAAGGCGACGCCATTCGCCTCATAGAGCGGGTTCTGCTTGAGGTCGAGACGGGGAGAGTCAATATGGGCACCGAGGATGTTGAACCCCGCAGAAAAGGATTCTTCCCCCAAATGAGCGAGGATAAGGGCCTTCCCGTGCGCCTGTGCCCACACCTTGTCGCCCGGGGCGAGCGCACGCCCTTCGTCAACCGCCTCGTCAAGTGAACGATACCCCTGCTGCTCAGCCAGCGCGATCGCCGTCGAGGCGCACTCGCGTTCCGTCTTGTTGTCTGAAATGAAGGCGGTGTAGTCAGCCGCCAAACCTTCGAGGGTCTCAAGGTCTGATTCGCCGTAAGTCTTCCATGCCACTTCGTTCTCCATGACATCCATCCTTTCGCGTCAAACGTGCCCAATCTGTTGTTCGCGCCCATTATCCACCAAATGAGCCGCCCGCGAAGCGCCCGTGATCGTTTCTTCGCAAATCAGGGTGCAAGAGCTTGGACGCCTCAATGCCAAGCAGAACCCGCTCTGCGGGATACATGGCAGCTTCTTCGCAAGCAAGTTGAATAATAACTGTGGAGTTTCCGACACCTCGAAGCCACAACTAATTTAGCAACTAAAATATTCTTTGAAACACCCGGGTACGCACATCTCTCAAATCTCGCGGTTTCCCTCCTTGGCACCCTAAGCCGGAAAGGCATCTATGCTGCAACTCATCGACATCTGCAAATCCTATACGACCGCCGACTTCACGCAAACCGCCCTCGACCATGTGTCCGTGTCCTTTCGCGACAGCGAGTTCGTCGCCATTCTCGGACCGTCCGGCTCAGGCAAGACCACCCTTCTGAACATCGTGGGCGGCCTCGACCACTACGACTCGGGCAACCTAGTCATCGATGGCATTTCGACCGAGGAATACAAGGACCGCGATTGGGATGCGTACCGCAACAACCGCATCGGCTTCGTCTTCCAGAGTTACAACCTCATCCCTCACCAAACGATACTCGGAAACGTCGAGCTCGCACTCACGTTGTCGGGCGTGTCTCCTGCCGAGCGCAAGGAGCGCGCGACCCAGGCGCTGCAGCAGGTCGGCCTGGGAGACCACATCAACAAGAAGCCGGGGCAACTCTCCGGCGGACAGATGCAGCGCGTGGCCATCGCCCGTGCGCTCATCAACGATCCCGAGATACTGCTGGCCGACGAGCCCACCGGCGCGCTCGACTCTAAGACCAGCGTGCAGATCATGAACCTGCTCACCGAGATCGCGAATGACCGTCTGGTCATCATGGTCACGCACAACCCGGAACTTGCCGAGGAATACGCCACGCGCATCGTCAATCTCAGCGATGGCTCCATCCAGTCCGACACGAATCCCTTCCTGCCCGCCGCACAGGATATGCATCTCAGCGAAAAGCCCGTGCGCAAAACGGCCATGTCATTCCTCACCGCACTCTCTTTGTCATTCAACAACCTCATGACGAAGAAGGGCCGCACCATCATGACGGCGTTTGCCGGATCCATCGGCATCATCGGCATCGCGGCAATCCTCGCGCTCGCAAACGGTGTGAACAACTATATAAAGTCCGTCGAGGAGGAAACGCTTTCGGAATACCCCCTCACCATCGAGAGCCAGGGCTTCGACCTCACTTCCCTGATGGTCATGCCCGGCGCCGATTCAGGCGACGAGGGCGACGGCACGAGCGGCGATGGCGGGGACGGCGAAGGCCAGGTCTCCGAAACCAAGACGCTCACAAACATGTTCTCGCGCATTGGCAGCAACGACCTGGCATCGCTCAAGGAGTTCTTCGATGACGGCGGCGATGGCATCGACCAATACGCGAACTCCATCCAATACACCTATGACGTCACCCCGCAGATATACAGCGCCGACACGTCAAACGGCGTGCGTCAGGTGAATCCCGACACCTCATTCTCGGCATTGGGGCTGGGATCCACCACGAGTTCGAACAGCCTCATGTCCATGAGCATGAGCACCGACGTGTTCTCCGAGATGATGGACGACACAAGCCTCGTCGAGAACCAGTACGACGTGGTGGCGGGACAGTGGCCCGAAAACTATGACGAGATAGTCCTTGTGCTCAACAGCAGCGGCGGCATGAGCGACTTGATGTTCTATGACATGGGCCTGCGCGATCCCAGCGAGCTCGACGACATGGTGAGCCAGCTGGCCAACAATGAGGACGTCTCCACTCCCGAGGACAAACGCTCCGTCTCCTATGACCAAATTCTCAATACCACGTTCAAGCTCATTCAGGCCACTGACACCTATCAGTACGATGGGGAGTACAAGGTCTGGAAGGACAAGAGCGACGACGAGACCTATATGAAGAACGTCGTCGAAAACGGAACCGATCTCAAGATAACGGGCATTGTCCAACCGAAGCAAGATGCCACCGCAACGGCCCTCAGCCCCGGACTCTACTACACCTCGTCCCTGACCGACCGTCTTATCGACGACGCAGCCAACGCACAGATCGTGAAGGACCAGCTGGCAACCCCGGACGTCAACGTGTTCTCGGGTAAGACGTTCTCCGAAGAGGAAGATGAGCAGGGCGAAGGCAGCTTCGACATGAGCTCGCTGTTCACCATCGACGAAAACGCGCTGCAATCCGCCTTCACCATAGATCAGAGCGCATTGGCCGTGGACATGTCAAACTCGCTTGATCTTCAAAGTGCAGCCGCGAACCTTCCTGCAGCACCCGAACCAAACATGAACGAAATCGCCGGATCGCTCAACATCGACCTTCCCGCAGACAAGGTCGCCGGACTTATGGGCACCGTCATGCAGGGGTATGTGACCTATCTCCAGGATCACCCCGGCACCACCACGCAGGAATACCTGGCCCTCCCCGAAGTCCAGGCTCAAATCATGGCAGGCATCCAGGGCATGGTCGACCAAGACGCCCTTCAAGCCCAGCTTGCGACAGCTCTGCAAGGTTACGTGCAGACCACCATGAGCACCTACATGAGTCAAATGGCAACCGCCCTGCAATCACAGATGACTGCTGCCCTGCAGAACTCCATGAACCAGATGGCGAGCAACATGGCCAACGCCATGCACATCGATCCCGATGCATTCAAGAACGCCTTCCAGATGAACATGGACGAGAAGGAACTCACCGAACTCATGACCTCGCTCATGAACACGCAGGGAACCTCCTATGACAGCAACCTCAAGAAGCTGGGCTACGCCGATCCGGCCAAGCCGTCCAGCATTGACATCTACCCCATTGACTTCGAGAGCAAAGAGAAGGTCATCGGCATTCTCGACGGCTACAATGATCGCATGAAAGCAGAAGACCAGCAAGACAAGGTCATCACCTATACCGACCTCGTCGGCACGCTCATGTCATCGGTGACCGATATCGTGAACATGATCAGCTATGTGCTCGTCGCCTTCGTGGCCATATCCCTCGTAGTGTCCTCCATCATGATCGGCATCATCACCTACATCTCCGTGCTTGAGCGGAAGAAGGAAATCGGCATCCTTCGTTCCATCGGCGCAAGCAAACGAGACATAAGCCGCGTCTTCAATGCAGAAACCCTCATCGTTGGATTCACTGCCGGGCTCATCGGCGTTGGCTTGACGGCACTTGCCTGCATCCCGGCGAACGCCATCGTCTATGCAAATTTCGACGTGGCTAACGTCGCCTCCCTTCCGTGGCAAGCCGCAGTCGTCCTCGTGCTCATCAGCATGCTGCTCACGTTTTTGGCAGGCTTGATACCCTCAAGCGCCGCGAGCCGAAAAGACCCCGTCGAGGCCCTGCGAAGCGAATAGGAATTCTGAGCCTTCCCGTTTTGCCAGCCATCTTGAGACCCTCTTTCCTGGTCATGGAAGAGGGTCTCTGCCTCGCTCAAGCGCGATGTGAAGGTTATGAGAATCGGGGAACCGTATAGATTACCCCCTTGCACTCTTTTTTCTTGAACGTTATGATACTTAATGAGATTGGTTCTCATTAAGAAAAGACGAGAGAGCCTGACCAGACGAGAAGGAGTTATGCTCATGAAAGTACGTTCCCAGGTCCCCAGCGTAGACAATTCCACCAACTTCAACGTCGTCTCCGACAGCAAAACAACGGTCGGCACCACACTCGAGAACCTCAAGTCTGCCATCATAGGAGAAACCGGCGCTTCCGCCAAGTATGCAGCCTTCGCCAAAGCGGCGAAAGAGCAGGGATACGATCAGATTTCCCGGCTGTTCGAGGCAACCTCCGCCGCGGAGCAGATTCACATCGGTTTGGAGTATGGCCTGGTTTCTGCAGAGGACCCCACCTACGAGAAGCCTGCAGCCCCCGACTGCTCAGGGGAAGCAACCGACCTCAACCTCATATCTGGCGCCAACGGCGAAATCTATGAGACCTCCGACATGTATCCCTCCTTTATCAAGAAGGCTCAGGAAGAAGGCAACCACAAGGCCGTCCAGGTCTTCACCCGGGCCAAGCTTGCCGAGTCCGTGCATGCGGAGCGCTATCTGGCAGCCTACAACGATCTTGACGCAGCAGACGACGACACCTTCTACCTCTGCCCCATCTGTGGCTATATCCACAAGGGCGAAGACTTCGAAAAATGCCCCATCTGCTTCTGCCCGAAAGCCACGTTCAAGACGTTCTAGTCAATCAAGCCCGACTTACCGTCCACATGAAGAAGGACCGTCCTGAAGGACGGTCCTTCTTTGCTCGGCGCATGGCTCGCGACGCTTCGCGCCCCGCACCTTCAGACCAGAGAGGAACGCCCCTTGCATCGACAAAGAGCGGCAGCTGCAGTGCGTGGTTCCTTCAGCAATCGGCTTCGGGTTCGTCCCGCGCGTCGGGATAGCAAACGACATGGTCTTTTGTGAGATCACCCGAGGGCACGTACTCGATGATGTCGTTGACGTTGCAGTTCTCAATCCCCATCTCCTCAAACGCCTCGATCAACTTGTCCAGGGTCGAAAGCCTGAACGCCTTGATATGCCCGGTCTTGATTCGAGAGACATTGACGTTGGTGATCCCCACCTTCTTTGCCGTCACGTTCACCGCGATCCCATGATCGCTCATCAGCTTGTTCAATTTCACACATATGGGCATCGTTATTCCGAATCCCGTTCGAAGGTTCTAGCCAACTGGGCTTTATCCATAAATTGTTCGTTAAAACGTACAGTATAGTTGATTGTATCGCATACGCTTGATATATGGTTCGACATGATGACGACTACGATGATGAAAGACGACGCCTCGGCATGAGGGTGTCGCGCCTTCGTGCATCAAAAGGATTGTCGCAGAGCCAACTCGCCATGATGGTCGAGATGCATCGGCCCACGCTGAATCTCATCGAATCAGGACAAGCCAATCCGCAATTCGTGACTCTCGTGCGTATCGCGGAGGGATTGGGTGTGAAGATCGAAGACCTTTTCAGGGATTGAAACATCTCGCCGGACATCTTTGCCACCTGATCCATAGCCTCCTTTCGCCCGTTATATAACCACCTCAGAGACACGCCACCTGCCTTTCCCCGCTTCCCTGGCCCATCAAATGCGAGAAGCATACGCGGCAGTGGGCAAATGAGATCCACAATGCCCCACGACGATCAGACGGTTGTCATGGTCGGCATAGTAATGCACGCTCAGTCGGCCCCCCGTCCTTCTTGTGCGGCCTTTGACGTGAGGCGATATATCAACCAGGCGCCCTTGATACTCGATGCGCCGCAATCTGGCCAACTCATTGTTCTTGGTGGTGGCCGGCCCTTCGCCCAGCGCCACGCTCAAGTTTGTCTCAGCCTTGAACACCGCCTCGACATTGACAGACTCATCAGAGAATACCAGTTGGTAGAGAACCGTCGCCATGCAACGAAGAACGTCCCACGTTTCCATGGCATCTCCCCTGTCAAACTCCTCAGCGCTCTTCTCAGCGTTCGCATGCACAAAAAGCCTGTCGGGATAGGCCCGTTTGGCAAGCCGCAGCGACTCGGCTGGCGTTGAGGGAAATTCAAGCGCGTCAATCAGGGCGGCTCGCCGCCCTAGGGCATCGTTCGCCCTCGCCAAAGAGGATGCACGGAATTCCGCTTCCTGCAGAAGACGGGTGAACTTCGCAAATTGCTTTTCAGCATCGGCCCGATATTCCTCGGTCTCAATGAGCAAGGCTTCGTGGGCCGCCCTGAGCGCCTCCAGATCAGCCCGAGAGGATTCCGGGGTCGCCGGTTCTTGGAGCGTCTGTCCTTGTGCGACAAAGGCATCGGCAATCGGAGCTCTGCCAAGTCGGTTCGAGTCACGCAATGGCTCATCAGCCTGGTTTTTGCCATCTTCGTCCGGTTGAAGCTGCCGCGCTTCCTCTGCGGTGACGAGACGATAGTGGTCCCGTCCGGCAAGACGAGGCATCCGCATCGGCACCAGCGAACCATCGCAGACCAGAGCCAAGATGCGGTCGGCCCATGCCCCAAAGGACACGAAGCTCTTCCTCCACCTTTGCTGGTCAGCCGCTGTTGGAGCGAAGTTATAGGTGGTCAGGCTGGTATACAGACCACCCGGACGTTCGTCGTATACCTTATTCGAAAATTTTCGCGCCGCGCGAAACGTCGGCTTTCCCAAAAAGAGCATCGAGCGGCGGGGAAGCTTCTCGTCATTTCGATTCAGCCCAACGTAGCACAGCACGGGGCAGCCCGCCTCTTCGTCATAGGAAGGATAGACGAAGAGGCCGCCAAGATTCCCCATCTTGAGCCTGCGGGCATCCACAAGAACGCACCCTGGAAACAACTGCCCAAGCTTATCGAACGAAAGGGGTTTTCGCCAGGCGACTTTTGAATGTCGGAGAATGGCCTTGGCACTGTCTTCGGACAGCTCCATGGTCTTCGGCTTGTAATACCACACGCTCTCGAGTTCAGCGTATTCGAACTTTGACTTGAAGAGGCCAATCGGCAGCTTCTCAACGCCTCGGCGCGCCTTCCTCAGCTCCGTCTCTTCCTGTATGGTGAATGAAGTGCTGTCCAGAAGGCGGCAGTTCCCCAACTCTGCAACCGTTTTCCCCCGGAGCGCCTCTGCCCCATCGATCTCATCCATGAGGTCGCGACTCAGACCACCCTTGAAGCTTCGGTGGAATGAAGCGAGCAACTGTTCGAAATAGGGCTGCTGATCTTCCGACATGATAACGATCGTCCCCTTCTCATCGTCATGGGAAGACATTCTACAACACACAGAATTGTATCCGCAAAGATGCACAAAAAATCCCCCTGAAGAAGGGACGCCCGCTGCAAACCGGAATCAACCCCCTCAGATCCGCCGTTCCCCTCGCCGCCCAACCATCGACTCGGCGACCGAGCGCCCCGCCTCTCAGTCCGCACAACCCTCGGCATGCTGAGGGTTGGCAGGATGAGACGTCCCTTCCACCAGATCGATCAGATCTTGATGCGCATGTATCCCAAGTTTTGCATATACATGCTTGACATGAGCTTTCACCGTGTTGCGGGAAACGACGAGCTTTTCCTGGATATAGGACCGGTCACGGCCTCGAGCAAGCATCATGAACACCTCAAGCTCACGCGGGCTGAGGCCATTTTGGGATGCGATGGACGCACAACGCTCTTCGAACTCCTGTTCAGGGCTTTGAACCACGGTCTCCTCAACCTGGGTGACGCCGTCGATGGTTGCGGAAAAGCTGAAGTTCTTCAACCCGAGAAGGGAATAGCCCACGAACACGAGAATAATCGCTCCCGCAAGAAGCGAGACGGCGACGTCGTCAAAGCCGAACAGGTCATTCGACCACACTCCCAACCCTGCCCCGACCACGGTCCCAAGGCCGGACACGCCTCTGCCCCAAGCAAACGTCGCCACCGCACCAGAGGTGTTGCGGCCGGCGACGGCAATGAGCACGAGCCAGGCCACCATGTCGAACACGGCATTGCCGGCAGAAAGCAGGGTCACGCTGCCAAACGCCGCATACGAAGCGCCCGACGGCGCAACCAGGAACCCCGCAACGATGAGCAGCACGGAGACCTGTGCCAGAACGTCGGCCGGAAGCGGCTTGCGAGCCAAGAGGACATAGAGGGCCACGGCCGCCACGGGAAGAATTCCCAGGGCATCAGAAAGAGGCACGCCTGCGACTTCCCCAAATCGCAACGAATAGCCAAACGCAACGCGGAAAAGGAACAGGCACACGAACAGCTGGCTTGCCAGAGGCAGGAATGACGAAGGTTGCGTCACTGAGAAATCGGCCGGCGCTTCCCCATGTTGGGTCTCGTCAAGAATCGGATAAGCCTGTTTTCGGACGAGGGCGAAGGCCAGAAAAGGCAGCAGCAGAAACAAGGCCGTGCCTGCAACCACCGGAATGACCCATATCACCGCCGCAGCTGCATACTGCACCACAAACGAGACGGCCACCGCAATGCTTGCCTGGCGTAGCGTGAGGCGGGAGGCCGCGACTCCCACAACGACGATAAGCCAGCCACGGCCAACGGCAAGCAGGCTCGAAGCTGCCGTGAGCGCCACGGCGTCCCCTTCGTACAGACCGAAAGGGAGCAGCACTGCCCCCAAAGCGAGAAGGGAAACGCACGCGGCATTCAGATGCTTCACAGGAAGGAGCGCTGGGCGAAACGTCGCAGCAAGGCCGACCGCAATGAGGGTTATGGAATTGGCCAGCACCGACAGATCGCGCGCATAGGTAAACACGGCGTCGAAGCGAGGAAACACTGCGACATTCATGAGCGTGGTGGTGATCAGCACAAAAGAAAGCGCCGCACCGGTGCGCCACAAAGCAGGGGAAAGCTTTTGTCCAGACCGATCCTTCATGGGGAAATTGTAGCATGCGCGCGAAAGCGGGGATGCCCCGGACGGAAGGGGGTCCGTCCGGGGCATCCCCACCCGCAGCAGAGCTAGGCGTGCTCCGCTGCGGCCAACGTTCCAGCGCGACGGCCGAAGGTCATCGTGCGGCCTGCAGCCAGGCCGGTGAAAAGGTTGGGATAGCTCACGCTGAAGAAGCCTCCGGAATCGTTGCCGACCAGGTACAGCCCCTCAATCTGCTCACCCGCCTCATTGACGGGATGCATGTCTGTATTGACCGGGCAACCGTCGATGGTGGCGAGGAACCACGCCCCCGTGCGCACCCCGTAATAGGGAGGGTTGTTGATCTTCGTGATGCGATAGGGCTCCTTGTTGTAGTCCTCGTCCTTGCCAGCATCCGCAAAACCGTTGTACCGAGCCCACGTTTCAACCGTCGCCTCAACGGGAAGGTTCAGCTTCGCGGCCAGTTCGTCCATCGTGTCGGCTTGCTGGATGTACCCCGCCTCGATAAGCGTCTGAAAATCGCCGGCCATTTTGGTTATGGGCATGTTGGAAGGCGCGCCGTTGTCAAACGGATACAGGCGGCAGCAGCCAACCTCGTTGATTTGCTTGACCTGTTCCACGTAATCGGAGTCCCATATGTCAACATAGGTGTGATACGGCTGCATAAACGCCGAATGCAGCATGTAGTCATAAGGGCCCGATTCGTTGCAGAAGCGCTTCCCGTTGAGATTGACCTTCAGGAAGGGCTGTTCGCCAAACCAGAACCACTTGCCCACGAGATCCGAGCCAGCAACCTCGTCAGGTTTGCAGCAAGCGCGGTTGAACGTGACTGCCGCACCCAACGGATCCATGGTTGCGCCGCACCACAGAGCAGCTTTTATGCCGTCGCCCGTGCATGACCCGCCAACCGGGATGTTGATCCTCAAACGGTTGTTCCAAGCCTGACGGGCTTCCACCATTTCGGTGTTGGCAACATAGCCGCCAGTCGCAAGGATGACGCCCCGAGACGCATTGACGCGCAGATAGTGCTTGTCGTTGCCATCCTGGCAGATGACACCCGTCACGCGGCCAGATTCATCCTGCTCGCACTTCACGAGCATGGTGTCGTAACGGAAAGCTGCACCAAGCTCTTCCGCGTAATCGCGCAACGTCGTTCCAAACGTAACGTCTTTGCTGTCGGTCAGCTTCTGAGGACTGTGGCCCGTTGCCCAGGCGCGATCGCGGGCACCTTGGCCAGTCGTTCCTATGGAACCCTCGAAGCGCATGGTGAATTCTCCGTTGCGCGCAACGATGTCGGACATCCAGTCAATCATTGCACCGGATTCGTCTGCCCACAGCTTGATCAAGTCATAGTTCACGAAACCATTTGCATAGCGGACGATGTCCTCCATCGCCTCCATCTTGTCGATCTCAAACTGCGGATATTCCCCGAATGATTCAAGCTGAAGCTTCGAGTTGATGGCTCCCAGGTCTTCACGCGGCGCAGCTATGGCGCTCATCTGCTCAATGCCCAGGACATTCGCCCCTTGCTCCGCAGCCGCTATCATCGCAGGCAGACCGCCCGTGCGACATCCCACCACCACAACGTCGACATCAACGGTCTCCGTGATGGCGGATTCGGCAATTTCTGGGGCCTCTCCCAACCAAGGGGGAACTCCCGGTTTCTGCGTGGACGCATTCTTCAATTCTGCAGCATTGACATACCCATCGCCGCACCCCGACAACGCACCCGCTGCCGCAGCGCCGACGGCCGTGAGCCCCGCTGCCTTGAAAAAGGAGCGGCGTGACATGCCTTCCCCGCTTTTTGCATCAATCGCGTGAGATTGATTATTCACTCGTGGCCTCCCATCCTTCAGGCACGTTCAGATCATGGCATTTCGCGCAATACAGCTGGCTTTTCTCATGAACCTTGTGACAATCGCCGCACTCAAGCTCATTGTCCTGATGGCTGGAATGTGGGTTGTACTTGGCGTCGTTGCCCTCAAATCCCCACGTGCTGTCAACGATATCCTGCATGGAATGGCACTCTGGCCGAGCGCAGAATTCCTGTGTGGCAATTACCTGACCCGTGGCAAGCTTGGTTCCCGTCTCGTCCATGGGGTAGTCGTCGGACACCCACGCCATCACTTCGGAGACCTGGGTTGTCAGCTTCGCCTCATGGCAGCTCAGGCAATTATTGCCCGCATCGGCGTGAGCTTTGATTCCCAAACCGGGATCATCAGTCGAATAGCTCTCGACATACGAGTCCATGGGACTGTGGCACACGGCATTGCAGAAACTCGGCTGGTCGTGCCACACCCACGCCCCCACACCGGCCACCACAAGCACCGCGACAATCACGCCCGCGGTCACGAGACCTCGTTTGGGCCGCTTTTTCTGAGAACCTTCAGAACCCTCGTCTTTTCCCTCGTCGGCAACGGAACCTGCCGCCCAAGCATCATTGTCCTCCTGTTCGACCATGCCTCCTCCTTCTTGTATCCCATACGGTCGACTCTCTACAGGCAGATCATGCTCCGCACCGATGCATTTAGCCATTACCCCCGTGGGGTCATTTATCGGTAATGGCTGATCATTAGTCTCTTTTACATAAACTGGCGCAACGGCTTCACGCCCTTCCTTGAGCGAAAGAGCTCGATCTCTCAGCAGAGAATTCCTGCCAGTCACCCAATCCTCTTCGATCAGATGTTCATCGCGTAAGCACAAAGTGACGGAAAAATGACGTTTTAGCACTCTCGCTTGACGAGTGCTAAACAGCTGGATATAACCAACGTGTACGGAGAAAGGAACGAGACAGGTACCGCGAACAAGCGCTGCTGAAGCGAAGATTTCCAGAGCGCACGTTCCGGACCGAACGAAACGGAGATGATTGTTATGGCCATGATGCTACCGACAAGAAGAAACCGTAACCTGTTGAGTGAGTTGATGACGGATCCCTTTGATGCGTTCTTCGACATGGCGGCAGCTCCCGTGCAAAAGATGCCGCCAACCCTCATGCGAACCGACATCAAAGAGGCAGACGATAGCTACGAGCTGACCATCGACCTGCCGGGATTCAAGAAAGAGGATGTGCAGGCCGAACTCAAGGATGGCTCACTCGCCATCACGGCGCAGACGCAATCCGAATCAGAAGACAAGGACGAGGAAGGCACATTCGTCCGCAAGGAACGCTTCAGCGGAAAATGCAGCCGCACCTTCTATGTTGGCGAAGACATTGCGGAAGATGAGATCAAGGCCCATTTCGAAAATGGAGTTCTGACCATCGACGTTCCTAAAAAGAAGGAACAGGCCAAGATCGAAGAGAAGAAGACGATCGCGATCGAAGGCTAACCCCCTTCGGCCCTGAAGGCCGGTATCTTGGAGCATGCGGCAAGGCGCAGGAGATGGTTTCACCACCATCCTTCTGCGCCTTGGCATTTCGCGATTTCATCCCGTCAAGCAAGGTGATTCCTTGACTTGCGGGCTTTCGCATCAGAAAGGCATCCGCTCGGCATCAGATGTCTGGATGCCTTTCCCTCTAAAAACGCAGAGCGTGCGTGAAGCCTGCCCAACTCAGCGAGTCGTTGTCTCGCACCAACGCCCCAAAGGTAGGCGCATGCACATAGTGCGTGCCCCCCGCATTGCAAGCGATGCCCACGTGGCCGTTATAGCCATCGCCATAGCTGATCCACAGCACATCGCCGGGCTGGGCTTCGGAGACGGGAAGCCGAGCCTTTGCGGCATAGTACAGCGATTCCGTCTGATGGGGCACTGAGATTCCCACCTGCAAATATGCCCAGCGGACCAGTCCTGAGCAATCGAAAGCATCGGGACCCTCGGCTCCCCAAACATACGGGCAGCCGATGCGGGAAAGGGCATAGTCAACCACCGATCCCTGCGACGGGATAGACGATCCACCTCCCGAATAGGTATAGGCGCTCGCCTGTTTCGTTGCTGCTGCCGCAATTGCAGCCGCACGATCAGCCGCCTGCTCTTGCTCCAGCAGGGCGCGCGCCTCGGCATCAAGGGATTCGAGCATGCTTTGCAGCGCAGCGACAGAACTCTCGGTCTCTTCCTTGATCCGCTTTGCCTCGGCCTCCCGGTCAGCCGCAACCTTCTCCTGCTGTTCCAGTTCGACTTTGGCGGCCTCGATCTCGCTCCGCAGGTCTTTCATCTGATCGACCATGTCGGCATCGTTTTGGTTGAGGGACTCGAGAATATCCCAATTCTGCGCCAACTCCGTAAACGAAGAAGAGCCCATGATGACGTCGATCAGCGTCGACTGACCCGTGCGGTACATGCTGCGAGCTCGCACGCTCAGCTTGCCTTGCAGACTGTCGATCTGGGCATTTGCTTCATCGATCCTGCTCTGAGCATCGGCGACAGCCTGCAGGGCCGCCTCATGCTCGTCGAGTGCACGATAGTAGTCTTCGGTGCGCAAAGCGACTTGATTCTGCATCTCGGTTATTTGAGAGCGAACCGTTTCGGCTTCTGCAAACTTGTCAGCCGATGAGGGGTCAGCAAATGCGCGACGGGGATTGAGCAGAACCGCAGCGCCCAGGGCGACGGTACCTGCGAGAAACGTGCGACGGCCGATGCCGCGCGCGGTATCTTCCATACAACAACCTCCTGACGATTGCCGCAAGCCTCCCGTTCCGTGATTTTCCTCAAAGAAGAAATGTGCCGTGGAAAGCTGCGTCAATCAACTGTACGGCAACGAATATAACACGGCTTGGTGACGTGTCAGGAAATCTTCACACTCTAGTCGCGACCGCAACAAGAAGGCGACACAAGATGATCAAGAAGGATCTTCGAGAATCTGAAGCGCGGCGGCATAGCCGCCCGATCCGTAACTCAGGCATTTTGACACGCGGGCGATGGTGGTGGCCGAAGCTCCGGTCGCCTCCTCGATGGCCGCATACGAGCGGCCGGCATCCAGGAGACGGGCAACGGCAAGCCGCTGCGAGGTCTCCTTGATCTCGCGAATGGTGAACATGTCTTCGAGCAGGGCAAAGACGACGTCCCGGTCATCAAGGCCGACGAAGACGCGCAGCAGATTCTCGACTTCTGGGGTTCTGAGATCGCCCATGCTATTTCCCCACTCTCATCAGACCATATTCGATCGAGTCGACAAGCGCGTTCCACGATGCCTCGATGATGTTCTCCGACACACCGATCGTTCCCCAGCTGCCGTTTTCATCGCGCGTCGTGATGACCACGCGCGTTATGGCGTCGGTTCCCACGTTCTCGTCGAGAATGCGCACCTTGTAGTCAACGAGTTCCATTCCCGCCACATCGGGATAGAACTCAGAAAGGGCCATGCGGATGGCGTTGTCGAGTGCACCGACAGGGCCAACGCCCTCGCCCGTCGCGATGAACCGACGATCTCCCACATGAATTTTGATGGTGGCCTCGCTCATGGCATCTTTGGCGCGCGCACCCGTGTCTTCGCGGTCATCGACGATGACGCGGAAGCTCTCCAAGGTAAAATGGGGCCGATAGGCATGAAGATGCCACTGCAGCAGGACGGCGAGTGATCCATCCGCGACCTCATAGGAATAGCCTTGCGCCTCGCGCTGCTTGATGTCGTCAAGAATGGCCTGCGTCTTCTCCGGCCTGCCTCCGAGATCGATGCCAAGGCTCGCGGCCTTGGCCAAGAGAGAGGCCTTGCCAGCCAACTCGCTGACCAGCATACGCGTAGCATTGCCCACGTTCTCGGGACGCGTGTGCTCATAAGCTTCCGGAAAACGAGCGATTGCGCTGGCATGCAATCCGCCTTTGTGGGAGAATGCAGAAGCGCCGGTATACGGATGGTGGGTCGGCACGGCCATGTTGCACGTCTCGGCCACATATTGGGACACGCTAGTCATTTGACGAAGGTTGTCGGGACCGACG
Source organism: Actinomycetes bacterium (assembly GCA_023429565.1). Lineage (GTDB taxonomy): Bacteria > Actinomycetota > Coriobacteriia > Coriobacteriales > Eggerthellaceae > JAEWQO01. The sequence continues at coordinate 82,969 of JAEZDJ010000040.1, forward strand.
CACCGACGCCCCATTTTGAGCTCAAGGTCTGCGATGACGGTCAAGAGGTCGGCGTTACCGACCCTTTCGCCAATTCCATTCACCGTCCCTTGCACCTGCAAAGCCCCAGCCCGGACAGCGGCAAGGGAGTTCGCGACCGCGCAGCCGGAGTCGTTGTGACAATGAATGCCAAGCTGCTGGTGGGGCAAGGCACTCTTCACCGCACGCACGATCTCTTCCACCTCGAAGGGCAAGGCCCCTCCGTTCGTCTCACAGAGATCCACGGAATCGGCGCCAGCCTCGCTGGCCGCGCGCACGCATGCCAGCGCGTAGTCGGCATCAGCTTTATACCCATCGAAAAAATGCTCGGCATCGAACACGACGCGCATGCCCTGACGTTTCAAAAAGGCGACGGAGTCCCCAATCATGCGAAGATTCTCATCGAGCGTAGCAAGAAGGGCACGCGTGACTTGCTCGTTCCATGCTTTGCCAACGATGGTGGCAAGGGAGGCTCCACTGTCAACAAGATCCGCCAAACCCTGATCCTTGTCTGCAGAAACGCCCTTCTTGCACGTGGAGCCAAATGCCGCAATGCGCGCATGCTTCAGGGGAAGCGCACGCACGCGTTGGAAGAACGCGATGTCTTTCGGATTCGAGGCGGGAAATCCGCCTTCTATGAAATCAATCCCGAACGCATCCAGCCGCTCGACGATGCGCAGCTTATCCTCGAGGGAAAGGACGATTCCCTCGCTCTGCTCGCCGTCGCGCAGCGTGGAGTCATAAGTGAAGACTTTCGTCACGGCATGTTATATCTCTGTGAGCCAGTCGGCATACTCGTCGATTCGGCCGTACACAACGGCGAAGAACCGATCCTGAAGCACGCGCGTGATCTCGCCGGGCCTTCCGACCTCACGGCCGTCAACGCTTCCTATGGGAGTCAGCTCAGCGGCCGAACCCGTCATGAACACCTCGTCGGCGATATAGAGGTCGCTGCGCGTGAGACTTTCTTCAATAGCCGGAACCTCAAGGTCATCCGCCAGACAGAGAACCGTGTCGCGCGTGATGCCTTCCAGCAGTCCATCCGAAAGAGGAGGCGTGGAAAGCACCCCGTCGCGCACGACGAACAGGTTCTCTCCCGTGCCTTCGCAGACGAGGCCCGCTTCATTGAGCATGATGGCTTCCGCATAGCCGTGTTCCTTGGCCTCAAGCTTGGCCAAAATGGAATTCATATAGGACGCCGTGCTCTTCACCGCCGGAGGAAGGGCGTTGTTCGAGCGCTGTCGCCAAGACGACACGCCAACGCTCACGCCGTTCTCGAGCGCCTCGGCGCCCAGATAGGACTCCCAGGGCCAGACGGCAATGATCACCTCGGTTGGAGAGCCTGTTGGATCGACCCCCATGACCCCATAGCCCCGATACACGAGCGGCCGTATGTAGCATGAAGGAAGGTTGTTCTTGCGAATGAGCTCGACGGTGGCCTCACAGAGCTCGTCTACCGTGTAGGGCAGGTCAATGCAGGCGATCTTGCAGCTGCGCGCCAGACGCTCCATATGGTCACGCAGGCGGAAGACATGGCTTTTGCCGCCGTTGGGATCTCGGTAGCAGCGAATGCCCTCAAACACGCCGGAGCCATAATGCAGCGAATGGGACAGGACATGCGTCGTGGCCTCGGCCCACGGGACCATTTCCCCATTTTTCCAGATATAGTCGACCTCGGTGATATCCGCCATGACGCATCCCTTCTCGCTGGCCTTCAAACCCTGGCGCATGCTTCCTGATGTGCGCTTTGCTCTCCACGTTTTTCAGTCCGATCATTGTACTCCAATCGGCTAAAGCAAAGCGCCCTTTCCGGCGAAGGGAACGTTTTTCAACACAGACTGGCGCAAGGCGCGGGACAATCCGTCCGAAATGGCCGCATCTCGCGCCTGCAGACAGGTCAGGCCCATCCGTTTTTGAACGGGGCCTGACCAAGTGCATGGGCTACCTCATGGTTCCGCGCCCGCTGCGCTGGACGTCACCCCCCTGCCCGGCCCCGAGAGGATTGCCGTCAGATCCCAAACCGCCCACGCCGCCGGAGGCCGTGGTTGATGCCTGGGCATCCGTGGCAGAACCCCCGTCCACGGCGCCGCCCTCGGCGTATCCGTCAGCGTCTGCGTCAGACACGACGCCTCCGACGACAATCGAGTAGCTGCCTCCTTCGACAAACGCGGGACTCGAGGCCAGAACCATGCCGAACTGCCTTGCAGACGTGAGAGAGGCCACCACGGTCCCCTCGCCATCCACGACAGCGACGCTCTGTCCTGCGCTTCCGCTGACTGAAGAGAACGAGAAGGGCTGCGTTCCACAGGTGAAGTTCTGAGCCATGCCCGTTGACCCCACCATGAGCACCGTGCCTCCCGTGACGGTGGCTTCCAGGTCATAGTCGAAGGCTCCGTCATTGCTGCTTGAGGGACCGTTTACCAGGAGCACGCCTCCCGTGACCTCCACGCTTCCATTGCTGTCGACGCCATCTCCTTCCGCATCGAGGACAAGGGAGCCTCCATTCATCTGGATCAGGCAGTTCTCGTCGCCCATGGTCATGCCGCCCGTGCCGGCGCCTTCGGCAAACGCGTTGTCGGGCGCGCCCCCATTGAGCTCGTTCTCGTTCATGCCTCCCTCGCCAGCACCAGCAGGAGCCTCTCCGCCGCTGGGGGCTCCCTCAGCTTCTCCCGGCGCTCCTCCGGCAGCAAAGCCCTCGGGCGCAGAAGCCTCGGCACCCCCTTCGGCATCGCCCGTCAAATCGGCGGCTGAAGCATTGACGGCATCGTCGGTGGCCACGATGTGCGTGCTGCCGCCATTCACGTAGATCTTCTCGGCTTCATAGCCCTCATAGCAACCGGAAACATCGACCGTCCCCCCGTCGACAACCAGCTTCGTCTCGGCATGGAACGCGTCATCGCCGGCCTCCACCGTCATCTCGCCACCAGAAAGCAGCAGTTCCAGATCGGAATGGAAGGCGTCATCGGCCGCCTCCACGTCCAGCTTGCCACCGGCCACGCGGAGGTAGGTGACCGCCTGGATGCCGTCATCGCCAGCCGTGATGTCAACCGCGCCTCCGTCGATGGACACGAATCCGCGCGTCTCATCGCCGTCATTGTTCGATTTGATGCCATCGCCACCAGCCGTGACCGACACGTCGCCGTCTTGTATCTTCACGCAGTCGCGCCCGCGCAAACCATCCTCGACCGCATCCACCACGTAGGTGCCTCCGGTGATGACCAAGTCGTCTTTCGAACAGATGGCGTGGCGGTACGACCCGGTGACCTGCAGCGTCCCTGTTCCGTTCAGTGTGAGATCAGCCCGGCTGAACAGCGTGGCATAGGGCTCGTCCGAATCGTCTTCCAACACATAGCCGGCACCATCGGTCAGCGTGCTGGCGGTTCCCGCGGCAAGCGTGACGAAGCATTTGTCCGCCTGTTTCACAAAGATCGCGGGACCATCATCGTTATGGATGGCTGCGCCGTCCAGCACCAGCTGAACCTTCGCGTCGTCCGCCGCCTCAACGACCAGCTGCCCGTCGTCAAGCGATCCGGACACCACGTAGACGCCTTCCTGCGCAACCGTCACCACAGACCCGTCGACCGTTGCTCCTGACCCGTCGACGGACGCGGTCGATCCGGAAAGGGAGATATGGGTCGCCGACGCTTCGTCATAGGAGGCATCCTGGTCGCGGTTGCTGTAGTCCAGATCAAGCATCGACGCATCGAAGGACGCCGCGATGGTGGAAAAGTCAGATTCAGAAGAGGTGGATTGGGTTTCGCTGGACGAGCCATCGACCACCTCTGACACGTCGACGGACGAGCACCCAAACAGCCCGAGCATCGCGATGAGTCCGACGACCCATGGCGCGATCCACTGCGCCCTCATCAGAGCACATCCTTGCTGGCCGCCGCTTTGCCGCAGGATATCTTCAAGTTGCCGTTCCGGCAGCGCAGCTCGTCTATCATGCGCTTTTCAAGCCCCTGCTGCCTCATCCGAACCGCATATTCCAAAAGGAACAGGCTGCCCATGTTCGTCGTCTGAGTCTCAATCAATTCGTATTCGTCGGTGTAACGCTTGAGCACCTCGTCGAAGACGCCGTCGTACTCAAGATCCTCCGGAATGGTTATCTTAAGCGTCTTTTCGGGCTCCTTCTGTCGACCGAATGGCGAGAGCACATAGCCCACATTCACGATGCCGACGATGATGGTGAACAGCACCGCCAGCATGATAAATCCCATTCCCGTCGCCAAGCCGATGGCCATGGCCAAGAACACGCTTCCAATGTCCTTCGCGCTGCCGGGAATGGAGCGGAAACGCACCAGGTTAAACACGCCCATGACGGCGATTCCCGCACCAAGGTTGCCATTCACCAGCGTGATGACCATTTGGACGATGAGCGGAAGCAACGCGAGGGTGACCACAAAGTTTTTCGAGTAGGTGTGGCGAAACATGTAGATCGCCGCAACCGCCGCCCCAAGCACGATGGAAGCGAGGCAGCACAGAAGGAAGTCCACGGTTGACACGTTGGAGACCAGCGAATCAGTCGTTCCAAAGAGTGAGCTCAAGGTTGCATCAAGCACAACGGCCTCCATTCTTCACAGCGTGCCGGGGCGCCGAGAAGCGCCGACGGCGCACGTCGCGCGTGCCCGACATCAGGCATTCTCCCTTTTCCTCCGCTTCCGCCCGAACGGCCTCGTGGCTCCTCTGGTCAGCGAGGTTGGTGTCGAAGTGGCCGAGGTTCGAGGCAAACGGGCTGCCCTCGGCGCGCGACGCCGCCACAGCCTTACCGCCTTGGGCCTTCTGTGCGCTCGCGCAAGCACGATACGCCTCTCCGTACTTAGAGAACGACGAGGGATACGCCTGGCAAGCATCCAGCGCCTGCACAAGCCACAAGGGAAACGGTCCGGCTGACTTGATTTCCATGATGGCCTGGCCCTTTTCCATCAGGGGATGCGAGGGGCCTGCGGGATTCGGAGAAAACAGGTCGCGATAGGCCACCTCCTCGTCGAAGGTGATGCGCACGTCCTCCATCTCGCACCCCGGCCCAGGCGTATCCATCAACCGATAGGCCGTGCGTCTGCAGGCAATGACCATCGAGGAGCGTAGAGGGCGGTGGTGAACGATGAACCGGTCTATCTCGCGGGCGATCTGAAAGCTGCGGGAGGCAAGGGATTCTGACGCCATGCCCGGATCGGGCAGAGGATACTGTGCACAGGCCTTTTCGTACGAAAGGCCACCGAGATACGCGCGTGCCGCCGCGTAGGACATCCCCACCCGGCGCTTGTACACGATGCCCTCGAATTTCTTCTTGAGCTCCACAAAAACCCGATCCTCCTCATGGGGCGCACCGTAGCTGCGCAGCCGCAGTTTCTCCTTGTACACCGGCTTCTCCAAAGACCGGTCGATAAGCGAGCGAGTCGGCGTGTCGAAGTACACGCTGACAATCGGCGTGCAGCCAAATTCGTCCGGCACCATGATGCCGGCAAGCGCGGCGACCATCGCTTGATGCTGACATGTGGACAGACGGTATTTGATCTCTTTTCGTTCGAACACGTCAGTGAAGGTTTCCATGGGTCAATCCTTTCCCTTTTCGGCAGGGTGCGTGCACAAAAGAAGCACCACGCCCTCGGTCTCTGGTTGAAATCCTATCTCCACATCCTGAAAGTTCCCTGAAAGGCCTGCTGGATCGAACGGTTTTCCGTTGTTCTTTCAGGTCGTTTTCAGGGAAGCGCCTACAATGGAGAAAGCGAGGCACAAACGCAGAGGAAAGGCAGCGATCATGAGGATACTGATCGTCGAAGACGATGTGCGCCTGGCTCAAGCCCTTGGCCACATCCTCGAGGAAAACGGCTACGACACCGATGTCGTCCATGACGGGGTGTCGGGACGCGACTGGGCCGCGAGCGGGCAATATGATGCAATTGTCCTCGATGTCATGCTTCCAAAAATGGACGGGTTTTCCGTCGTTGCCGAACTGCGGCGACACTCGATAAGCACCCCTGTCCTGCTGTTGACCGCAAGAGATGCCGTGCCGGACAAAATCACGGGACTCGACAGCGGCGCTGACGATTACATGACCAAGCCCTTCTCACCGGCGGAGCTCCTGGCCCATCTGCGAGCACTCGGACGGCGGCAAGGAGAAATCATTTTCGAAAAGCTAGAATTCGCCGACCTGTCCCTGAACCTGGAAAGCTTTGACCTCGCCTGCGGGGCAAAATCCATCCATCTCAGTTTCAAAGAGTTCTCCCTTGCGAAGGTGCTGATGGCAAATCATGGGCAGGTGGTGTCGAAAGACCTTCTCATCGAGAAAGTCTGGGGCATCGAGTCGAGCGCCGAAGACAACAATGTGGAAGCATACGTGTCGTTCCTCCGCAAGAAACTTGACTTCCTCGGCTCCAGAACCCGCATCGAGACGCTGCGGAAAGCCGGCTATCGCCTCACGGCCGAAAGGGGCGAGCCATGCTGAAACAGCTGCGCGTCAAGTTCATTGCACTCAACATGGGCACCGTTGCCATTGTGTTGGCGGCGGTGTTCACCGCCATCTGCGTCATCAGCCACCAGCAGGCGGAGGGAGACGTTTACGCGGCCCTGAACAGCTCGATCAACCGCAACGCGCAGGAAATGAAGGATCCGCGCTCAAGCATCGGACAGACGGAGAATTCTGAACGGGAAAACGTGCCGACCGAAGACCGCTCCGAAGAGGGGACGGAAGGCAACGCCCCGTTCCAGATTGGCGGAAAGACCCAGAACTCCCGCTTCATCCCCGTTGCCGTGTATCGGGAAGCCGAAGACGGCACCCTGGAAGCCCTGACCGACACCACGACGGCATCGATCGCGGAAGACGTTCTCGAACAGGCCACCGATGAACTTTCCAACAAGGAAGACGGATCGGGCTTGCTCGATGGCTCAGGCCTCTATTACGTGAAGCGGACGGACGCCACCGGGACCTATCTCGCCTTTGCCGACAGGACGTCGGCTTCGGGATGGCAGACCCTCGCCCTGACGCTCGCTGGAGTGGGAATTGGAGCGCTGCTCGTTTTCCTCGTGGTAAACCTCTTCTTCTCGCGATGGGCGCTGAAACCGGTCCAACACGCCTGGACGCAACAGAAGCGATTCGTCGCCGATGCGTCGCACGAACTCAAGACGCCGCTCACGGTCATTCTCGCAAACTCGTCCATCCTGCTGGAGCACCCAGAGCGGTCCATTGCCAGTCAGAGCCAGTGGGTCGAAGGCACCCAGGCGGAGGCGGAACGAATGCAGGAGCTTGTCGGCGACCTGCTCCTCCTCGCTCGGCTCGACGAAGAAGAAATGGCTCCAGCACACGAGCAGGTGGACCTGTCCGGTCTCGTGGAGGGCAGCCTGCTTCAGTTCGAGTCGGTGGCGTTTGAGCGCGGGGTGTCCCTTTCTTCGGACATTGCCGGAAACCTTGGCGTGCAGGGAGACGAATCACGTTTGCATCGCCTGATCATCACGCTTGTCGACAACGCCTGCAAGTATGCCGGAACCGGCGGGGAGGTGCATGTCGGGCTGAAGCGAAATCAGAAGGACATCGCCCTGACCGTGCATAACTCGGGCCCGGTCATCGAGCCCGAAGACCTGCCCCATGTGTTCGACCGCTTCTATCGGGCCGACAAGGCACGCACGCGAGACGGAGGCTACGGGCTTGGCCTCGCAATCGCCTTCGCAGTTGCGGAAGAGCACGGAGGCATGCTGTCCGTAGAAAGCTCAAAAGAAAAGGGCACGACATTCACCGCGATCTTGCCGACGGTGGCGCCGTGCCCTGCATGACCCGGATGGAACCATCCGGGAAAGAACGCTACGAGAAGTCAAACATGGCGGTGGACAGGTAGCGCTCGCCGGTATCCGGCAGGATGGCGACAATGGTCTTTCCTTCGTTCTCGGGCCGCTGTGCCAGCTTGGCCGCCGCAGCCACGGCTGCACCCGAAGAGATGCCCACCAGCAGGCCATCCTTTGCGGCAAGCTCACGGCCAGTAGCGAATGCCTCTTCGTCAGAAATGGCGATGACCTCGTCATAGATGTCGGTGTTCAGGGTGTCGGGCACGAAACCGGCCCCAATGCCCTGAATCTTATGGGCCCCAGGATGGCCTTCGGACAGCACCGGGGAACCAGCCGGCTCGACGGCAACCACCTTGACATCCGGGTTTTGCTTTTTCAGGTAGGCGCCGGCACCGCTGACCGTCCCGCCCGTCCCGACGCCCGCGACCAGAATGTCGACCTTGCCGTCAGAATCAGCCCAGATCTCAGGTCCCGTGGTTGCTTCGTGGATGGCAGGATTTGCAGGATTCGTGAACTGGCTGGGAATAAAGGAATTGGGAATCTCTTCGGACAACTCCGTCGCGCGGGCGATCGCGCCCTTCATGCCCTTGGATCCGTCCGTCAAGACAAGCTCGGCGCCATAGGCCTTCATGAGGTTGCGACGCTCGACCGACATGGTCTCGGGCATGGTGATGATGAGCCGATTGCCGCGAGCTGCGGCAATGGCGGCAAGCCCGATGCCCGTGTTGCCCGATGTGGGCTCAATGATGACGGTGTCTTCATCGATCTTTCCAGCCTCCACCGCCACGTCGATCATGGACTTGGCAATGCGGTCCTTCACCGAACCTGCAGGGTTGAACAGCTCGACCTTGCCGACGACGGTCGCCTTCAGATCATGATTCTTCTCGAAGTTGGAGAGTTCGACGAGGGGGGTGCCTCCGATGAGTTCCGAGACATTCTTGTGAATTGCCATGACGTGCCTGCTTTCTCTTGTCCGGCGGGCCGGTACGAGGAGGCGGTTCCCACATGCTGCCCGACTCGCGAGCCCAATCCATTTCCGATACCGTAAATCCTACTTAACTTATAGGTTTTGTCAATATTGATTTTTCAATTAATGCCATATTCACTCGCCAGACGATTCGCACACTCCAGGAAGATGCCCGTTCCCTCGTGCATCCTCTCACAATTCGGCATATTGTTGCTGATAGCTTTCGATAAAAAGCTGAAGTTTCTCAACGTAGCGCTGGGCGAGGGCACTCAGCTGCCGATCGGCATGAACCACATAGCCGACTTACATCCTTTCCTCCGTCTCAAGAGGAACCGCCGCAATCCCCGCGTGCATCTCGCTGGACAGCACCCCCGTGGATATGGTGTAGCCATCATGGTGAACGAGCAGGTTGGAAAGCGTGCCGCGATCGCTGATGACGATCTTCTTCTTATGGGGCAGCTCGGCCAGGGGCTCCTCCGAATAGTAAAACGAGTTAGCCGATCCCTGCTCGAACGAATAGCGGGGATAGTCGGCCAAATCCTCGATATTGAGGGTCCTCCGCGCGGCAAGGGGATGGCCCTCCCCGACGAACACGTGAGGCTGGGCATGAAACAGGGAAGTAAACCTGAGGCCGGCATCCACGAGCACCGTGCCCAGCACCCGTTCATTGAAAGCACTCAGATACAGTATGCCCACGTCGCTTCGAAAGTCCTTCACGTCGTCGATGATTTCGCCCGTGCGGGTCTCACGCAGGATGAAATCATAGTCATCGCCTTCGCTCTCGGCCACGAACTCGAGAAACGCCTCCACGCTGAACGCGTAGTGCTGCGTGGAAATGGCGAGGCGTTGCGGCAAGATGGAGCCGATGTGGCTGTATCGCCTCTCCATGAGATCGGCTTGTTCCACCACCTGGCGGGCAAACCCCAAAAGCTCCACGCCTTCGCCGGTGAGCGTGATGCCCCGATTTGAGCGTTCGAAGGCAATCACTCCGGTTTCTTGCTCAAGATCCTTGACGGCAACCGAGAGGCTCGATTGGGAGACGAAGAGAGCGTGGGCGGCAGCGCTGATTGAGCCGCTTTCGGCGACGGCGATAAAGTAGCGAAGCTGCTGTAGCGTCATGAAGCATTCTCCCTGTCTTGCGATTCCTCCAACTGAGCACGGTTAAATCATACAGAATCGCTATGGTATTTCGGAGAGCAATGCGGCCCTTTGTGGAAAGATGGTTTTCTTCTTTCCACAAAGGCATATCTGAACTGGTATTTTTTTGGTATTCAAGTTTTCGAAGCCAGATTATCGGACCATCCTATAACCAGGGCGGATCGAGACAGGGGAAGCACAGCGCCCTCGGCAATCCGACCGCCGCTAAATGGAATAGCTGTCCGCTGCCACGACGGACTCACGATCAACGACCTCCTGCAGGGTGATGCCGGCCAGATAGTCATTGACCAGGTCATTCAATCCCTTCCATACCTCTATCTCCAGGCAGGGAGCAGGCAGCGTGCAATCGAGCTCCTCGTCCTGCAGGCAAGGGACAGGGGCAAGGCTTCCCTCGGTGACGCGCAAGACGTCGAGCAGCGTGATGCTGGATGCCGGCTTTGCCAGACGATAGCCGCCGGCAGCACCCCGCACCGACCTCACGAGCTTGGCCACCACAAGATTGGGGACAATCTGCTCAAGGTATTTCTTGGATATGGAACAGGCCTTGGAAACGTCCTTCAGGGAAACGGGCTCTGCGCTGCCGCGCTCGGTCAGATACAGCATGAAGCGCACTGCGTACAGACCCTTCGTGGATATCTTCATGGCAACCTCTATTCGCAAACGGGAGATCAAGAGCGAGGATGTTTGGACGAACGACGGAAGGAACGGCGTCTCGTCCGCGCAGTGCCATGATACCACAGCTCCCCGACCGGCCGTCGGCACCCCAGAACCCGGCGTTTTCATCCAGCGAGCCCCCGTGGCGAGTTGACATCACCGAGCGTTCTTATATTATTTGCTTGACTGCAACCACTGCAGCGCAGCAGACGAGGAGATGCGATGTTTGGAGACAACCTGGAACGTATCGTTGAGGGCATAGCGAAGAATTATGAGGCAGACGAGATATTCTTCACGAAACCCAGTCGACGCTTTCCCAGCCGAACAGCCCTGACGGAGATGCTGAAGGACATTCGCCGCGTAGTGTTTCCCGGCTACTTTGGAACAGAATCACTCACAGGAGCGACCAGCCCCGACTATTTCATTGGAGACACACTCATCCGCATCGAGCAGACCCTGAGAACTCAGCTGGTGGCCGCTTTCGACTTCCGCGACGGCGACACCATGGATCTCGAGGACATCACTCAGCGATCTGCCGAAGTCTGCACCTTTTTCTTCGATCAGCTGCCCGACGTGCAGCGCACGCTCCTCACCGACGTGCAGGCTGCTCTCGACGGCGATCCCGCCGCTCAAAGCAAGGAAGAGATCATCTTTTCTTACCCGGGCCTCTACGCCATCTTCGTCTACCGCGTCGCTCACATACTTTACTCCCAAGACGTGCCGCTCATCCCTCGCATCCTCACCGAATACGCCCACAGCGGGACGGGAGTGGACATCAACGCAGGGGCCGTCATCGGCGAATACTTCTTCATCGATCACGCCACGGGAGTGGTCATCGGCGAAACGACCACGATCGGGGATCATGTGAAGCTCTACCAGGGCGTGACGCTGGGAGCCCTCTCAACACGAGGCGGCCAGATGCTGCGGGGCGTCAAGCGCCACCCCACCATCGAAGACGATGTCACCATCTACGCGAACGCAAGCGTTCTCGGCGGAGAAACCATCATAGGCAAGGGGTCCATAATCGGAGGCAGCGCATTTCTCACCGAGTCGATTCCCCCGCACACGCGAGTGAGCTTGAAGAGCCAGGAGCTCAGCATCAGGACCAAGGATCAGCAACCTGTGTGGTGTTGGGAGATATAGGCCAAGAACGCTGCAAAAGATATTACCTAGTGTTATAGTAGGATTTATTCCGGCGAAACCTTGGGTCCCTCATCGGAAACGCAAGCACACTTCGATCAAGAAGGGATCGGTACCCCTTGAGCGGAACGACCGCCTTACCCGTCATCGCAATCGTGCCGACGCACATTCCGTCGGAGCAGTTGCTTCGCGTATCCGATCGATACGTGGAAGCCGTCGTCGCAGCGGGAGGCGCCCCCCTCATGCTGCCGCTGGCCCACGACATCCGCGTTTACGAAACGCTGCTGCCCTTGATCGATGGCTTTCTCTTAACCGGCGGACATGACATCAATCCGGAGCGCTATGGCGAAACCGCCACATCGGACAAGCTCTCGGAACTCACTCCAGAGCGCGAAGAGGTCGAGAGCCTCATCTTGAGCTATGCTTATCAGTTCGACATCCCTCTGCTTGGCATATGCCGAGGCATGCAGATGATCAACGTGTTCTTTGGGGGAACGCTCCATCTTGACCTCGCCGACCAGTTCTCGGACGCGGAAGGCACGGAAGACAAGCCGAACCATTGGCAAAAGGGCGATTACGACAAGCCCACGCATTTCGTGAACATCGTTCGAGCCTCCAAGCTCGGCAGCATCCTCAAGGCAGAACGCTTGGCGACAAACTCAATACACCACCAGGGAGTGCGCGACCTCGCTCCCCTGCTTGACGCAACCGCCTATGGGCCCGACGGACTTGTGGAGGCAGTCGAGGTGCGTGACCGCTCATTCATCATGGGCGTGCAATGGCATCCCGAATTCTTTGCCGACGAGAAGCAGATGGGCTGCATATTCTCGTCGCTGGTTCGCGAGGCCGAACACACGCGGGAAATCGGAGACTCCTCGCCTCGCGCCGCACGCCCCAAGCCGCCCGCCCACCTGCGAATCGAGAAGGATGGCGACGGCCTGTGGCCCGACATCCGATTCGCCGACTGCATCTGACGAGCCATGGGAACCCAACCGAACAGTCATCACCGGGAAGAACCCGCCAGCGACAACGTGGCAAAGGAGCGCGTCCTCGCGGCAATGAGCGGAGGCGTCGACAGCTCCGTGGCCGCATTGCTCTTGATTGACGGCGGCTACGACGTCACAGGAACCACGCTCAAGCTGTTCAGCAACGAGGATGCGGGGATCGTCAGCGCAAGCGCCTGCTGTTCGCTCGAGGATATCGGCGACGCGCGCGAAGTCGCCCACACCCTCGGCATACCCCACTATGTGTTCAACTTCAGTCGGTCCTTCGGCTCTGGCGTGATGGACCGGTTCTGCGCAGGCTACCTTCGCGGAGAGACGCCGAATCCCTGCATCGACTGCAATCGCTACGTCAAATTCGACGCGCTTCAGAAGCGCCGTCGCGAGCTTGGATTCGACTACGTTGCCACCGGCCACTACGCGCAGCGCGACTACGACCCGGAGACTGGCCGATATCTGCTGAAAAAGGGAGTGGACCCCGCCAAGGATCAGAGCTACGTGCTGTATAACGCATCTCAAGAGGATCTCGCCCATCTGCTGTTTCCCCTCGGAGGCCTCACCAAGCCAGCGGTGAGGGCCCTCGCTCGCACGGCAGGATTCGTCACGGCGGACAAGCGCGAAAGCCAGGACATCTGCTTCGTGCCCAACGGCGACTATGCGGCATTCATCGAAGGAAGGCTCGCTCAGAAGGAGCAGGGAGACGCCTCCGTCAACCCCTTTGAGCCTGGGCCCATCGTTGACGGGGAGGGCAAGGTGATGGGAGAGCATCGAGGCATCGCGCACTACACGATCGGACAGCGCAAGGGCCTGGGCCTTGCCTTCCCTGAACCCCTCTACGTGTGCGCCAAGCACGCCGACACCAACACGCTTGTCGTGGGAACGAGAAGCCAAGCGCAGGTCACCCGCGTCACGGCCGACAACATCAATCTCATTTCGATCCAGAAAATGGAAGAGCCGGTGCGCGTGGCGGTCAAGACTCAATACCGGTCATCCGCAGCAGAGGCATGGGCCGTGCAAACCGGGGACGACACGCTTGAAGTGACCTTCGACCAACCGCACGATGCGTGCGCAGCCGGCCAGGCCATCGTGCTCTACGACGGCGACACCGTCGTGGGGGGCGGCACCATCCGGCAAACCAGCTGAGCCGGGACGGTGCCGCCAAGAGCTTCTTACACGTAGAACAGAATGTCGTTATAGGTGGGAACCGGCCACCGGTCACGATCGACCACGATTTCCATGGCATCGACGGCTGCGCGCAGCTTGTCCATGATGGGCAGAGTCGTATGGGCGTTCTCGTTGGCCTGCTCCTGCTCGTCCTCGACGGCAACGCAGGCGTGATGGGCCTCGTCCAAAGCCGCCAGCTGAGAGCTGATCTCCTTGGCGCCCGCCAGAAGCTTCTGGAGCAATTCCTCTTGCTGGCTCAAGTCGGCGCCAGCAGATGCAGCCTTGATGGTCGTGATGTTGCTGGCGACTTCAGCGGCATAGTCGTTGATGACGGGCAAATAGGCCCGACGCACCATGCGTTTCATCGTGCGAGCCTCGATGTTGATGAGCTTGTTGTACTTTTCCAGCTTCACTTCATAGCGGCTGCGGACCTCGGTCTCGGAAAGCACACCGAATTCCTCGAAGAGGGCGATGCTCTTGGGATCGACATAGCACGGCAGCGCATCGGCGGTGGTGCGATGATTTGCCAAGCCACGTCTTTCGGCCTCGATGGGCCATTCCTCAGAGTAGCCGTTCCCGTTGAAGATGATGCGCTGGTGGTCGACGAGCACGCCTTTGATGTAAGCGATGGCGGCAGCTTCGAACTCCCCGTTCGACTTGCCCTCCATGGCATCGGCGAACTCCTTGAGGCTCTTCGCCATGGCCGCGTTCAAAATCATGTTCGCATCGGACAGGTTCACGGAAGATCCCGGCATGCGGAATTCGAACTTGTTGCCGGTGAACGCGAAGGGGCTGGTGCGATTGCGGTCCGTGTTGTCGCGCAAGAAGTTTGGCAGCACCGCGACGCCCAGGTCCATGGCGACCTTCTCGGCACTGGTGTACTCATGCCCATCGACAAGCGCATCCACGATGGCTCCCAGCTCATCGCCAAGGAAGATGGAGATGATCGCGGGCGGCGCCTCATTCGCGCCCAGGCGATGGTCGTTGCCGGCCGAAGCCACAGACATGCGCAGCAGCTCCTGGTATTCGTCAACAGCCTGGATGACGCCGGTCAGGAACACCAGGAAGCGCAGGTTCTCCATGGGGCTCTCGCCTGGATCGAGCAGGTTTTTCTTGCCGGCCGAGATGGACCAGTTGTTGTGCTTGCCCGAGCCGTTGATTCCCTCAAAGGGCTTCTCATGCTGCAGACAGACAAGGCCGTAATGCGAGGCGAGCAGACGCATCTTCTCCATCGTGAGAAGATTCGCGTCAATGGCGCGATTGCTGTTCGCAAAAATGGGAGCAAGCTCGTGCTGAGCCGGCGCGACCTCGTTATGCTTCGTTTTGGCAGGGATTCCCAACTTCCACAGCTCATCGTCGAGTTCCTTCATGAACTCGTTGACGGTCGGGCGGATGGCGCCAAAATAATGCTCTTCGAGCTCCTGGCCCTTGCAGGGCGCATAGCCGAACAGCGTGCGTCCCGTCATGATGAGGTCTTGGCGCTTGGCGTAGTCCTTCTCTGAGATGAGGAAATACTCCTGCTCGGAACCGACGGTGGTCACCACGCGCTGGCGAGGCTCGCCAAACAGGGTCAACACGCGGTTCGCCTGCTCTTCGATGGCACTCATGGAGCGCAGGAGGGGCGTCTTCTTGTCGAGCGCCTCACCGGTATAGCTGCAGAACGCGGTGGGAATGCAAAGGACTTCGTCCTTGATGAAGGCATAGGAAGTGGGATCCCAAGCGGTGTAACCGCGCGCCTCAAACGTCGCGCGCAAGCCGCCGGAGGGAAAGCTGGAAGCGTCAGGCTCACCTTGAATGAGTTCCTTGCCGGAGAAGCTCATGATGGCCCGTCCGTCACTGCAAGGGTCAAGGAAGCTGTCATGCTTTTCTGACGTTATGCCGGAAAGCGGCTGAAACCAGTGCGTGTAGTGCGTGGCGCCCAGCTCGATAGCCCATTCCTTCATGGCATGCGCCACGACGTTGGCCACGTCCAAGTCAAGGGGCTTGCCACCTTCGATGGTCTTGAGCAGGTTTTTGTACGTCGCGGAGGGAAGCCGCTCCTGCATCGTGTGCTCGTTGAACACCAGCGAGCCATAGATTTCCGAAACTTTCGCCATAAGGTATTGCTCCTCACTCGTCGCTTGCAGAGGCAGTGTCTCCAATGCCGCGACAGCCACCACGTTCCATCCATCGGGACACGATAGCACGACACCGCTTGAAAACACACAGTCAACTTGCTATTACCAAATTAACGGCGAAATGTTTCAGGGAGTTTTCAACGGGGAAAACTGTTTATTGCGACGCGCTTCTTACAGAAATGCCAAACGTGCAAAAAGCCTTGCCATCCAGCCGAAAGCCAAGCGAGATCCGCTGCCTGGCTTCCCTTCGCATTCTTCAATTGATGATAGCTTAAGACTACTATATGCAGTATGATACTAACCGTTGTCAGAAATAATTCCGAAAGGGGAACGCAGCAATGGGGAAACGGACTTGGATAGCGCTTTCCGCGGTGGCGCTTGCGGGGATGCTGGCCGTTGTGGGAGCTTCAACATTCATGGGAGGATGCTCCATGGCCATCGAAACGGCGGCAGGAGCCACCGTGCCCATGAAGTGTCACTGGACCTTCATAGCCACGTCTTTCGTTGGGATCATCGGCATCGTCACATCAGTGCTTGCCCTGATAGGATCATCGAAGGAAGGGCGGCGCACCGCAGCGATCACCACCGCCGTATCCGCCCTTGTCGTCATTGCGCTGACATCGCCCCTCGGCATCGGCCTGTGCGGCAATGCCGACATGCACTGCCACCAAACGGCGCTTGTCGTATGGATCGCCTGCGGCATCTCGCTGATTGCCGCCATCGTGCAAATCGTCAAAGCCGACCCCGACGCCGCCACATTGCCGAAGAGAGGCCTGTGACGCCACGGCTGCGCGGGTAGTCAGTCGCAAAAAACTCGGAACCGACAAGCGCACCCTAGAAAAAGCAGTTCCACCTTCCCGTGGAATTGACTCCCTTCAAACGTTTAGAATAGGTCGCATGAATGCGCGCGAAGGGGAGGGAATGGTGGCGAAAAAGCATGTGGTTGACGGAATTCGATTGCCTTATGTCTTGGATAAATTTGATGTTTCATATATAGGAATCTGCGTCCCCCATATATGGATCTATTGCGTGGCTCATCGCGGAGGCTTGGATTTCGGAGGCATTATTGTCGCAGTCCCCCTTTACACAGCCTTATCGCTTTTCATGCTTTTCGTGATGCTTCTAGCCCGGAAAGGCAAGGCGAGCAATCTAGCAACAAAAATCGACTGGCCCCTTGCGGCCATGCAAGCGGCGGCCACGCTTCCACTCGTGATACCAATGCCCGTTGCTGGAGCAACGGGCACGGTAATCTCTGCTGCAGTTGCAGGCGTCGGCATTGCCTGGATGTATCTTCAATGGGCACCATTCTATGCGCATCTCGACATACGAAATGCCATAGCCTACATCTTTTGCGCAATGGCCGCAGGATCGCTTCTCAAGATCCCCATCGACTTGATGTCTGAGATACCCGCCGCCATCACCTTGATGCTGCTGCCGTTTCTATCGACGATGCTGGCGAGACGAGCAAAGGATCACCAGCCTTCCGTCGATTGTGCACCAAAGCTGTTCTACGAAGAGAATCCCACTTCGATCCCTTGGAAAATACTTCTTGGCGTTGCAGTTTATAGTTTAATTATCGGCATGATTCAAGGTATGCCGATCCAAGCCGCTCCTACGCCACTTCCCCTTCTGACAGCCACGCACCATGGGGCAGAAGTGGTTGTGGCGCTTGTAGTATTGTGGTGGGTTTTCGCAAAAGGAGGCCTGCTGCGGTTTTCCAGCCTTTGGCGAACCATCCTGCTCTTCACCGCTACAGGCCTCTTTTTCCTGCCAGTCATCGGACCCCAATGGGCTGGATGGGCACTCGTATTCGTGTCGATTGCTCAAACCCTTGTCGTCATGCTGTTTTGGACCATGCTCGCCGATGTAGCCCATCATTCCCAGACTTCACCTTATGTCATTTTTGGATCAGGATGGATTGCCTATTCCCTTCCCTTTGCTCTCGGAAAAATTGGAGGCCAGATAGAAAGCTTCCATACAATGGGATCAAGCGTGCTTATATTTCTCGCCTATCTCCTGACACTCGCGGCGGTATTTGCTTTGAATGAGGGAAATTTTTCACAGCGGCGCATCTTTGCCGACCTTGACGCTCCCCGCTCGGAGCAAACCATGTTTGCAAGCATCGACGAAAACTGTCAGATTCTTGGAAGCGCCAATGGTTTATCAGCCCGTGAAATTGAAGTTCTTCAACTGCTAAGCAAGGGGAGGTCGAAAAGTTATATTGCTGAAAACCTGTTCATTTCAGAAAATACGGTGCGATCGCACTCTAAGCACATCTATGCGAAGCTCAATGTTCACAGCAAACAGGATATTCTTGATTTAATAACCGATCGATAAAGCGAAACATCCCAAATATCTCTTCAAATCCCAATCATATTGTCCGCACCAGCAGAAAAGACGACGCTTCATGATCGGACGTTCGCATTCATATGCCTGATCTGATCCTCAAGGGACTTTCGGCACAGAGGTAGCTCCCTTGTTCGGCAAGGTCCCTGTACCAAGCATACAATAGAGACGTCGCTCGGATGTCCCCGAATCAAAAAAGAACCAATCACCCGGTTCGTGTCATAAGCCAACCTGCAAAAACACACCACTCGTGTACTGTTCGGCTCGAACCCCCTCGGACATGATGGAACTCGTCGCGCGTACGGAACGGACAGTCTTCACCCCCCCTCCAACGCCCATTCCGCATGCGTAGCACAGGGGCATAGGGCACAAGTTGTCTGATGCCAAGGGAAGGGAACCGCCAATCAAGGAGGAAAAATGATTCGAAACCCCAATGAGACTGCAGCATATGAGCGCATGAATCAAGCCATGAACCGCATCGATCAGGATGTTCGCGCACGTCTTCAGATGAATCGTCGTCAGTTCATCTGCAGCAGCGCCGCAACCATGGCTTTGGCGGCATTCGGCTTGTCCAGCTGCTCGCCTCAAAACAGCAGCAATGCCCAAGCCTACAAAGCAGGTTCCTACGAATCGAGCGCGGAAGGTCGAAACGGAACCATCGCCGTCGCCGTGACATTCAGCGAAAACACCATCGATATGATCGAAGTAAGCCACGAGGAGAGTCGCAATATTGGCGACGCAGCAATCAACATTCTCAAAGAAAACTATCTCCAATCTCAAAGCTTGAACTTTGACACCGTCACGGGAGCCTCACTGTCCTCCATGGCTTTCGCCACCGCAGTTGCCGACTGTGTCAATCAGGCGGGAGGCGATGTCAAAGCGCTTCAAAAGGCAGACACCGGCATGCAACCCGCCCAGGAAATCGATGAATCATGTGACGTTTGCGTTGTCGGAACGGGCGGAGCCGCGTTCGCCGCAGCAGTCACGGCAGCAGAAGCAGGCAAAAATGTGATCATGCTCGAAAAGATGGACATCTATGGCGGCAACACGAACGCAGGCGAAGGAACGCTCAATGCCCCCGATCCGGAGCGTCAGGAGCCCCTTGGCATCAACGACTCTCCTGACCTGTTCTTTCAGCAGACATTTGAGGGCGGCGATGAAAAGGGAGATCCTGAGCTTGTTCATATATTGGCCAATAATGCCTTGGATGCCGTACATTGGATGGAAAGCCACGGCCTGGTATACGAGAAAGAGCCCTTCACTGCCATCGGGGGTCTCTGGCAACGCGGTCATGCGGTTGCGGTTGAGCACAAAGGCGAGCAAGGCGGCAGCTATTATGTGTCCTGCCTCAAAGAATCCGCCGACAAAACCGGCAACGTCACTCTTTACACGGATGTCAAGGTAGAAGAGCTCTCCTTGGAGAACGGCGCCGTATCCGGCATCACAGGGGTACGCCGCTCCAGTGGCAATCCGGTCAAAGTGAAGGCCAAAGCTGTCATTCTGGCCACGGGCGGCTATGCCCGCAACGCGGAGTTGGCGATGCAATACGACAAACGCGTGACCGAGACCATGCCGTCTTCAAACGTCTCCTCGTCAACCGGCGACGGTCTGGCACTGGGAGAGGCCGTGGGCGCTGGTCTGCGCAATATGGAGCTCGTTCAGATACATCCTTTGGGCGACCCTCAAAACGGCGGCGTTGCAACCTTTGTCGGCAACTGGCTGGGCGTGGAAGATTACCTCATGGTCAACGACGAAGGCACGCGCTTCATCCGCGAGGACGAACTTCGCGACACCATCGCCGATGCCATCCTTGAGCAGACAAACGA